>DATJBI010000132.1:0-6357 GCA_035515435.1 Anaerolineales bacterium
TCGCTCACGGCACGGCCCTTTCAACGGCAGGCCAGGCCCTGGATCTCAGGAGCCAGCGACCGCGCTAATCTCGCTTCCCCCCTGGAGTCTATATGCAATATCGAATTTGTGAACTCTTCAGAGGAAATCAAGTCATACAGATCCAGATAGGTCCAGCCTTCTTGAGCCACAAAGGCCCGGAGGAATTCGCGATATTGATCGTAGGCCCAGCGGGGATATTTCGCGTTATAGCTTATATTCGAATTCTTGCCGTGCGCGATATAGATCGGTTCGTTCACCACCAATACGGGCAATGGACCGAGCATGCGGTGGGTCTCGTCCAGGACATCGAAGGCGAGGCTGGCGCGGGGCAGCTGCGGGGGTGGAAACCCGTAGAACACCTGGGCCGCAGGCAAATCCACATCGAGCGGCGCGTAGGCGGCAAATTGGTAATCAGATCCTGTTGCTGCCCAAACCAGGCCATCCAATTGAAGCCAGGTGAGGGAGGCCAGATATCGACCTTGTCCGATTATGGTTTGGTGCCAAAAATCCGCTTCGGATGCCCTTCCACCCCAGTATTTATCAAGATGATACTGCTGAAGGGTCTCCGCCGCAGCCTGCGGGTTGTCCTGGTCGAGAAAATTCAATGCAGGGTTTGGGATAGGGATAAGGCTGTTGACTGCCAGCAGCCAGACGACCAGGTCGGGCTGGTAGCGCAGGCTGCGATGCAAGATCAAAAAGTCCTTGACTGCGGAGGGATAGGGATAAGCCAGATTATAGAACATCAAATTCTTGCCGCAGGGGTGCAGCTGCAGGCTGTTCAACTGCTCGGCAAGGGTCTGGGCGGGACTGACCGTGCCGCCCCAGGTTTGCGAGTCGCCGACCAGGAAGACGCGATATTCGCGGGGAAGTTTGGGCGCGCCAGCAATGACGTGGGAGTAAAACAAGGCATCGAGGTTCCCGACGGCGACATCGGAAGTCTGGGGGCTTGCCAGATAGAATCTCAGCCGTCCAGGCACCAGCCCGTTATAGATCGAAATGGTGCCAGCCGGCGGGTTCAGGGCCGCGAAGGCCAGATTGATCACCAAAAAGATGACCAGCCCTTTCAGGAGAAGCCGAACGGGGCGAACCTCATTCATCCCGCGAAACCAAACAACTTCAAGATCGCCTGCCAGGCAATGGCCGGCGTGGACAAATTAAAGAACAGCCAGCCCAGGGTGACATAATTAAATGTCAAAAAGATGCCCAGGGCATTCATGGCGATCTGACCGCGCCGCGACTGGGTCCAGGCCGGCAGACGACCGCGCACCCATTCGCTCCAGCGGTTGTGAATGAACAGGCCGACCCCGTGCCATGCGCCCCAAAGGGCGAAGTTCACGGCCACGCCGTGCCAGAGCCCGATCAGGACCATGGTGCTGATCTGCGTCACGAAAATGATGATCCAGACGGCAAGCTTCCTTCCGCCTCGCAGGGCCCGTGTGATCGGGTTGAAGAAATAAGCGCGGAACCATTGGGTGAGCGTCATATGCCACGAATTCCAGAATTGGGTCAGGTTCACTTTAAGATAAGGGGCTGCGAAGTTTTCCGGCAGACGGATCCCGAGCAGTCGTCCCAGCCCGATCGCCACATCGGTGTACCCGCTGAAATCGAAATAGATCCGGAACGAATAGGCATAAAGAAAAAGCCACATCCAGGGCGCGCCCTTGACCTGCGCGACCAGCACATCGCTGATCGAGATGACTGCCAGTAGATCCGCCACGACAAATTTCTTGAAGAGACCGACAAAAAGCCGCGTCCCCGCCTCGATCCAATCTTCGTCGGCCAGCGGGAGCGGCCTCCGCAGATCCTTGACGAATCGTTCCAGGCGGTCGATCGGTCCGGCCGTGAAGGCGGGGAAAAAAATGACATAGTTGACATATTCCTGCAGGGTCACCGCAGGCAGGCGTCCCGCTTGCCGGTCACGGATGGTATGCATCAGACGAAATGCCAGGTAGGAGAAGCCCAGCCAGCTCACTGCCACACCCGCCGCGTTTGGATTTTGCCCGTGCGTTGACGCAAGATAGGTCAGCGCAAGCTTGGTCAGGGCGGGCGTTTTCAAAAAGACAAAGATCAAAATGATCGCGATGAAGGCAAGGACCTGCAGGAGCGGATGTGACTTCTGCCAGCGCGCCAGCACCAGGGCCGCGGCCGCAATCGAGACCAGCACAAGCACGGTCAGCCGCACGGGAGGGGTGGTCGACATATAGACCTGCGTGATCTTGAAGTAACGGTTAAGATCCACCAGCAAACTCACGCCGGCCAGGACCGCCGCCGCGGGCCAATTCTCCTTCCAGCCGCGCATTTCAGGCGCCGAGGTCAGCGCCCAGGCAACGACGGTGATCAGGAGCGTTCCAGTCGGAAGCCAAAAGCCGAGGCTCACGAACGGCTCGGCACCCTGCAGCCAAAATACAACAAACGCGCTGACCGCCAGCAGGGCCAACTGGCGCCCCTTGTTCAGGCGGCCCAGCAGCAGCGCGACCACGGCCAGGATGGAGATCTGCAGGATCGTCAATTTAGAAACCCTGATAGATCCAGGTGGGCGTGGTGTCGGCAGTGAAGATCACGAGGGCGATCAGGATCAGCGCCAGCAGCAACGCCAGCAGATTTTCGCGCGTAAAAACGGCATCACGGATTTTTCTCCACATAGCAGCTCCTAAGCGTTCTGGCGAAGATATGATTCCATCAGCGCGTCCAGGTCGCCGTCCAGCACGGCTTGCGTGTTCCCGGTTTCATACTCGGTGCGATGGTCTTTGACCATTTGGTACGGATGCAGAACATACGAGCGGATCTGGCTGCCCCATTCGGCTTTTGTGTATTCGCCGCGCAACACCGCGATCTCCTGATCCTTTTCAGCGTGCTTGATTTCCAACAGGCGCGCCCGCAAGACGCGCAGGGCGTTCTCGCGATTCTGCAGCTGCGAGCGTTCATTCTGACAGGTCACCACAATCCCGGTCGGAATGTGGGTCAGGCGAATGGCGGTCGCGTTCTTCTGGACGTTCTGGCCGCCCGCCCCCGAGGAACGAAAGACATCGACCTTGAGGTCACCCGGATTGATCTCAATGTCCGCATCGTCCAGCGCGACCTGCGGCAGGATCTCCACCAGGGCAAACGAGGTGTGCCGCCGGTGGGCGGCGTCGAACGGGGAAAGCCTCACCAGACGATGCACGCCCTTTTCCGAACGCAGATATCCATAGGCGTACCTGCCGTCGACCGCGATCGTCACACTTTTCAAGCCCGCCTCTTCACCGTCGGTTCGATCCAGGACCTCCGTCTTGAAGCCGTGCGCATCCGCCCAACGGAGATACATCCGCTCCAGCATGGCCGCCCAATCCTGCGAATCGGTGCCACCCGCTCCGGCATGAATGGCCAGCAGGGCATCATCGTCGTCATAGGGTCCGCCCAGCATGGCATTAAAAGAGAGCTGATCCAGCTCCGCTTCCAGTGCGCCAATCTCTGTCTCCAGCTCGCCGCGCAGTGACTCATCATCCAAGCGCGAGAGCTCCACCAGGTCATGCAGATGAGCCTGGAGGGTGCGCCAGGTCTCGACCTCCTCTCGGAGAGTCGAAACGGCTTTCATGGTCTTCTGGGCGGCCGACGAGTCAAGCCAGAAATCGGGAGCTTCAATTTCTTTTTCCAGCTCGCCTAATTTGCGCTCCTTGCCCGGGAAGTCAAAGACGCTCCAGGAGCTGGGAGGTTAATTCCTGCGCGTGGGCCAAACGGTCAAGCAAGTCTTGCATGATTCCTCCAGGTCGGTCAATTCAAGATTCCTTCGACAAAGGCTTCGGGGTTGAACGGTTCCAGATCGTCCGGGCTTTCACCCAGCCCCGCAAACAGGATCGGCAGACCCAGTTCGTGCTGAATGGCAAACGCCATGCCGCCGCGCGCCGACGAATCAAGCTTCGTCAGGATGATGCCGGTGGCACCGACCGCCTCCTTAAAAGCCCGGGCCTGCGGCAGCGCATTTTGTCCTGTGGTGGCGTCCAGGACCAGCCAAACCGCATGGGGCGCGCCCTGGAGCGCCTTGCCGGCCACCCGATGGATTTTTTTCAGCTCCTCCATCAGGTTGAAACGGGTATGCAGACGCCCCGCGGTATCGATCAGGACCAGGTCGACCTCGTGGGCGATGCCCGATTGGATGGCATTGAACGCCACCGCACCGGGATCGCTTTCAGGCGCCCCCGCCACGACCTCGATGTTCAATCGGTCTCCCCAGACCTGCAGTTGGTCCACGGCCGCGGCCCGAAAGGTGTCCGCCGCGCCGAACAGGACCGACTTCCCCTCACCGCAAAAACGTTTGCCCAGCTTGGCAATCGTGGTTGTCTTTCCCGAGCCGTTCACGCCGACCATCAGAATGACGGCAGGAGAGCCTGTCCATTTGAGCGGCGGCGGCGAGGGAAGACGCGAGCGAAGCTCGGCGCGCAATACCGATTGAAGTTCATCGGCCCGCCTCAGCCCGCGGTCGCGGACGGTGCGCTGCAGCGAGGCCAGCACATCCCGGGCGGTGTCGATTCCCAGATCTGCCTGGATGAGCAGTGTTTCCAGTTCGTCCCATGTTTCCTGATTGATTTCGGTTGCGCCCAGCAAATTCGCAAGCCGCCCAAAAGCGGACTTGCTTGTCTTGGAAAGTCCGGCGCGCCACTTCGAAAATAGATCTGCCATGAACGGGGATTATAACATGCGGGTTTTGTGTTATACTCACGCCCGTTTACCCCGCGGAGAAGGGTAGCGAGAAAGAAATAAAAGGTATAATGAGGATATGATAGAAGAACCCGTTCACGTCACCGATACTGCATTTGAACAGACCGTGCTCAAATCCACCGTCCCGGTCATCGTTGATTTTTGGGCACCCTGGTGCGGCCCCTGCAAAATGGTCGCGCCGATCCTCGAGAAGCTTGCCAAGGAATACGCGGGCAAGATCATCGTGGCCAAAGTCAACACCGATGAAAACCCGGAATGGGCTGGCAAATACGGCGTTCAAGGCATTCCAACCATGCTATTCGTCTCCGGTGGAAAGATCGTCCATCGCCAGGTGGGCGCGCTGCCTGAACGAATGTTGCGCGATGTTGTGGCCCAATTCATGGAGGTTGTCGGTCAGAACTAAGAACGAACACGAGCGACGGGTCGTTCCTGCGCCTGCCTTCCGTCCGAGGGCATATTGGTCGGCAATCTCAAACCCAATACAATTCAACTCAACTCCTTCGGCCTATGCTTGTGCCATGCGGAGCGCTTGAGGCGCTGGGCGGCACCCGGACAGCGTGCCCGTCACCGCCTCATTCGCTCCCTCCATCGCTGCCACAGACCGTACGTCTGACGATCGAGAAAGGAAGAAAGAAATGAAATCAAACAACAAACTGGGACCGATCTGGCTGCTTGCCACGCTGCTGGCTTTTATGGTCAGCGCCTGCGGCGCGAAAGCGGCTCCCACGATCGATCCCGCGCAGGTGCAAGCCTCGGCGGTCGCGGCGGCCAACACGATCGTTGCCATGACCCAGGCGGCCATGCCCACTGACACACCCGTTCCACCGACCGCGGCATCCACCGACACACCGCAACCCACCCCCACGATCCCGCCTCTGCCTACGGCCCCGATCCTGGCCTCGCCGACGGTGGCCTCCTCCTCGGGCGGGGACTGCAACGGTCTGATCGACCGCCAGAAGGGAGAGAAGTCGGCCAATTTCCTGGTGAGAAACAAATCCGGTCAACTGATTACCGTGTCTTTCTACCTTGAGAAGAATTCATTTGCAGATTGCGGCTATTGGGCAACCCAGATCAGTTCAGGCAATTCGATCTCTGTAACAAGCCTGCCGCTCGGGTGCTATTTCATTAGTGCTATTTCTTTTGGCAAGCCTCCGTTCCGGGTCAGCTCCGGCAAGGACATTTGCACCGGGTTTAATACGGACAAGTTTACGGTTAATATCACGAGCCAGGATCCAATCGTTGTCATTGCTCCCTAGAGCGGCCGCGCTGGAGCAAGAAGAGGCCAGCCGAAGCGCTCGCCTCTTCTTTATTTTATTCTTGAAGCCGCCCGATATGGTCAGGCGGTGAACGAAGCCCGGCTCCCGCACACTGGGGGGCCGAGGCGGCCGGCAGCGGCGTAACGTCCTTGACCGTCTTGGAATATAATAAAGCCCAGAGCATCACAGCACAGGCGCCCCATCCCCCGGATGCGGCGACAAAATGCCCGTTGCGATCCATAAGGACTCCGCAGCCATTCATCAGCCAAAAGGAGAAAGAAAGGATGAAATCCATGAGATCGAAATCCCTATTGACCGTGGTCGCAGTCTTGGTGCTGCTATCGAGCGCATGCGCCGGGAAAGCGGTTCCCACGATTGACCCGGG
>DATJBI010000133.1:0-17650 GCA_035515435.1 Anaerolineales bacterium
GCGGAGGGCTGGCGGCGGTCGCGATCTCGTTGATCACATATGGGATCCTGGCCTGGCTGAGCCTCTCCGGAAGGTTGACCTTCCTCAGTCCGGTCGTGGTGCCGGCGAAGTGGACCGATTGGCTTTCCAATTCGGTGGTTACCCTGTTGTTCGGCGCCATTTTTATCGTCGGTCTTCAACTGCTGGAGGCGGAGTATCTTAAAGCGGAAAAGAAAATGGCGGAGATGACGGGCGAACTTGAAAATCAAAAGAACGTCCTGGAGGACAAGGTCGCGGAAAGAACCCTGCAGTTTAAGGCGGTGAACGAGGTGGGCCGCGTTGCCAGTTCCGTTCTCGATACGAATGAATTGATCAGCCAGGTCGTGAACCTGATCACCGATCAATTTGGCTATTATTACACGGCCCTGTTCCTGGTTGATTCGTCGAAGCGCTGGGCCGAATTAAAGAATGCCACCGGCGAGGCGGGCCGCCTCCTCAGGGAGAACAGGCATCGTCTGGAGGTCGGCGGCAAAAGCATGGTCGGAACGGCCATCAGCACCCGCTCCGCCCGCGTCGCTCTGGACGTTGGGGCCGAGCCGGTCCGGTTTCAAAATCCGCTGCTTCCTTACACCCGCTCGGAAATCGCCCTGCCCTTGATCGTGGGAGATCGAGTGCTGGGAGCGCTCGATGTGCAGTCCACCAAGGAGGGAGCCTTTGGACCGCAGGAAATTGACACGCTGCAGCACATGGCAGACCAGGTTTCCGTTGCGCTTGAAAACGCAAGCCTTTTCCATCAAGTGCAACAGAATCTGGATGAAATCCAGGCGGTCCAGAGGCAGTACACAGCCCAATCCTGGAAGCAGGTGGCAGAGGCCGAAGAGCTTCAGTACGAGGTCGGCGACGAGGATCCGCACGGGGCCGACAACGAGCTCGAAGTGACGCTTGCAATGCGCGACCGGGTGATTGGCGGGATCCGGCTCGAGAGCGACAGCGAATGGACGCCGGAGCAGCGCAACCTGATCGAGTCCGTGGCAACGCAGGTCTCGCTGGCGCTGGAAAATGCCAGATTGGTCAAGGACGGCCAATCCACTGCCTCGCGCGAACGCCTGATCTCCGAGATCAGCGGAAAGATCTGGTCCTCGGCCACCATGGAGGGGATCCTGCGGACCGCCGTACAGGAACTCGGCCGCGCCTTGGATGCAGCAGAAGCAACGATCGAACTGAAGATGGACGACAACTCATGAACCAGACTACGACCAGCAACACGGCCGAAGCGCCCTCCTCGATCTTCAATTATGGAAAATGGCGCGAAGGATTCCTGCAAGGCATCCTGATCGGCGCGGCGGTCTTTGGCTTCATCTCCCTGGCCGCCAATTTTGCCACCGGAGCCACCAGCTCGGATCTCATCACCTATTCGGCGATCTTTGTCATGCTGCTGGTGACCACGCTCGTCCGGTTTCCTTATTGGTTGAAAGCCGTGGTTTTTCTGGCCCTGGTATATGCCCTGGCCATCAGCGGCTTTCTGGATACGGGGCTGTGGGGAGACTCGCGCGTCTTCCTGGTCGTGCTGGTGATCATGGCCTGCCTTTTGTTCTCGCCGCTTGCGGGCATTATTTCGACGGCCGTCGGAACGCTGACCAGCATCCTGTTTGGCTGGCTGATCCTGACCTCGCAATACCAGCTCACCAGCACGGATATGCCGAAGGGTGCCTTCGCCGACTGGCTGACCGGCACCCTCACGAATATTC
Source organism: Anaerolineales bacterium (assembly GCA_035515435.1). Lineage (GTDB taxonomy): Bacteria > Chloroflexota > Anaerolineae > Anaerolineales > Villigracilaceae > Fen-1038. Next base: position 1,728 of record DATJBI010000133.1, read on the forward strand.
TGCTGTCCGCCGTGGTCATCATCGGACTGCGAGCAATCCAAATGGAATTTGAGCGGGCCAGGGAGCAGGCGAGTTCCGCACTCCGGGAAGTCCATGCCGAAAGCAGGAATCTGGAGTCGCGCGTTCAGGAACGGACGAACCAACTGGCGCAAAAATCGGAACTCCTGCGCTCCGCAGCCTTTATCACCCGGAACATCGCGGAATTGCAGGATGTGCCAAGTCTGCTGGAAAGGGCCGTCCATTGGGCCGCTGATCTTTTTGGCTTCCAGCACGTTGCCATCTATCTATATAATGAAGATCGCAAGATCGCATTTCTGCAGGCCGCCTCCTCGGAGGCCGGCCGAAGGCTGATGGAGACGGGTTTTCATATTGAGGCCAATCGGCGGAATGTGATCGGCTATGTTTCTGAACAAAGGAAGCCCTATATCTTCAAGGAGGCGGAGCAAGGGAACAAAGCACCGCTTGTTTCCGAAGGAAAGGTGGAGCACACTCGCTCTCAAGTTGCCATCCCCTTGAGCAGCCGCGGCAAGATCATCGGGATCATGGACTTTCAGTCCACCCAGGACCGGATCCTGAGTCAGGATGAGCTGGAGATCCTGCAGTCCCTGACGGATCAGATCGCAATTTCGATCGACAGCGTGCACCTCCTCAGCGACACCCAGGCTTTTGTGACCGAATTGGAGTCGCTGACCACCCAGCAAACTCAGGCAGCCTGGAAACGATATCTCACCAATCGGTCCGTTGCCTATCAATACACGCCGGCCGGCACCAAAGCGATCGTCCCGGGCCAGCATAACACCGCCAGCAAGAAAGCGATCCAGGTTCCCCTTCGGCTGCGCGGTCAGGATATAGGCGTGCTCACTTTCCGAGGCAGGGAAACCGCCCGCTGGAGCGAGCGCGAGGCAGATCTGGCCGAGAAAGTCGCGGCCCAGGTGGCGCTCGCCCTGGACAACAGCCGATTGCTGGAAGAGACGCGTCAGCAGGCCATCCAGCAGCAGACCATCAACGAAATTTCAGCCAGGCTCAACCGCTCACTGGATATTGACACACTCCTTCAAACAACCGCGCGCGAGTTGGGAACATTGCCCGAAGTGGCGGAAGTATCCGTATTCATCAGCAGAGCGCAGGACCATGACACCAAACGTGAAGGGGGGAATTAGCACGCCATGTGGAACAGCATTCGCGTACGCCTCTCTCTGATCTTTGCCGGGCTGGCCATCATCCCATTGATCGCGGTCGGCATCATCATGCTTCAATCCACGTATGTGGCCGTCCGGGCCCAGGCCATCGCGCTGCAGGGTCAGGTGGCACAAAATGCCGGTTCGGCGATCACCGATTATTTCCGGGGAGTGAATCAAGACCTGTTGAATCTGGCAGATCAGCTCGGCGGCGAGAGCGAGCCCAGCCGAACGACCTACACCATCATGATATCCGGCGAATTGAACTTCGCCTCCTACGGGAAAGACCTCGCAGAGATAACCCTGCTGGATCCCCAGGGACGCGAGATCGTGCGCGCCAGCCATCAGGGCGTCGTGCCGGAGAACCAGCTGTTGGATCATTCGAAGCTGGAAGATTATCTCCAGCCGGCCCGCACCCGTCAGGCCTACTACGGCCCCCCCACCGTGGACCCGACGACCGGCCAATCCTACCTGACTTTATCCATCCCCCTCTTGACGCCGGGCAACCCAAGCACTGCACAGCTCAGCGGCGTATTGGTGGGCAAGGTCTGGCTCGCTCCGCTCGACGACCTGCTGGCCAAGACGCTCCCAGGGCAAAGCCAGACCCTCTACCTGACCGATGCGGCGGGAAACGTTGTGGCCCACCAGGACCCCTCCTTCAACCTCAAAAATGCGCATGTCGCCCTGCCGCAGGCCGCCGCGCTCCAAACAGGCCTGGATCATTCCAATGTGGTACTGGCCGTCAACAAGGTGCAGCTGGGCAACGAGACATTGAATGCCGTCGCCGAGAAACCCACGTCGGACGCCCTGGCCCTTGTGACGAACCTGTCCGCGACGGTGATCATCGCCGCGTTGATCGCACTGCTTCTGTCGGCGGCGGCCGGCCTGGGATTTGTGCGCCAGATCGTTCTGCCGATCGAAAACCTGGCAGCGACCGCCAAACAGATCGCCGGAGGTGATCTCTCCCAAACCGTTTCCGTCCGAAGCCGGGATGAAATAGGGATATTGGCAAATGCTTTTAACGACATGACATCCCAACTTCGGAACCTGGTCGCCTCGCTGGAGAAGCGAGTCTCCGAACGCACCCAGGAACTGGAACGTGAAACCCTGAGTGTGCGCACCGCCGCCGAAATCGCGCGGGACATTGCCTCGATCGAAGACCTCGATGAACTCCTTGCGAGCGCCGGTCAGTTGATCGTTGAACGCTTCAAGTTCTATCATGCGGGCATTTTCCTGCTGGACGATAAAAAAGAATACGCCGTCCTGCGCGCTTCACCCACCGCAGCCGGAAAGCAGTTGATCGCAAACGGTCACCGCCTGCGGGTCGGCGAGCAGGGTATCGTGGGCAGAGTAGCCGCCACGGGCGAGGCCCGCATCGCGCTGGACACCGGAGCAGATGCCGTTTATTTTAACAACCCATTCCTGCCGACCACTCGATCCGAAATGGCGCTTCCGCTGAAGGTCGGCAGCGAGATTCTGGGAATTCTCGACATACAAAGCGACCAGCCGCAGGCATTTACTCGGGAGGACATCGAAATTCTGCAGGTCATGGCCGACCAATTGGCAATCGCCATCGAAAGAATGCACCTGCTCGCACAGGTCAGGGATCAATTGAGCGAGATCGAACAGGCTTACCAGGAGGCCACCCAGAGGTCCTGGCAGAGCTTCACACGCAACCAAACACGGATCGCCGGCTACAAATTTGACGGCACACAACTGCAGCCTCTCGCGGCCCCTCCGGCCACAAGCGAGACCCCGGGCGGCAAACCGGGCTCCAATCCCGATTTCCAGGCGATCCCAATTCGTCTGCGCGGGCAGACGCTTGGTTTTGTGAACGTCCGCTTCCGCGGCAACGGCGCCTCCAGCGAAACCACGGCGCTCATTGAACAGATTGCCGACCGTCTCGCGGCTGCACTGGAAAATGCCCGGCTGAACGAAGAAACCCGGCAAAGGGCCCAGCGCGAGCGTGCCATTGCGGAATTGTCAACCAAGATCAGCACGTTCAGCGATGTCGATTCCATCATGCGGTCCGCCGTGGAAGAGTTGGGACATCGGCTCGGCAGTTCGACCGAGGTGACGTTGGAGCTTGGCGACGGAGATCAGGAATCACACCATGACTAACGCGAAACCAAACGCTCAACCATCCGTGATGTCGGAAATCCTGAACTCTGCCGCTTTTTCAAATCGCTGGCAAGAGAACTTCCTGAATATAGTGATGCGCGTGGCAGTGGTCTTTGGCGCAGTGCTGTTCGCCTACACCCTCCTGCACGGTGATTTCCGGATTCTCACGGTATATGCGCTCATCCTCCTGTTGCTGGCGGTGGCCACGTTCGCCCCCGTTCCCTACTCCGTTCGGGCAGATGTCTTCTCCGGCCTGATCTACCTGATCGGCCTGACCATTCTTCTCGGATACGGTATCTCTGCCGACGCATCGCTGTTCTTTCTGGCCTTCGTTGCCATTACGGCCCTGTTATTTGATTATCGGGCGGGAGCCGGCGCTCTGGCTCTCAGCATCCTGACGATGATCATCGTTTACTCCCTGGTGGGAGGCGGCCTCTTTAAATTCCTGGTGGTGTCCGGCACGACGGGCGCGATGGCCGATTGGATCACCTATGGCCTGGACTTGAGCGTTCCCGGGGCCGTGATCATCCTGGCCGTCTATTTCCTGAAGCGTGAATTCAATGCGGTTCTGCGCCAGGTCCGGGAAATCTTCGGCGCGCTGCAGGCCCAGCAGGCCCAGTTGGAAGAGAGAGTGGCGGAGCGCACCGCGGATCTGATGAGGGCCAATCAAAAGACCACGGAGCAGGCCCTGCGCTTGAGAACAGTTGCCGAAGTATCCCGCACCGCGGCTGCCGTGGTTGAACCCGAGCGGCTCATGACGCTTCTGACAAAACTGATCAGCCAGCAGCTCGGTTATTATCATATTGGGATCTTTCTTCTCGACGAAGGCCGGGAGTATGCGATCCTAAGCGCGGCGAACAGCGACGGTGGAACCAGGATGCTGGCCCGCAACCATCGTCTGCAGGTCGGACGACAGGGGATCGTCGGCTACGTGACCCAGAGCGGCAAACCACGCATCGCATTGGATGTTGGAGCCGATGCCGTTTTCTTCAACAATCCCGACCTGCCCGAGACCCATTCGGAAATGTGTCTGCCGCTCAAGGTCAAAGAAGCGGTGATCGGCGCACTGGATATCCAGTCCATCGAGGCGAACGCTTTCAGCGAAGAGGATTATGCGATTCTTTCCATTCTGGCAGATCAGGTGGCCATTGCCATTCAAAATGCAAGATCAGCCGAGGAAACCAAGCGCGCATTGCACGAGGCCGAACGGGCCTCCAGTCAATTGGCGGGCCGCACCTGGCAGGACTACTCGGGCGGACGCGAGGTCAAGGGATATCAATTTCGAGGCATTAAAGCGGAACCGATCGAAAATCGATCCAATCCTGCAGGCGCCCATGAACTGGTGAACGTGCCCATCCGGTTGCGAGGACAGGTGATCGGCAATCTCAAACTCAGCCGGACGGATGAAAGGCGATCCTGGAGCGATGATGAACTGGTGATGGCCCAGGTAACGGCCGATCGCGTTGCGGTCGCACTGGAAAGTGCCCGCCTGCTGGAGGACTCGCTCCGGAAGGCCAATAAAGAGCGCGTGATCGGCGAAATCTCGGCAAGGATCGGATCGTCGGCCAGCATTGATTCGATCATCCGGCTGGCAACGCAGGAACTCGGAAAGATCATGGCCGGTTCCGAGATCACGATCCAGCTGGAACCGCCCAAAATTGCGGCGGAGCGGTAGGCGCTCGCAATGATAAGTGGAGTTTCGAGGATGAACACACAAGTTCCTACAAGCCCGCAGAGCAGGACCGCCCTTCAAATCTCGGTGATCGGCATAGCCGGCTCCCTCCTGGCCGCCGCGCTTTATCTCTATTTATTCATCCAGCAGCCGGCCTGGCAACTGCTCGCCTTGTTTGGCGATACATGTGTCCTGCTGATCGCCGCGGCCATCAGCCTGCCGTTGGTGCGACGCGGCCAGCCGGTCCGCGGCATGCTCCTGCTGATCTGGGTGGCGCAGGTTGTGTTCGCGGTCGGGACGGCACTCGTCACCAGCATCGGACTGGCCTTTGCACTGGGCATCGCCTTCATCACTGCAATGATCGCAACCACGACCCTGCCCTCCCGCGAAACGGTCACGACGGCCGTCACGGCTGCCGTGAGCGGGCTCGTCAGCATCGCCTTGGATGTCCTCGCGCCGTCCTATCGGCTGCCGGCCCCGGCCGCGGTGCAGGTCGTCATACCGGCCTTGATCGCCGTGATCGTAGTGATCTTCAGCTATTTCCTGATCCAACAGCTCCGGTCTTCACTGCGCGCCAAACTGCTGCTCGGATTCATGGTGATCTTCCTTGTCGCCGGAGCATTTGGAGCCTTTGCGATCCGGCAGCAATATCTCCAAACCCAGAGGGCGGCCGTGACCGAGGCTTCCAATGTGGCGGAGGCGATCGCGCTTTCCGTGGGCCGCTATCCGGCCAGCGCGCAGGATTATGTGGCGCAACTCTATCGAAGCCAGCAGCGCTATACCGAAATTGTAGATACACAAATGCACATCGTGGCCGATCCAGACAGCACGGCCATCTTCACAACCTACGGGCTCGATCCGGGAGGCGAGGTCGCCTCCACGCTCAAGGACGGGCAGCTCCGCACCTTCAGTGTGAGCGGCAACGGCGCGGCTGCGCAACTGATCGTCGCGCCCGTCTATGAACCATCCGGCAAGATCAGTGGCGCGGCGATCGTGGATTACACCGGCCTCTTGGGCCAGTTGCAGAGCTCCACCAGCAGCGCTCCGCAGACGCTGTTGACCTTTGGGGCGGCCGGCCTCATCCTGCTCTTCGCGATCATTCAGTTCATAGCCGGCCAGGTTGCCGATCCGATCATTCTCCTGCAAAAAGCCGCCCTGGAGGTTGGAAAAGGTCACCTGAACGTGGCGATACCGGAGACCTCGTCTCAGGATGAGATCGGCACTCTTTCATCAACTTTCAAAGACATGGCCGCGCAATTGGGGAGCCTGGTGGGTGCACTCGAGCAGCGGGTGAAGGAGCGCACCTCGGAACTGGGCAGGGCCAATCAGGAGGTGTCGCACCGGGCCGCGCAGCTGGCCGCGATCGCGAAGGTCACCCAGTCCATTTCGTCCATCCATGATCTTGAAGCCATGCTCCCGCAGATCACGCAAACGATCAGCGAGGAATTCGGCTTTTATCATGTGGGGATCTTCCTGCTGGATGAGGCAAGGCAATTTGCCGTGCTTCAGGCGGCCAACAGCCCGGGCGGCCAAACGATGCTTCAAAGAGGTCACCACCTGAGGGTGGGCGAACAGGGAATCGTCGGATACGTTGCCGCAAGTGCCGTGCCGCGCATCGCCCTGGATACAGGAGCCGACGCCGTTTTTTTCAACAACCCCGACCTCCCCACCACCCGCTCGGAAATGGCGCTGCCGCTCCTTTTGAACGAGCAGACCGTCGGCGTGCTGGACGTGCAGAGTGAGGAGCCCTCCGCATTCACGCAGGAAGATATCGAGGTCCTTTCGACCCTGGCCGGACAGGTGAGCATCGCCATCCAGAACGCCCGCCTGTACGACGAGATCAATCGTTCGCTGCGGGAGGCCCGCGCCCTTTACGCGCAGTATGTCCGGTCGGCCCTGAGCCAGACGGTGGAGCAAGGGCCGATCGGCTATCAATTTTCGGGGACCGGCCTCACCGCTTTGAAAACGCCTGCGAAAAATCCCGAAATCCGGTCGGTGCTGACCCAGGGCAGCAAAGTTGTGGAACCGGCGGGCCGGGACACGGGCAAGGCGGTGTTGACGATCCCGATCCAATTGAGAGGCGACGTGATCGGATTCCTCGATATCCGGTCGCAACACAAGGCGGATTGGCAGCAGGATGAGATCGATATCGCGGAGGCCATCGCGGAACGGGTGGCGCTGGCGGTGGAGAATGCCGCGCTGCTCGAGGATTCTCAAAGACGGGCCTCGAAGGAGCGGATCATCGGCGAGGTCACCACCAAGATCAGCCAGTCCATCAATCTGCGCAATGTACTGCAGACCGCAGTCGAGGAACTGGGCCACATCATCCCGGGCTCGGATGTGATCATTCAATTTGAATCAAGGAATGACGGGCAGAAGGAAGGTTCGTCATGAAGAGCGGAAATAGGCGCGCCCGAGGCCAGCCATGACAAAATTATTCGTTTCTGACTCCATCCAGCCGTTTCATGATGAGCGGGAGAAGCTCGCCATGGCCGGTCTGTTACGAGCCTTTCTGCTGATCGAGATCGCCGGCATTCTCGGGATCGCCCTCGCGGATTTCACAGCCGGCCAGCCGCGGACCCTGTACGCCTCCCTGCCGCTCCTGATCGTGCTGATCGCCAGCGTGTGGCTGCTTCGGCGCGGAGTTCTTTTTCCTGCCCAGTTCCTGATCCCGCTCGGCCTGCTGCTGATCCGGGATTATGTGGTGCTCGACGGTGTGGGCATCCACGACGTCTCGATGCTCGTTTTTGCGGCGGCCATCATCCTGGCCTATCTGACGCTCACCAAACCGCTGGCCCTGGTCTTCACCGGCCTGACCATTCTCTCCACGAGCTTGATCACGCTGGCGAGCATGTACGGAATGGTCCAGGGCGATACATTTGCCCAGTTGACCAATCTCGAGGATCTGGTCGAAGTTGCCATTCTGCTGGCAGGCGTGTCGGCTGTCATGTTCCTGATGGTTGACCGGTTAAATCAAAGCATCCAACAGGCCTGGCAGAACGGACAGCGCCAAATTGAGGCCAATCGGGAATTGCGCGATCTGCAGGCCTCCCTGGAGAACAAGGTGAGCGAGCGCACCGCGGCACTGGAGCGGGCCAACCAGATCAACCGGCGGCGCGCGGGCGAATTCGAGGCGCTGACCCTGGTCGGAGCCGCGATCAACTCGATCCGTCACATGAGCGAGCTGCTGCCGCAGATTGCCGCGGTGATCAGCGAACGGTTCGGTTATTACCACGTGGGCATCTTCTTAAACGATGAAGATGGCCGGGTTGCAATTCTCAGCGCCTCCAACAGCGAGGGCGGCCGGCGCATGTTGGAGCGCGGACATCGCTTGAAGATTGGCGAACAGGGCATTGTCGGCAACGTAGCGGCCACCGGCAAGGTCCGGATCGCGCGCAACGTGGGTGAGGACACGGCTTACTTCAACAATCCAGACCTGCCCGAGACCTTGTCGGAAATGGCGTTGCCGCTGCGCTCCGGCAGCAAGATTGTGGGGGTCATGGACATACAAAGTACGCAGGTCGATGCGTTCTCGCAGGAGGATGTGGAAATCCTTTCCCTTCTGGCAGATCAAGTGAGCCTGGCCATTGACAACACGAAACTGCTTGAAACCACAAACAAATCCCTTGCGGAGGCCGAAGCCCTGTACCGTCAATATCTGCGCCAGGCCTGGAACCGCCTGCCGCGCGAGGAACGGCTGCTGGGCTATCGCTCCACGGCCTCCGGCTCGTCGCCGCTGGACAGCCCGATCGATCTTGACGCCAATCTCAAGGGCGGAAATAGAAATCAGGAGACCTCCGGCCGCCTGATCACGCCCATCAAACTGCGCGGCGAGGTGATCGGCAATCTCGTCATTCAGGCCCCCCAGAAAGATTGGAATCCGGATCAACTGGATCTGGTGCAGGCGGTCGCGGACCGCGTCGCCCTCTCGGCGGAAAATGCGCGTTTGTTCGATGAGACCAGCCGGCGCGCCGAACGCGAACGAATGGTCTCGGAAATCACCTCAAAGATTCGCAGCACCAACAATCCCGAGGAGATGATCAACATCGCCCTGAACGAATTACGCGGCGCGCTGGGCGCCACGCAGGTGGAGCTCATCCCGCAAGCCGTCTCTGCACCGAAAGGTGACCCGACCACGAAAAGCTCTGCGGTCCCGCAGAAGTCGGATAAGGCGCACAATGGAAACGGAGCAAACAAATGAGTCATGTAATTGCCATCTCGAACGAAAAAGGCGGCGTGGCCAAAACAACCACCACGCTTTCGCTGGGCGCGGCTCTGGCAGAAATGGGGCAAAAAGTCCTGGTGATCGATCTGGATCCACAGGCAAATCTGACTCTGGCCCTGGGCGTGGAACCCGGTTCTGCGGCGGTGACCTCAAGCCACATCCTGATCGAATCGGCTCCGCTCATGAGCGCACGCTATCCAACGGAGATCGAGAACCTGGACCTGATCCCGGCCCAGGCCAGCATCGAAAACGCGGAACAATTCCTGCCGGTGCGGACCAATTACACGGACGGCCTGAAGCGCGCTCTGGAAAGTGCCGCGCCTCTGCTGTATGACTATGTGCTTTTCGATTGCCCGCCCTTTCTGGGAGCGATCACCATCAATGCCATGAGCGCCGCCGAGTTGTTGATCGTGCCCACCCAGGCGGAGTATTTCTCAGCGTATGCCCTCCGCAACATGATGGGAGTGATCCGGCGCGTCCGGCAGGAAAGCAACCCGGACCTCGGCTATCGAATTCTGATCACCATGCTCGACCGGCGCAATCGAACTCACCGCAATATTCAAGAGCAGCTCCAAAATACTTTTGGGGAAGGGCTGTTCAAAACGGTCATCGAGGTGGATACCAAATTGCGGGAAAGCCCCATTGCGGGCGTACCGATCACCCAGTACCGACCCGCTGCGCGCGGTTCCCTGCAATATCGGGAATTGGCGCAGGAGCTTAAGGAATATGTCAAAGAAAAAGACCAGCAAGCGGCTTGAGAATCTATTCAGTGATCTCGCGGCTGAAGAAATAAAGCCGGCGGGCCGCAGGCCCAAGCAGGTGGTGGGACCCGCCGGGCCCCTGACCGCTGCGCCGCCCCGCCCCAAGACCGGCCCAGGGTCCAGATCCGGACTGCCGCGGCCGGAAGGACCGATCGCACCGGTGGTGCCTCCGGCGGTCCCGGGCGAACCCAGTGCAATGTCGCTCGCCTTTCGCACGGACGAAAAGAACTGGGCCACGCTGCGCGTGGTGGATGAGAAAGAGGCGCGCAACTGGGCGATGGAAGACCAGATGCTGGTCAAGCAGGTTGCCGACCAACTTTCCCTGGCGCTGGAAAATGCACGGTTATTTCAAGAGACCCAGCAGCGCGCTGAGGAACTCGCCGCCATCAACCGAATCATTTCCTCCGCCAGCCAGATTCTCGAGCTACACAAATTGCTCGAAGATGTCCTCGCCCAAACGCTGGCCATCACCGGCTTTACCAGCGGATTGGTGTCCCTGTATGACGAGAAGGAACAGCGGCTGGAACTGATCGCACATCACAATTTGCCCCTGCCGATTTCAGAGAACCTGCGCAAGAATGGCTTTCGCAAGAGCCTGTGCGAGCTCGTTTTCCTCTCGAAAGAATCGCTCAACATTCCCGACCTGCGGCAGGGCGCACCGGTTCCGGTGGAAGGATTGATCGCCAACAACCTGTTCTCCTATCTGGGCATGCCCTTAAAGCTCAAAGATGAGGTGATCGGAACGCTCTGCGTTTTCAGCGACGGGCCAAGAGCGGTCGAGCCCCGCCTGCTGGAACTGGTGAACTCGATCGGCGTGCAGCTGGGTTTCGCCATTGAGAACGCGCGGCTGTTTGATGAGACCCAGCGCAGAGCACGCGAAATGTCGGCCCTGGCCGAAGTGGGCGAGGATGTTTCAGCCTCCCTTGACCTGCGGGTGGTCTTGGAACGAATCGCGGCGCATGCCAAGGAACTGCTGAACGGGCTGACCAGCGCCGTGTACCTGCCTGAATCCGACGGGGTCAGCTTCAAGGCAATTGCGGTGCTGGGAGCGGAATCCGAGGAGATCAAGAAAGATGCCATCGTGCTGGGTCAAGGAATTCTCGGACAGGTGGCCAAGACCGGCCGGGGGGAAATTGTCAACGACGCGTTGCAGGATCGGCGGGCGTTGACCATTCTCGGTACAGGACAACTCCCCAATGAACATTTAATGGCGGCGCCCCTGCTCTCCGGGGAGCACGTCAGCGGCCTCATGGCGGTCTGGCGCATCGGCGCAGGTCTGGAGTTCGGGCAAAGCGAACTGGACCTGCTGACCGGCCTGGCCCGTCAGGCCGCCATCGCAGTCGAAAATGCGCGTCTGTTCGAGACCACCCGGGAAAGCCAGCAGGCCGTGGCACGCTCAGAAGGAGAACTGCGCGCCCTGTTCACGGCCATGACCGACGTGATCATCATTTTGGACAAGGAGGGCCGCTATCTCCGCATCGCCCCGACCAATCCGTCCCGCCTGGTCAAGCCCCCCGATGAACTGCTGGGACAATTGACGGACGACGTGCTTCCCAGCGAAGCGGCGCATTCCATTAAAGCCGCGATCCAAGAGGCCCTGGGAACCGGGCAGACCGTTAACCTGGAATACAAGCTTGAGATCGACCAGCAGGAATACTGGTTCGGTGCGACCGTTTCGAAACTCAACGAGGAACAGGTGTTCCTGGTCGCACGCGACATCACGGATCGCAAGTACAACGAATTGCTTCAGGCCGCCGTGACACAGATCGCGGAAGCGGCGTTGTCCGCCGAAGATCTCGCCAGCCTGCTGAAGGTCATCCACCGGGACGTCAATACCCTGATGCCTGCCCGGAACTTCTATATTTCCCTCTATGACGAACGCACCGACCTGATCACCTTTCCTTACCATGCCGAAGAAGATGATCTGCGCCTGCCCTCCAACAAACCGGGACAGGGTCTCATCCGCTACGTGCTGCGAACCGGCCAGCCGCTGCTGGTTACGCCCGAGGTATTTGCCGAGCTCGAGAGATCCGGAGAGGTGAAGGGCGAGGAGAGGCGCGGCCTCGATTGGCTGGGCGTCCCCTTAAGAAGCGGCGCCCAACGGATCGGCGTGATGGCGGTCCAGACTTTCGACCCGAAATTCCGCCTGACGGCGAAGGATCTCGAAACGCTGAACCTGATCGCATTTCAGGCGGCCATTGCGATCGAGCGCAAGCGGGCGGAGGAGACCCTCCGGCGCAGAAACGAATACCTGGCTGCGGCGGCAGAGATCGGCCGCCTGGTCACCTCGACCCTCGATCTGAACACCATTTTCAGCCGGACGGTCAACCTGGTCGGCGAGCGGTTTGGTTATTATCACGCGGCTATCTTTGTGGTGGAAGAAACCGGTTTCAATGCCGTCCTGGTGGAGGCGACCGGCGAAGGCGGCGAGGAGATGAAGCGCAAGGGTCATACGCAGCCGGTCAACAGTTATTCGATCATCGGCCGCGCCATCCAGATCGGCGCGCCGGTCGTGGTCAATAACACGGCCATGGATGGCACGCATAAGCTTAATCCCTTCCTGCCCTATACCCGGGCCGAAGCCGCCATTCCTTTGCGGGTCGGCACCCGCGTCATCGGGGTGCTCGATATCCAGTCGCCCACGATCGACGCCTTCCGTGAAGACGACATGGGAGTGCTTCAGATCTTGACCGACCAGGTCGCGATCGCCATCGACAACGCCCGTTCCTATGAATTATCCCAACAGGCCGTCAAAGATATGCGCGAAGTGGATCATATGAAGAGCATGTTCCTGGCGAATATGAGCCATGAATTGCGCACGCCGTTGAACTCCATCATCGGCTTCTCGCGGGTGATCCTGAAGGGCATTGACGGCCCGGTGAGCGAATTGCAACAGCAGGATCTGACCGCCATCTACAACTCCGGCCAACACCTGCTGGGCCTGATCAATGATATTCTCGACCTGTCCAAGATCGAGGCCGGCAAGATGGAGCTGGCGTTCGATGAAGTGAACATGATCGATGTGATCAACGGCGTGATGTCCACCGTGGTGGGCCTCATCAAGGACAAGCCGGTCAAACTCGTCAAGAATATTCAGGAGAACCTGCCCACGGTCCGGGCCGACGCCATTCGCGTCCGCCAGGTGCTGCTGAACCTGCTTTCCAACGCGGCCAAGTTCACCTCGGAAGGAAGCATCACGGTGGAGGCGGCTGTGGCCGCCAGCCCGGCGGGACATCCCGAGCTCCTGGTCCGCGTAACCGATACGGGTCCCGGCATCGAACCCAAGGACCAGGCAAAACTGTTCCAGCCATTCTCGCAGGTGGATGATTCGCTGACCCGCAAGACGGGCGGCAGCGGTCTCGGCCTTTCGATCAGTCAGCAGTTGGTGCAAATGCATGGGGGCCGGATCGGGCTGGAAAGTGTGCCGGGCAAGGGCAGCACCTTTTATTTCACCCTGCCCATCTATCGGGCCAGCGAAGAGACGCCCGAATCGCGCAGCGGAAAGGTGATCCTGGCCATCGACGACGACCCGCAGGTCATTTCGCTTTATGAGCGGTATCTCCAGCCCCAGGGCTATCAGGTCGTGGCACTGACCAACCCAAGCCAGTCCATGGAGCGGGCGAAACAGCTCAAGCCCTATGCCATTACGCTGGACATCATGATGCCGGGCTACGACGGGTGGTCGGTGCTGAGCGACCTCAAATCCGACGTCGAAACGCGCGACATCCCGGTCATCATCTGTTCCATCGTGGAGGAACAGGAGCGCGGTTTCAGCCTCGGCGCGGCAGGCTATTTGCTTAAACCGATCCTCGAAGATGAGCTGCTCAACGCCCTGGATCACCTCAACAGCGATGGAAGCATCCGCGAGGTCCTGGTGATCGATGACAACCCCAGCGACCTGCGTCTGATGGACAAGATCCTCAAAGAACATGGGCGCTACAAAGCCAGACTGGCGGAGGGCGGCCGCCGAGGCTGGGAGGCCATCCTGTCGGAGACCCCCCATGCCGTGATCCTGGACTTGTTCATGCCGGAAATGGACGGCTTCACCATCCTGGAAAAAATGCGCGAGAACCCCAAACTACGCGACATCCCGGTCGTGGTGGTGAGCGGCGTGGACCTGTCCGTCGAGCAGCAGCAGCAATTGAAGGACTTCGGTCAGCGACTCCTCAGCAAAGGTTCGCTGAACGAGAGTGATCTGCTGAGCACGATTGAACGGGCCCTCAGGCGGGTTGAAGGAAAGAAATAGGAACAGAATGACATTTGTGATCAAGTGCATGGATTGCGGCCATACGGCGCCCTATTACCCCACTTCCACCAACTGCCCACGCTGCAACAGTCAATGGCGCGAAGCGGAATATGATTACGATACGCTTGCGAAGACCCTGCCGCTGCAGCTGCCCGGCCGCCCTTTTGACATGTGGCGGTACCGGGAGCTGCTGCCCGTCCGGAATCCCAACGCGAGCCTGTCCCTCGGCGAAGGCGGCTCCCCGCTGATCCAGGCGGTCAACCTGGGCATGATGCTGGGAACGCCGAACCTGTTCGTCAAGGATGAACGACAGGGTCCGACCAGTTCGTTCAAGGACCGGCAGGCCGCCGTCACGATCGCGGCTCTGAAGGAAGCAGGCATCACGGAGATGGTGGCTGCCTCCACCGGCAACGTGGCGATCGCCTATTCTGCCTACGCCGCCCGGGCCGGCATCAAGCTTTGGGCTTTTGTGACCAGCCTGGTGCCCGCAGTGAAGATGCGTGAGATCGCTCTTTACGGGAGTCAGGTGGTCAAGGTGACCGGTTCCTACGATCAAGCCAAGCAGATCGCCTCGGAGTTCTCACGGCAGAGAAACCTGTATCAGGATACGGGGGCGCGCACGATTACCTCGATCGAAGCCATGAAGACAATTGCATTTGAAATTGCCGAGCAACTGACGGCCATTCAGGGCCCGGTCGGCCCGAGCGCCAGGGAAAGAGCGATCTGGCGTTCGCCGGACTGGTACGTGCAGGCCGTCAGCGGCGGCATGGGACCGCTGGGTGTTTACAAGGGATTTCGCGAGATGAAGCAGATGGGCCTGGTGGAACGCATCCCATCGATCGCTGCGATCCAGGCGGATGGCTGCGCACCCATGGTTTCCAGTTTCAAACAGGGTTTGGAAAGTGCCATCCCCGTAACCACGCCCAAGACCCACATCGAGACCCTGGCCACGGGAGATCCGGGTCGTTCGTACACCCTGCTGCGCGAACGCGTCCTGGATACGAAAGGCACGTTTGAGAGCGTGAGCGACGAGGAGGCCTTCCGCGCCATGCACGCCCTGGCCAAGATGGAAGGCATCTCCGTGGAACCGGCGGCGGCCGTTGCTTTCGCCGGTCTCTTCAAATTGATCCGCTCGGGCATCATCCAACCCGCGGATACCATTATCGTCAATTGCACCGGACATACGATGCCGGCGGAAGAATTCATCCTCGGCAGCAACTGGACGCGCAATGTGGAATTCCCGACGAGCCAGAAGCAGGAGACCCCGGAAGACGGTCTGCTGGCCGCGCTGAATCAGGTCGCGCCCAATCGGTTCCCGCGCGTCGCAATTATTGATGATACCGCCGAGGCGCGGCGGTTGATCCGGCGCATCCTGCAATCGCAGGGCGACTTCACCATTTTCGAGGCCACCAACGGAAAAGAAGGGCTCAAGCTGGTCCAGCGTGAAATGCCGGACTTGATCATCCTGGATCTGATGATGCCGGAAATGGATGGCTTCGCCGTCATGGATGCGCTGAAGGCCGATCCCCAAACCGCGGAGATCCCCGTCATTGTGGCGACCGCCAAGGAGCTCACGCCCGAGGAAAAGAACCGGCTGGGTACACAAATCCAATCGCTCATGCAAAAGGGGGATTTCCTCAACGATGAGTTCCTGGAAGAGGTCAAGGCGCTGATCAAATGAGACTCTCTTAATCCAGAGAATGCAAAAAAGACACACCAA
>DATJBI010000134.1:0-39406 GCA_035515435.1 Anaerolineales bacterium
ATTCCGTATTTCAAACAAAAACTTGGATTGAAATGACCGTTATCATCACAAACCCGCAGGAGCGGACCCGCTTTCTAAAATTCATGGCCGTCGGCGCATTCGGTGCGCTGGTCGATTTCGGCATCGCAAACCTGCTGGCCCATTTCTTGAACATGCCGCTCGTCTTTGCCGGATCCATTTCGTTTACCTGCGCCGTAATCAGCAACTTCGTCTGGAACCGCTATTGGACCTACCCGGATTCGCGGTCGCGCCAGCTCCATCATCAACTCGCCATGTTCTTCGCGGTCAACGTGGTGGGGATCATCATCCGGATCCCGATCCTGCAATTTGTCGAACCGCCGCTGCTGAATTTTTTCACGGATCTGAATCTGAGCACCTCCATCACCCCGGAATTCCTCGCCAGAAATATCACGCTGGCCGTGGCGGTCGGAATTGTAATGCTTTGGAACTTTTTCGTAAATCGATATTGGACGTATAATGATGTAAATTGATTAACGAGGCGAAGTCATGGCTCTTATTCCAATCTACACTTCCAGGGGTGACGCCGAAGCATTTCTTGATTATCCATATCTCTTCAACCACAACGGCGAATGGATTGGTTGGGTGACCCCAAAACGGGACGTCTATTCCGTGCTTGGGCACTACGTTGGATATTTAACGAACGATCCGCGCATCCTGAGAAAACGGGCCACCTTTACGCTCAAACCCAGACTTCAGCCGCCGCCGCCGCCCAAAAAGGTCTATCCGCCTGCAACGATCCCCCTGGCCCCGCTGATGAGCGAGTTATCGCACAGTGTCACGGATGTCTTGCTCGATGAGCCCGAGCGCCTGCACGCCACCGATTCTGGAGAGCTCCGCCAAGATCTGGGTTGACGTGAACGACGCGGCTGTCCCCAAACCGATGCGGACTTCCCGCATCAATATTGCACAAGTGATGCAGCCTGAACATGCCAACCTTCTCGGTCATGTTCACGGCGGCTGGATCATGAAGCTGGTGGATGAGGCGGGGGCGCTGTCCTGCATGCGGCACGCCCATCGGCGCGTGGTGACCGTCGCCATCGACTCAATGGTCTTCCATAACCCGATCAAGATCGGTGATCTCGTGCTGCTCAGCGCGGAGGTTACGTATACCGGCCGCACTTCCATGGAAGCCGAGGTTCAAGTGCAGGCGGAGAATCCGATGACCGGCGAACGGACCCATACGAACACGGCCTACCTGGTTTATGTTGCGCTGGATGATCAGGGTAAGCCCACCCCGGTTCCGCCGATCCAGGCCGAGACGCAGGACGAAAAGCGCAAGCTGGAAGCCGCGCAGAGACGCCAAGCTCGGCGTCTTGCTGATAAACAATGATCAGCTTCTCTCCACTCGTGAAAAAGCCAGTCTTCCTCCTGCTGGTCATCTGCCTGGCGATCGGGCTCGTCAGCTTTCGCGATTATGGCTTCACGTGGGATGAACCGCTTTTTTATGGCTACGCAGATGCGTTGGGGTATGCCTATAATCCGGCCAATTGGTTCAGCGGACATTTTGACCTTAACAACTCCTACGGCCCCAGCGCCAGCGATCACAAGAACCGCGGACCGGCGTATTTGCTTCTGGGGCGCGAGCCGGTTTATCTGATCGAAGCCCTTCATGTCCATACGGATGATGCCTGGCATCTCGTGAATTTCCTGACGTTCCTGCTGGGTGTTTATTTTATATACAAGATCTGCGAACGCTTCGTGCGGCCCTGGGCCGCCGGCGCGGCGGCCGCCCTGTTCGCCTTTCAACCGCTGCTGTGGGGACACGCCTTTATCAATCCGAAGGATCCCCCGTTCCTTGTATTTCTCACCGGCTCAATTTATCTCGGCTTCCGCATGGTGGATCAATTAACCGGCTTCCAGGCACGGCCGGCGCTCCGATCATTCCTGCAGATTCTGCTTCCCGCATTCGTGTTGGGAATTGCCACATCCATCCGCGTCCTGGGCCCGCTGGCTGGAGTATTGGTCGTGATCTATTTCCTGACCCGTCGCCCGGCCCGCCGGGACTTCCTGTGGATAATTCTTTACGCCGCGCTTTCCATACTGGTCATGCTGGCCACCTGGCCGTATTTGTGGGAGAGCCCCCTGCGTTTTGTCCAGGTCTTTCAATTCATGTCCGACAATCCGACCGGCCTGCAGGTGCTCTTTGGAAGTCAGGTGTACCGGGCATACGATCTCCCCCTTCGCTACATTCCTTTCTATTTATTCTTTACCCTGACGGAGCCTGTCTGGCCCCTGTTCGCCATCGGTCTCCTTGCCGCCTGGCTCAGGCTGAGGAATGATTTTCGGAAATTGATCCAGGCCGCGTTGATCGTCGCCTGGTTCGTGATCCCGATCGGCTACGGCATTTTGCGCAACCCGCCGGACTTCGACGGGATGCGCCATTTTCTGTTTGCCCTGCCGCCGATCTTTGTGATGGCCGGATTCGCGTTCGACGTGCTCTTCGAAAAGCTCCAAAAGGGATGGATCAATGCCCTGCTCGTGGCAGCCGTGCTCGTGCCCGGCATTTACAACATCGTTCAATTGCATCCATACGAATATGCCTATTACAATTCCCTGGCAGGCGGGATGCGCGGGGTCTTCCGTCATTACGAAACGGATTACTGGCTGACCTGTTACAAACAGGCGGTCGAGGAGTTCGATCAGCTGGAATCGCGGCCGGTCAACCTTTACATCCATCGTGAGCCGGAAGTGGCCGCCCCGTACGCCGCGCCCAATGTTAAAATACTGGACGAGCGCGGCGCGCTGAATCAAATCGGGCCCGGCGATTTTGTCCTCGTCAACACGCGCACCAATGAAGACCAGCATGACTTTCACGGCGATCCGATCGTCGTGAGCGTCGGCCGGGCCGGTGCCACATTCTGTGTGATCAAGAAGGTGCCATGACCACTCACCGCGAACGAATCCAAGCCTGCCTGGCGGGCGAAATGCCCGACCAAACACCGGTCGCCCTCTGGCGGCATTTTCCCGTGGACGATCAACTGCCGGAAACGCTTGCCGC
This sequence comes from Anaerolineales bacterium, assembly GCA_035515435.1. Classification (GTDB taxonomy): domain Bacteria; phylum Chloroflexota; class Anaerolineae; order Anaerolineales; family Villigracilaceae; genus Fen-1038. The sequence continues at coordinate 3,020 of DATJBI010000134.1, forward strand.
TGCGCAGATCGCGTTCCAGCGCGCCTATGATTTTGACCTGGTCAAGGTGACGCCGGCCTCCTCGTTTTGTCTGCGCGATTGGGGCGCGCGGGATGAGTGGCGCGGCAATCCCGAAGGCACGCGGCAATATTCCGGCCAGGTCGTTGTTCAACCGCAGGACTGGGAACGACTGCCGGCCCTCGATCCAGGCGCCCCGCATCTGGCCGGACAACTGGCCTGCCTCCGTCAAATCCGGGCGGGCCTCGGCCCGAACATCCCGATGCTTCAAACCGTTTTCAATCCGCTGGCACAGGCCAAGAACCTGGCCGGTGGAAACACGCTTCTGGTTCATATCCGAAAGCATCCCGACGCCGTGCTGAAGGGACTGCAAACCATTGCCCAGACCACCCGGCGTTTTGTCGAAGCCGCACTGGAGACGGGCATCGACGGGATCTTTTACGCCATCCAGCACGCCCAGGCCTCCTTATTGAGCGAAGACGAATTCAGACATTTCAGCCGGAGCCTGGACCTGCAAATTCTGGAATCCGCCCAGGGCCTATGGTGCAACATGTTGCATCTTCACGGCGAGGACGTCTACTTTCAAGAGCTGTCAAAATACCCGGTGCCGATGCTCAACTGGCATGACCGCGAGACGCCGCCCTCGCTGGCCGAGGCGCAGGCGGTCTTCCAGGGTGCGGTCTGCGGGGGCCTGAACCGCGAAACGCTTGTTTTCAAAACGGCTCAGGATGTGCGCCAGGAAAAAGAAGATGCAATTCAGCAAACGGGCGGGCGGAGATTAATTCTGAGCACAGGCTGTGTTGTGCCGGTGATCGCGCCGCATGGAAACATCCTGGCGGCAAAATGAGCCTGCGCGTGATCTCCGGGAGCGCCAAGGGGCGCCTGCTGAAATCGGTTCCCGGTGATACCACGCGTCCGATCACCGATCGCGTCAAGGAATCGCTCTTCGACATCATCGGGGCCGATGTCATCGACTCGACCTGGTGGGACATGTTCGGCGGAACGGGCGCAGTTGGAATCGAAGCGCTCAGCCGCGGCGCGGCGTTCTGCCGCTTCACCGATCTGAACCGCGCTCCGACCGATACGATCCAATTCAATCTGGCGGCGACCCGGCTGGCCTCCCGCGCCGAGGCGAAACGCGCCGACGCGTTCTCGCTGTTGGCCTCCTCCCCCGATCGGACGTTTCATTACGTTTACATCGCGCCTCCGCAATATCAGGAAATGTGGTGGCGGGCCATCGCGAAACTGGATGCCAATCCGGCGTGGCTGAAAGCGGACAGCTGGGCCATTGCGCAGCTGCACCCGAAGGAATATCAGCGGTTGGACCTGAAGAACCTTGCAGAATTTGACCAGCGCAAATATGGCAGCACCCTGCTGGCCTTCTACGAACCCAGGTGATTTGTGGTGACAATTGTCATGCTGTTCTTTACTATCGGCCGAACGCGGTATGATTTATAATTGATTTGGGCTTAGAAACGCGCGCAGCACAGATCGAACGAACGCTCTCGCATCGTCATCCCCACAAAGGAGAAACAATTCCATGCATGAAGAACTTTTCAAAAAAATGGCTCAGAGTATCATTGACGGCGATTCCGATGCTTCAACGGCACTGGCCAAGGAATCCATCACCGTGGGCATTCCGCCCTTGCAGGCCATTACGGATGGCTTTGTGATCGGGGTGAACACGGTCGGCGATGCCTTCGGGCGCGGGGAGGCATTCCTGCCCGAACTGGTGATGGCAGGCGAGGCCATGAAAGCCGCCGTGGCCGTGCTGAATCCGGAATTAAAAAAACAGGGCACGGAACGCAGGATGCTCGGCAAGGTTGTGCTGGCAACGGTGGAGGGCGATATTCACGAGATCGGCAAAACTCTGGTGGGAACCATGTTGGGTTCATCGGGGTTCGAGGTGTACGATCTGGGGGTGGACGCCTCACCCGATAAGATCATCGGCAAGGCAATCGAAGTGAATGCAGACATCATCGGCATGAGCGCGTTATTGACGACGACCATGGTGAAACAAAAAGAGGTGATCGAGGTGCTGGAGAAGGAGGGGCTGCGCGGCCGATTCAAGGTCATGGTGGGCGGCGCACCCATCACTCGCGATTGGTTCAAATCCATCAAGGCCGATGGATATTCAGAAGATGCCATCGGTGCCGTCCATGTGGCCAAGCAGCTGATGGGCGCCGAGTGATCCGTGGCTCCCGCGGAGGGACGGGAGACGCGGGAGGGCAAAATGACCAAGTCGATAAAATCCATAACCAATCCAAAATTGAAGCTGGAGATCCTGACACCCTCTGAGGTCAAAAAGATTCACGACGCCACGTTATGGATCATTGAAAAAGTGGGCGTGAAATTTCCATCGAACCGCGCCCTGGATATTTGGGCGGCACACGGAGCCGCGGTCGATCGCGAACGAAAAGTCGTCAGGGCCAAAGGCGAACTGATCGAATCCGCATTGGAGAAATGCCCGCCGACCTATCCGCTGGCGGCGCGTGATCCGGATCAGGATCTGCCGCTCGACGGCAACCACGTTTTTGTCGGTACCGATGGATGCGGCGTGGAAGTGATCGACATTCGAACCGGCGAGCGGCGCATGTCAAAACTACAGGATGTGATTGAGATTGCCCGCATCGCGGACGCGACGGAAGAAGTGGCGTTCCATTGGGTGCCCGTTTCCGCGCAGGACACGCCGCCGCAAACGCGCGGTCTGCACGAGATCAAAAGCATCTGGGAAAATTCCACCAAGCATGTTCAGACCGAGAGCATCTATAGCGAGTCGGAGGCCAAAGCCGCAATTGAAATGGCCTCCATGATCGCGGGTGGACGGGAAGCGCTTCGCAGGCGTCCGGTGCTTTCATTGATGCAGTGCACGGCGCCTCCCCTGGGGCACGACGGCGGCTCGCTCGACGCGGCGTTACTGGCAGCTGAAGTCGGGATCCCCACCGGCTTCATGACGATGTCGGCCTGTCTGACCACCGGGCCGGCCACCATGGCGGGCACGCTGGCCGTGGGCAATGCGGAGGTCATTGCCGCAACCGCCCTGCTGCAGCTGGCCTATCCCGGCGCGCCCGTCTTTTATGCGGCGGCCCAAACGGCCTCGGATCTGCGCTCCGGCGCCTATACCGGCGGCGGTCCCGAAGATTTCCTGTTCGGCGCGGCGACGAACGTGCTTTCCGATTTCTATCATATCCCGCTTTCGATGGGTTCCTTCGCAACGGGCGCAAAAGAACCCAACTGGCAGGCGGGCGTGGAGAACAGCCTATCGACCTTCATGGCGAGCCTCGTGATGTCGGATATGTTGTTGGGCGTCGGCTTTCTGCACGGAAGCCGCATTTGGTCGTATGCCGAAATGATGATGGATTGCGAGATCTTTTCCATCATCCACAAGATGATGCAGGGCATCGCAGTCAACGAGGAAACGCTCGCCCTCGACGTCATTGCTGCGGTCGGCCCGGCCGGGCACTTTCTCGCCCAGAAACATACCCGTCAGCACATGCACGATCTCTTCATACCGCAATTCATGGATCGCCGCCCGTACAGCGAATGGGAATCGAAAAAGGACGATGGCCGGGATTGGGCGCTGGCGAGGGCCCGCAAGATCCTGGCCGAGCACGAGCCCGACCCGCTCGATCCAAAGTTGAGCAGGGAATTTGAAAAGATCATCCGGGTTCTCGAAACGTAGAAACCATGCAACCGAAACTTGAATTGCTCTCGAAGGAACTGACGAATCGTATTCTGGACGAAGCGTTTGAGTTGTTGATGAATCCGGGCATCAAGGTCCAGTCGGAGCAGGCGCGCAGACTCCTGGCCGAGGCGGGCGCGACCGTCGATGAAGGCGCCGAGGTGGCCAGGATCCCGGAAAAACTCGTCCGCGCCGCGCTGGCGACGGCGCCAAAAATATTCTGGCTTTTCAATCGGCTGGGCGAATGCAAAGTAACCTATGGCGGCACCACGGTTCAGTTCGACCCCGGCTCATCGGGGGTGCACGTTCTCGATCCGGAAACGCTGGAACATAAAACAGCTCACACGCCGGATCTGATCCGGCTGGTCGAGGTGGCCGAGATGCTGCCCCAGTATGATGCGCAGTCCACCGCAGTGGTCTGCGATGAAGTGCCAAAACAAATCGGCGACCTGTATCGCCTGTATCTGGTTCTCTTGCATTCCATCAAGCCGATCGTCACCGGATCCTTCTCGATCAAGACTCTGGGGGCCATGATCGACATGGTGGCTCTCTTCGCGGGCGGGCGCAAGGAACTGGCCGATCAGCCCCAGGCAGTCTTCGATGTCTGCCCTTCGCCTCCGCTCATCTGGAGCAGGTTCGGTGCGGACAACTTGATCGCCCTGGCGCGCGCCGGAATTCCGGCCGAGATCGTCTCGATGCCGTTGGCCGGAGCGGCCGGCCCGGTGACGCTGGTCGGATCGGTGACCCAGCACGCCGCGGAATGTCTCAGCGGGATCACCATCCATCAGCTTGCGCAAGCGGGGGCACCCATTGTCTGGGGCGGCGCACCTGCGATCTTCGACATGCGCAAAGGCACCACACCGATGGGCGCCGTTGAGACCGCGATGATTGATGCCTCCTATGCCCAGGTGGGAAAATCACTTGATCTGCCCACCCATTGTTATCTCGGCGCGAGCGACGCGAAGATCGTCGATGCGCAGGCCGGACTCGAAAGCGGCGTGAGCGCCATCCTCGGGGCGCTGGCGGGCATCAACATGATCTCGGGTGCGGGCATGCTGGATTTCCTGGTCTGCCAAAGCGCCGAGAAGCTGGTGGTCGACGCCGAGGCAGTGGCCATGGCCAAGCGGCTGCTGGCCGGACTCGAGGTCCGCACGACAACCCTGGCGACCGGCTTCTTTGAAGGGATCAATTTCAAGGGTGACTTTCTAAAACAAAGGGCCACCCGAGACCTGTTTGCAAAAGAACAGTATATTCCCTCCTCGATCATCGATCGTGATTCGATCCGCGGCTGGCAGCAGGCCGGCAGCCTGGACACATTTGAACGCGCCAAGGTCCGCACCGCCCAGCTGCTCAGGGCCTATGAACGCCCGCCGGGGGCCGTGGCGAGAGAAAAAGAGCTGACAGAGATCGTGGCAAGGCTGGCTTTTGAGGCCGGCATGGAAAAACTACCCGCACTCGCCTAGAGGTCAGAATGCTCAAACAGTCCTATCACATCCAAGAAGAAATCGTTGACTGGAGACGGGATTTTCATGCCCATCCTGAACTGGGATTCAAGGAGTTCCGCACTTCGGCCAAAGTCGCCGAAGAGCTGGAAAAACTTGGCTACCGGGTCCGCCGAAATGTCGGGCGAACGGGCGTGGTCGCCGATCTAGGCGAGGAGGGCGGCCCCTGTATTGCGATCCGTGCAGATATGGATGCACTGCCGATCCTCGAAGCGAACGATGTTCCCTACAGATCACAAAATGACGGCACGATGCACGCCTGCGGCCACGACAGCCACACCGCAATGGCACTGGGCGCCGCCACCCTGCTGGCCAGGGAGAAATTCCCCGGCAAGGTCCGGTTCCTGTTCCAACCCTCGGAGGAAGCGGGCGACGAGGAAGGGATCAGCGGCGCGCCGCGCATGGTCGCCGATGGTGCGGTGCAGGGCGTAGATATGGCCATCGCCCTGCACGTGGATCCGTCCACGCCGGTCGGCGACATCCACATCAGCGCGGGGCCGTCCTCCGGCGGGGTTGACTCGTGGTATGCGCGCATCCTCGGCAAGGGCGGCCATGGTGCGACCCCCCATCACACGGTGGATCCGTTCTATCTGGCAGTGCATGTGATGATCGCGCTGAATGCCATCGTCGCGCGGCGCCTGGATCCGTTTGATCCGGCGGTTGTGAGCATCGGCACCCTGAATGGCGGCTTCACCCAAAACGTCATCCCCGCCCACGTGGACATCTCAGGCACGCTGAGATATACCGACAAAAGGGTCCAAAAGCAAATTCACGAGGAGATCACCCACGCTTTCGAAATCGCCAAGACGCTCGGCGGCGAGGCCGAACTGAGGTTTGAGATCGGCTGTCCGCCCATGATCAATCATGCCCAGCCATCCAAACTGATTGAACAGGTCGCGGTGGATCTTCTCGGCAAGGAACACGTCACGCCGATTCCCAAAGGGCTGGGAGCGGAGGATTTCGGGTCTTTCACCGAGGCCGCGCCGGGCGCGATGTTTACACTGGGCACGCGCATCGAAGGCGACGAGCGCTTCCTGCACCACCCTCGGCTGGATCTCGACGAGCGCGCCCTGCCGATCGGGACGGCCATCCTCGCCGAAACCGCACTGCGGTTCCTGCGAAATGAAACGAAAGAGTGACCCAGGACACAGACTGCGAGGAGGCAGGATGCACACAATTCTAAAGAGCGCAAGCAAGGATGTGACCGTTGGGATCGACAGCCCATTTTTGATGATCGGGGAAAAGATCAATCCGACGGGCAGCAAGAAGCTTGCCGCGGCTCTGCGCGCAGGTGATCTCGATTTTGTGCGCCAGCTGGCGGAACGGCAGGTGGCCTGGGGCGCGCAGGCGCTGGATGTCAATGTCGGCCTGCCCGATTTCGACGAGGTCGCGGCCATGGCAAGAGTGGTGGCAGCCGTGGCTGCAGCCGTGGATGTGCCGCTTTGCCTTGACTCCGCCAATCCTGCCGTGCTTGCCGCCGGCCTGCAGGCCGCACCCGGGAAACCGCTGATCAATTCCGTCAGCGGCGAGCAAAAACGGCTTGATTCAATTCTGCCGCTGGCCAAGGAGCGCGGCGCGGCCGTGATCGGCCTGACCATCGGCGAGGACGGCATTCCCAAGACCCCCGAAGAACGCCTGGCGGTTGCAGAGAAGATCCTGGAGCGTGCCGCCCGGACCGGCCTCGGGGCTGAAGATGTGATCATTGATCCATTGGTCATGACGGTCGGCTCGGACAGCAAGGCTGCGCTCGTTACGCTTCAAACCATCGAACTGGTCCGCAAGGAATTCGGGGTCAACATCAATCTGGGCGCCAGCAATGTCTCATTTGGCCTGCCCGACCGCCTGACGATCAATCAGACATTTTTGGCAATGGCCATCCAGGCGGGCGCCACCTGCTCCATCACCGATCCGATCAAGCTGGGCATGACCATCCGCGCCAGCGACCTGCTGGTGGGGCGCGACGATTTCGCCGTGAAGTTCATTAAATACTTTCGCAATACGGAGACTCTGCGCGCAAAGGAAGACCAGACGGCCGGATGATCTTCAAGCGGTCTTACGAATGCCTGGTCTGACCTTCGCACGTATCCTTGGCTTTCCTAGAGAACATTGACATGAAAGAAAGACGCAGAACCAAACGCCGTCATCTTCTTTACTACGGGCGGGTTTACGACGAGAACATCCAGAAGCTTCTGGGATATCTGGTGGACATCACCGAAAGAGGCTTTATGCTCCTGAGTGAGGAGCCATATCCCGTCGGTGTGACGCAGCGTCTCAAGCTTGAAGTCACCGAAGACGTCGGCCAGGGCCCCTACATCAACTTCAGCGTCAGGAGCATCTGGTGCGAGCCGGACATCGATCCCAGTCACTTCGACACCGGTTTTGAAATCGAAGAAATCGAACCGGCCGACCGGGAACTGATTTCGATCATCGTCGAGAAATATGGGTTCAGGGATAATTAATGGGAACTTCCGAAGTGTGCACTTCGGAAGTTCCGTGCTGGGTGCCTGATGGGTTTCGAACCCACAACATCGTGATCCACAGTCACGCGCTCTGCCGTTGAGCTACAGGCACCATATCAAGCGGGCGGATTATATCATCAGGCTCCCTGGCTTTCAAGAATATTGCGGATGACTTTCAGCGCCTCGCCCTGCGGAACAACCTGCTGCTTTCCGTCCAGGAGATTCTTCACGGCCACCAGACCCCGTTCCACCTCCTCTGTGCCGATCGTGACGGCTATTTTCATCTTCATTCTATCCGCATACTTGAACTGCTTCGATAGCTTGGCAGGCTCCGGATACACAACCACGTTGATCCCTTTTTGGCGCAGCTCGGCGGCCAGGGCATAGGACCTCAGCAGGAGCCCCGCCTCGAACACTGTGACCAGCACGGAGGCCGGGCTGGGTGAGAATTCGGGCAGCAATCCCTTTTCCTGTAAAACGATGCCGATCACCACGTCGCCCATTGCGAAACCCACACCGGGCAGCGGCTGTCCGCCGACGTCGGCCAGGAGATTGTCATACCGCCCGCCGCCGAGAATCGCACGTTTCAAAGAACCGCCCACTTCATAAGCTTCAAAGACCGTCCCCGTGTAATACAACAGTCCGCGCACAATGTTCGGGTCAAACTTCACCCCCTCCCTGACGCCCAGGACCTCGAGCGCAGAGAAGAGCCGGACCAGCTGCTCGCTTTTCTGCCACAGCTCAAAATTGGTCAGCATGTTTTTCAGCTCATCGAGCTGCTTTCCCATGATGCCAATTTCACGGGCATACGCTTCCCACGCCTCCCCCTTCATCTTCGAACGGCGATCGATCAGGTTGGAAACATCCAGACGTTTTTCTGGCTGGATTCCCAGCGCCTCAAACTCAGAATCCATCAGGCGGCGGTCGTTCACGAACACGGTCGCCTGCTGGGCGCTCAGCCCGATCGAGCGCAGAAACATCACAGCGACCGCGATCAGTTCGGCATCGGCTTCAGGAGAATCAACCCCCAGCATATCAATGTTCCACTGAAAGAATTCGCGGGTGCGTCCCTTTTGGGGCTGTTCATAACGCCAGAACGGACCGAACGACCACCAGCGCAGCGGATAGGTGAGTTCGCCCTGCCTGGCGGCAATCATCCGTGCCAGGCTGGGCGTGAGTTCTGGACGAAGTGTAACCAGATCGCCGCCGCGATCCTCGAAAACAAAGGATTGTTTCCTAACCAGTTCTTCGCCGGACTTGGCTGCATACAGCTCAATGGATTCGATAAAAGGCGCGTCCCACTCCTGATACCCAAAAGCCCGTGAAGCGGCGCGCACCTTTTCATAGATAAAGTTGCGCACGGCCATCGACTCAGGATAGAACTCACGCGTGCCCTTGACGGGTGGAATCATACTTTTCATAAACTGCCACTCCCATCGGATTGACCCGCATTGTAGCATACTTCGGGCCTGCCACCTGCATCCGCCGGACGGCAGCTGATTCAAAATGTAGTGAAGGTTCCGCTGCCGCACATAGAAAAATCACCGCCAGGGCGCAGGGCGCGCCCAGCGGTGATCGATCTTCACAGAAGGAGGGCGGCTGCCTTATCCTTTGGAGGGGATGAACCTGCCCTTTCCAAGCGGGAAATTGGAAGCGTAGAGAATTGGCGATCCGGACTCAGCCACACTGTAGACGGGCCACATCAAACAATCCCCTTTTTCGAGGCGTTCGTGGGAAACGCCCGCGTAAATGGGCGTCAATGCCGCAATCTCGTTCATGATCTCACGGGTATTGCCATATGCCCAACCTGCATAGGCTGCCTCCGGCGAGACTGGCCGGCTGCCTGGCGCCAGAAGCCGCTGGGCCAATCCGGAGATGATCTGCCAGGCAGGCCTTGAATCGCCCTGCGATTGAATGGCCTGCCGCACGAGCTGGATCCGACGTTCCGTATTTGTAAAGGTGCCGGTATTCTCGGCAAAGCTTACGCCGGGCAGGCAGACATCCGCGTGGTGAGAGACCTCCGAGGAGAGCACTTCACATAGAACCACGAATTCGCAGTTTGCCAGGGAGCGCCGCACAAAAGCACCGGTTTCCTCGGACCACAAGTTCTCTCCCAGCACGAAGAGCGCTTTTAACGAACCCCGATCGGCCGCCGCGATCATTTCCGCTGCGGTCAGCCCGGGCCGGGTCGGCAGGGCCGTGCCCCAGGCCGTCTCAAACTTCTTGTGGGCATATTTATCTGTCACCAATTGGTAACCTGAGTAAACCGATGGATGGCCGCCCATATCGCAAGCGCCTTGTGAATTATTCTGGCTTCGGAGAGGCGCCACGCCTCCGCCGGAGATCCCCAGATTCCCCATCAGCATTTGCAGATTCGCCAAATCCATGACATTGTTGACCCCGGAAACCAGCGGCGTGATGTCCGATCCCCAAATGACCGCCATCGGCCGGTTGTGGGCCATGAGCTCCGCGGCCTGATTCAGTGCTTCCGCGGATACATTGGTCAGTTGCGATACCCGATCCACAGGATATTGATCCAGGGCCGCCTTGAACTCCTCGAACCCTTGTGTGCGCTCCTCAATGAACTTCTTATCTTCCCAGCCATTCTTCCAAATGATGTGCATCAGGCCGTTGAGCAGTGCAGCCTCGGAACCGCGCTTGTAACGCAAGGCGAGTGCGGCATATTCCTCAATATTGAAGAAGACCGGGCTGGCAACGATCAGTTTGACCTTGCGGCGCAGAACCGCCTGGCGGATCTTGGAACCAAAGACGGGGTGATTCTCCGTGATATTGGATCCGATCAGGAAGATCGAACTCGCCTTGCGCGCAATGTCATCCATCGAATTGGACATGGCGGCCAGGCCAAAGGAGGTGTTCAGGCCGTCGACGGTCGTGCTTCGATTGATATGGACACTGCAATCAATGTTGTTGGTCCCCAGCACCTGCCGGGCAAGTTTGTTCATGAGGTAATTTTCTTCGTTAAGCAGCTTCCCGGAGGTTAATAAGCCGATGCTGTCCGAACCGTATTTGTCACGCGCCGCATTCAGGCCGCGGGCAACGATATCCAACGCAGTATCCCAATCCACGTCCACCCACGGCCCCCCGCTGGCGGGCCGGGGCGTGCCATCCAACAAATACTGGCGGACGCGCGGCTGCTTGAGGCGGCCGGCTGACTGAATGAAGTCGTAGCCGTAACGCCCCTTGACGCACAAGTGGTCACCGTTGACCGGAGCCTTGGCATTGGACGAAACGGATAGGATGCGTCCGCCGGGGACATCGTCCTTGACGTTCAGGTAAAGCTGGCACCCCACGCCGCAATACGGACAGATCGTTGCAACGGTCCGGTCAGGTGCCCCCAACTTGACAGACAGCTTGTTATCCAGCGCCCCGGTTGGACAGTGTGCCACGCAGGCTCCACAGGATTCGCAACGCGCCTGGAGCATGGTCGTGTCCGATCCGGCCACGATCCGCAGCTCATAACCGCGATAGGCTTGAGTCCAGACAAAACGACCTTGCACCTCGGCGCAGGCCCGGACACAGCGCGTGCACATTATGCATTTGTTCTTGTCCACCCAGATGAATGGATTCGGGTCACTGTCGATCTGCCGGAACGGCTTTTTTGCCATGGCGCTCTTCATATCAATGCCATAGTGACGCACCCAGTGTGCAAACTGTGTATCCAATTCCGGCTCCTGCGTTCCGTTGCGGGTGTACCCGGCATCATAGAACCTGACCAGCAATAATTCCAGGATGGTGCGGCGATAACGGGTCAGGGCCGGACTTTCGGTTTGCACCACCATTCCAGGCGAAACGGGCATGGTACAGGCCGTGGCCGGCAGACGCATCCCTTGGATATCCACAGAGCACAAACGGCACCCGCCATAGGGCGTCAGATCCTTGTGATAGCAAAGTGTCGGGATAACGATTCCGATCTGCTCTGCAGCCTTCAAAACAGTGGTATTTTCTGGAACTTCCAAGGTCTGCCCATTGATCGTTAAACTGATCATGGTTTTTCTCCTTTAGTATCTGCCCGGGGGCGGCTACGGAACCAAGTCTGGTTCGGGGGACGGCATGGAAATCGGGCAGACCCCGGCCTGGCAAATGTGATCAACAATATGCGCCTCGATCTCTGCGCGGAAATACTTCAAGATGTCCAGTAATGCGGTTGAGGCCGTCTGTCCCAGCCCGCAATTGGATACTTCAGACATGGCTTCCGAGATCTTCGACATCAACTCCAGGTCGGCGAGGGAAGCGTGCCCTTCGGAGATCTGGCTCACGATTTCGTACAGCCGCAGGGTGCCAATCCGGCAGGGTGTGCACTTGCCGCAGCATTCATTGCGGAAGAAACGGAGGATCACCTTCGCCAGATCCACGACGCAGGTATCCTCGTCACAGACCAGCAGGGCGCCTGAACCGAGCGAGACACCGGCATTGCGGAAGGAATCAAAGTCCATGGGCGTATCCTGCAAACTCGCTGGCGCAATGGTCCCGCTCGAACCGCCCGTCTGCACCAGCTTGAGTTTCTTGTCATTTTTCATCCCCTTGCCGTAAATGTCGATCACTTCGCGCAAGGTGATGCCCATCGGAACTTCGATCAGGCCGGTGAAGTTAACGTTGCCAAGGATCGTATACACCTTGGTGCCGGTGCTCTTGGGGGAACCAAGCTCGCGATACCAGACGGGTCCGTTGCGGAGGATCGGCCCGATGTTGGCAAGCGTTTCGACATTATTCACAACCGTCGGCTGGCCGAAGAGGCCGAAGGTGGTGGGATAGGGCGGCCGCGCCCTCGGCATACCGCGTTTGCCCTCCAACGACTCGATCAGGGCCGTCTCCTCGCCACAGATATAGGCACCGGCCCCGGCATGGGGATGGATGTGAAAACTGAAGTCCGTCCCAAATATGTGGTCGCCCAGCAGCCCGTGTTGCTCGGCTTGCAGAATGGCGTTCTCAATCCGCCGATAAGCGAGCGGATATTCACCGCGAATATAGATATAGCCTTCCTGGGCATTGATGGCATAACCGGCAATGGTCATGGCCTCGATAATGCTGAACGGATCGCCTTCCAAGATCAGGCGGTCCTTAAATGTCCCCGGTTCGCTTTCGTCCGCATTGCAGATCACGTACTTGGGAAAGCCCGGCGTACTGGCCACAAAACTCCACTTGCGCCCCGTGGGAAAACCCGCTCCGCCGCGGCCCTGCAAACCCGATTTATCCACTTCGGCAATGACCTGCGAGGGCGTCATCTGGGTCAAGGCCTTGCCCAGTGCCTGGAATCCATCGTAGACGATATAGTCCTCGATGCTTTCGGGGTCTACGATCCCGGCCCGCTCCAACACCACCCGCTTCTGGACGGGCATCGCACCACGGCGGCGACGCATCCAACTGACATCCGGGCCGAGCTCGGACATCATGGCCAGCAGGGAGGGAACGATGTTTCCTTTGTAAAGATGCTCCTCCACGATCGCATGGACGTCCTCCACCTTCACCGGTCCGTAGACTGCCGCGTCGGGATAGACGATCACAAGCGGCAGGTCGCTATGCATCCCCACGTCACGGATGGTGGTCACGGCGATTTGATTGGACAATCCGAACGCCTCGATTTCGTCCAAGAAGGTCCGAAACACTTCCTGCGCACCAAGCTGCAGACTGGCTTCATCGACCGAGACCAGAACCATGGAACGAATCACCTTCATCTTTCACCTCTTCTGACCAAAGGAGCGGAGTTCCAGCCAGGCATTTTACTCATAGCGGGCCAGGATCTCCGGGATCCGCTCGGGCGAGACACCGCCATACAGATCATCATCCACGAGGAAGACGGGCCCCACGCCGCACACGCCCAAACAACTGGTCGTCAGAAGCGACCATTTTTGATCCTCGCTGGTCTCTCCCGGTTTCAAGCCAACCTGTTCCTGGAGAGTCTGGAAGACCTGACGCCCTCCCATCACATGGCAGGGTGCACTTTCGCAAAACCGGATAATGTGCCTTCCCAACGGCCGGAGGGAAAACATCTGATAAAAACTCGCGGCCGAGTAGAGGTGGCTGTCCGCCAGGAAGACGCCCTCTTCCGGGATCTGGATCCGGCGCCGGATCTCGGGCAAAGCTGAAATGGGAAGATAGCCAAATGCCTGGTTGATATCACGCAGGATCGGAATAATGGCATCGCGTTCGGCCCCATGCTCTTGAACCGCCTTCTCCACGACGCTGGACAGATCCAATTCTTTTGCCTCTGGTTCCATACGTTTCTCCTTACCGGTTCACCGTTTCCCTAGATCGTAGGAAAAGGAGTGGTATCAATAACAAACTCCTGGACCACTTTTCCGCCAAGAACATGCTCCCGCAGAATGCGGTCCACGATCGCAGGAGTAACCTTGCCATAAGTCACTCTGGCACCGTCGCCGGTCGTGACCTCCAGGATTGGTTCGAGACTACACAGGCCGATGCAGCCGGTCTGGGAAACAATCACCTCATTCAGATGGTCGGCTTTGACGTGCGCTTCGATCGCGTGCAACACATCCAGCGCGCCCACCGCAATTCCGCAACTTCCCAGACCCACGACCAACCTGGCTTTCCCAAGGCTGGCGACACGCTTTTGCTCCTCGATTATTTCTTCCCGAAACTGGTTCAAGTCTTGCACAGATCGAATCTTTTTCATAGACATATTTTCCAATCCATTCCGTCCGCCGAGGGCTCCAAACAGTTCCACTCAAATTCAGCCTTTTTGAGATCCTCATAGACCCGTTCCACGGCCTGGGTGACCTCCTGCGAGACAGGATATCCCCAGGCGACGACCTGGGGCTGGATGCCCAGCAGGTCCACGTGAGGCACGAACTCCCGCAGTGATTGCACCAGGTAGGAAAGCGGCAGCGTGTGGGTGGTCATCAAGAAAGGATCCTGCAGTTTCTCGGCCCCAATGAATCGAACCTCTCCCGGAACCAGGTCCATATCGGCAGCGTCGACGACCAGCACCTGATCCGGAGCCATCTCCCGAATCAAATAAAGGAGATTCTCCGGCGCGGAGGCCCCGTCGACCACCTCCCAATCTGGCAGGGGTGCACCCTGCATCCGCGCGGCCAGCATCGGGCCGGCGGCATCATCGCCCATCATTTGGTTGCCTACGGTCAGAACCAGCTTCTTCTTCATGCGTGCTTCCTGACCATTAAATACAGGGCGGGCTCTTCGATCATCTTCTGCAGATATTGGAGCAGAAGGCCCGTGCATTTCGAACCGGTCTCGTCCATCCGTGACAGAGAATCTTTCAGGGTCGGAACGAGATCGGGGGCATGGCTGCGATTGATTTCAATCTCGCCCCACTTCAGCAGGCCCTCCAGCTTGTGGCGGCCGGGCCCTTCCGGCATCTGCGCCAGCCAGTGGCGGTAATCTTCGAGCGGGACTTCCAGCATCCTCTGAAAGCAATCCAGGACACCCACATGGTGACCGATCGCCAACGAGTAATAGATCACCTGGCGGGATTGTTCAGGGATATCCTGATCCTGGTTGACATACTTGTGCGTCAACTGATAGAAGACTGCCCGCTCGGCCATGGGAAATCAGGCCTCCCCTTGATCGTCTGCGGACAGCGTCACCAGACGAGTCATGATCTCGCTCAGGCGAGGATCATCCAGTTTGTCGAGGTAGGCCCGGACATTTTCCTGCACTTGATTCGGATTCTGCTCCAGGATGGTCAAAAAAGTATCGGCGATCCTCTTCCCATACAGATAACCGGCCATGCGGCGGGATTCCCGCTCCACCTGCACACGCAATGCATAGGGAATCTGCGGGTGGCGCGGCAGGGCATGCTCATCCTCACCCTGAACGTGGTGCTGGGTCTTCAACTTCTGCCCGAGCAGGCCGAGACCGATCGCAAAACCATAGATGGTGGCCGGCGGGGTTGGCGGGCAACCGGGGATATAGACATCGATGGGAATGAATTTATCGGCCCCGCCCCAAACACAATACAGATCATGGAAGATGCCGCCTGAGCATCCGCAGGCACCGTAGGCGACACAGACCTTGGGATCGGGCGCGGCATGATAAGCCCGCAGGGCCGGAACGCGCATCGAGCGCGTCATGGACCCCGTGTAGACCAGGATATCGGCGTGACGCGGAGAAGAGACCACTTTGATTCCGAAACGCTCCACATCAAAAAGCGGCGTCAGCGCGGCAAAGATCTCGATCTCACAACCATTGCAGCCGCCACAGTCCACCCGGTAAACATAGACCGAACGGTGGATCTCCTTCAGCAAGGCGGCCTTCAACTGGGGCGCCAGCGGGTCGGGGGCGATGGCATACTTGCTATTTGCGATCACAGCCTGGGTGGATACGCTATCGCGGAACATCTTTTTTCTCCTGGTAGAGGCTCACCATTTTCGAAACATCATTTTTGCGCTTGCACTCCGGGCAAAGCTTCAAGAGCGCGCGGGCGCTTGTCAACTCATCGTCCGCCAAACCGCTTTTCTGGAGCAGTGCCTCCACATACTCGATTTCCTTGACAGGCGCAAAATATTTTCCGCAGCGCCGGCATTCGGCCAGCCGGTAGTCGGCCTGTTCAAATAGATCCTGCTTGTTCATGACGGCCAGCTCAAAGTCCGGGCTGAGCGTGATGGCACCGGTTGGACAGACCTCTTCACAGCGTCCGCAGTAGATGCAGCGTCCCATGAAGAGACTCCAGGATTGGAATCCCTGATCCAGGTCGGTGGCCATCTGCAGGGCGTTGGGCGGACAGGCGATCGCGCAGGCGCCGCAGGCAATGCACAGTTCGGGATCATGGTGCGGCTTGCCGCGAAAACCGGGCATGACCTCCACCGGTTCAAATGGATAGGGTAACGTCGCCTCGCCGACCTTCAGGACTTCTTTCAATAACTTCAGCATAATGCCCGTCTCCTTTTATGATTGCTGCTTCAAAGGCGAGTCGGTGCGTTCGATGCAGTATCGCTCCATTTCCTTGTAAGGCACAATGGTGGCTTTTTTCTTGCGGACATCCACCACGGTGACCCGCTCCGTGCACGAATAACACGGGTCGATACTTGCGACGATCAGGGGCGCATCCGATATCGTGTTCCCGCGCAGCATATACCTCAACGACGGCCAGTTGTTATAACTGGAGGCACGGCACTTCCAGCGATAGATTTTTTGGTTGTCACCCAACATGCTCCAATGAATATCTTCGCCGCGCGGCGCTTCCACATATCCGAGGGCGAACGCGTAAGGCTTGTACTTGAAGCCTTCCGTCAATACGGGTCCGGCTGGCATCGTGTCCAGGCACCGCTCGATCAGGGATACCGACTCGAAGAACTCCTCGGCCCGGATCAACGTCCGGGATAATACATCGCAACCGTCCTTGGAGACGACATGCCAGGGCACCCGATCATATGCGCAGTATGGATGGATGACACGGATATCCCGGGCGAAGCCGGAACCTCGCAGCGTCGGCCCGACGGGGCTGAAGTCGCGCGCCACTTGCGGCTCCAGGCGACCAATGTTTTGGGTGCGTTGAACGATATTCGGTGTCTCCAGCAGCATGCTGACCAGGGTGGCAACCTCGGCCCGCAGTTCGCCCAGGAGCTGGAGCACAGTCGTTCTCTGTTCCTTGAGGATATCGCGCCGGACGCCGCCGATCAAATTGACGCCGTAGGTCTTGCGCGAGCCCGTCAGCATTTCAGCCATCTTCATGGCCTTTTCGCGGACGCGGAAGAACTGCATGAAGCCTGTATCAAAACCGACGAAATGGCAGGCCAGTCCCAGATTTAGGAGATGGCTGTGCAGGCGTTCCACCTCCAGCAGGACCGTGCGGATATACTGGGCCCGCGCCGGCACTTCAATGTCCAGGGCGCGTTCGATCGAGGTGCTGTAGGCAACGTTGTGGGCATAGCCACAAATCCCGCAAATTCGATCCGCCAGGAACGTCACCTGGTCATAGTTCAACCGGCTTTCCGCAAGTTTCTCCATTCCGCGATGAACGTAGAACAGACGGTAGTCCGCATCCACAATATTTTCCCCATCCACGTAAAGGCGGAAGTGACCCGGCTCATCGGATGTCATATGCAGCGGGCCCAACGGCACCTGGACGATCCCCTCGCCTTCCACATTGATGAACTCATAATTCTCATCTTCGAGCGTCGGTTCGGGCCGATAACGATAATCCATCGTATCCTTGCGAAGCGGATACAAGCCGTCGGGCCAATCATCGGGCAGGACCAACCGGCGCTCATCGGGCATGCCCACGGGATGAATCCCAAACATATCGCGTACTTCACGCTCGTACCAGATTGCGGCGGGGACCTTCGGAGTGACCGCCGGGAATTCGGGCTGATGGGGCGGAATTTGGGCCCGCACCACCACATAAGCCTTCTGGCTCGGGTTGGGATCATCCGGGGAGCCCTCGACCGAGAGGATGTAATAGATGGCAAACTGACCGTTCAACGGTCGTTCATCGTTGGCCGCTACCGAGGCCAGCCAGCCGCCCTGCTCATAATAGAGCATCGCCACCACATCGGGCAGGCTGTTCAGTGGAACGGTCACGGTAACCTGGTCGGGGGCCTGCCATGACTCGTCCAGGATCGAATTTCCAAAACGGGCACGCAGGGCTGCGATGTACTTTGTGCCAACCCTTGGTTTTTCTTCCATCAGTACTGTCATGCTAAGCTCTCCTAATTCCTGGACGCAGATTCCATTTCTATCGCAATAAACGCGCCAACGGCAGCAAGAAATCCTTAACATCCGTCACTGCAATCTGCCCCCCGGCATTGCCCGTTAAGAGCAAGCCGCTGGCCCCCCTCAGCAGCGCGGTCAACGGGGAAGGGATGAACAGGCCGAGACCCAGAATCAACAGGATCAAAACGCCGCCGGGCAACAGCGTGAGCCAGTTCGATTCGCCGGCGGCCACATCCTGCGGCTTCTCACCGAACAGCATGGATGCGATGAACCGGAAAAAGGCTGCAAAGACGACCAGCAACAGGAGCAGGCACACAATCATGAG
Source organism: Anaerolineales bacterium (assembly GCA_035515435.1). Taxonomy (GTDB): domain Bacteria; phylum Chloroflexota; class Anaerolineae; order Anaerolineales; family Villigracilaceae; genus Fen-1038. Next base: position 21,635 of record DATJBI010000134.1, read on the forward strand.
CCAGGTGTAGCCCGCCGCCAACCCCGCGGTGACGATAAGGAATTTGCTCAGAAAGATGTTAAAGGGCGGGGAGCCGACCACTGCCAGCGCGCCCACGATCAGCAGCACACCGGTTGCCGGAATCGCCTGCAAGATGCCCTTCACCCGTTCCAGATTGCGGGCCCGATATTTGATGAAAATGTTCCCGGACGCACACCACAAGAGCGATTTGACCAGGCTTTGATTGATGGTCTGCAGCAAGCCAGCAAAAATTCCCGCCGGCCCGCCCAGACCAAAAGCCACCAGGATGAAACCTATATTTTCAATGCTCGAGTAGGCCAGCAGGCGCTTGACATCATGCTGAACATACATGAAGAAGGAGGCGGCCGCGACCGATATCGTTCCAAAAACGAGGAACAGGATCTGTACAAAGGAGGGTCCAAGGACGATGCTCGTGATGACCGAAAAGCGGAAGATGACCAGCAGAGCACAGGTCGCAAAGACGGCCGAAAGCATGGCGCTGACCGGGCTGGGTGCCTCACTGTAGGTATCCGGTAACCAGGCATGCATGGGGAACAGACCCGCTTTGGTGCCGAAGCCAACCAGCACGAAGACAAAGGCTATCTTGATCATGGCCGGATCAAGCGCTTGGGCGTTTTTCAGAATCTCCGTCCACAGCACCGCGTTGGCGGGCACTTGAAGGGTATTGAAGGCGGCCGAATAGACCAAGACGGTCCCATACAGTCCGAACGCCTCGCCCACCAGGCAGATCACGAGGTATTTCCAGGCAGCCTCCAGCGAAGCGCGATCGCCATGGACGCCGACCATAAAGGCAGACCCCAGGGTTCCGGCTTCCATGGCGACCCACATCATGATGATGTTATTGGAAGTGACCAACAGCAGCATCGTGAAGAGAAACAGGTTGAACAGGCCGTAGTAGGTGGATAGCTTGCGGCTGTCGAATCCGCCGGTCCGCAATTGCTGATCGGTATACCCGATGGAATAGAGGCCGATCAGGAAGCTGACAACACCCGTGATCAGGAGGAAGACCGCGCCCAGGGCATCTACATGCAGCCAGCCGCTGAAGCCAAATACCCTGCCAGAGCCAAGCACCGCCTGGACGGTCAGCACCGACAGCACCAGGACCAGTGTGACACTCACCAGATGAGCCAGTACTACGATAATTCGAGTCAGGGCGCCAAACCAGCGCGCGACAAAGGCCAGCAGGGAAAGAAGCAATGGGATGAGCAAGAGCCAAAGCAGGTACGTCGTCTCGGTCATTTGCCATCATCCTTTCAGCGTTCTCAGGTCCGAAGTATCCAGGGTGTGCAGGTTCCTGAAGATCTGATTGCCCAGCACAACCATGACAATCACTCCAAACAATGCATCGGTGGCAATGCCGATCTCCACGAGTTCCGGGGCGTTGAAGGCCAGAAGCGCCAGGGTCAGATGGGAACCATTTTCCATCAGGCAAAAACCGAGGACCTGTTTGAAGAGATTGCGCTGCGTGAGGATGCATAATTCGCCAAAGAAGAAGTGGGCCATCGAAATCGCCAGGGCAGGTTTAAAGGGTTCGGCAGCTTTCAATTGAATTTGATTTACGACCAGGAATGAGACTGCAATAGCGCAGGCTGCCAGGATAAAGGAAAGCGTCAGGCTCAGCGCATTGCGAGGCTGTTCCTGTCCGCCGACTTGCGAGAGGGCGCGGTAGAGGATCCACGGGACCAGGAGGACCTTGGTAACAAAAGCACTGGCCGCCCACAAATAGAGCTCATTGGCATGGGTGGCAGAAGCCAGGACGATGAAAATGCCCACCAGCACAATGGATTGCAGGCTGTACATGACCGCCGACCAGCGCGGCTGCTTGACCTCGATCACCAGGAACGAGGTCAGGATCAATAAACCCGTCAGGCTGTTGACCAGAGTTACACTTGACATGCTTGTCTCCTATTCCTCAGCCCAACCAGAGGGCGGCGAAATATCCTGAGACCAGGCTCAGGACGGCCAGCACAATCAGCACAATCTGAATTTGCGGTGCGAGGCCGGTGGCGGAGGCCACTTCCGCCGAGGGTTCGCCGGGGACGGTGGAGCCCAGAATCCAGAAGAACCAGGCGAAACTGCCAACCGTTTCCAGCAGGGCGATGACCATCAGGACCAGGATCAGGGGTTGGGTTCTGGCGACTTCAAAGCCTCCGGTCAGGATGCTAAATTTGCTGAAGAAGTTATTGAAAGGCGGCACACCGCTCACAGCCAGAGTCGCAACCACAAAGCAGATGCCCACGACCGGCATTCTGGCCATCACCCCTTTCAGGGACGGCAGCATCTTCGTGCCTGCCGAATAGCTGAGGGCGCCTGCGACCAGGAAGAACAGGCTCTTGGCAAAGGCATTATTGAAGATGTGCGCGACGGCGCCATTGAAGGCCATGGTCGAGCCGAAGATGGACACCGATAACGCCAGAAACACATAGGAAAGCTGGGTGATGGTTGAATAAGCCAGCAGCCTCTTCAAATCCTTTTGCGGGAAGTACATGAGAAAAGCGTACAACATGGTGACAATCGCCATGACCGCGCCCACCGTCCCCACGACCTGCGGCACGCTGCCGGCCGCAATCAGGCAGCGCGCAAAGATATAAACGCCCGCATTGACCATGGAGGCCGCATGCAGATACGCACTGATCGGGGTGGGAGCCACCATGGCCTCCGGGAGCCAGAAGTGAAAAGGCAGTTGCGCCGATTTACCCCAGGCGGCAATCAAAATGCAGATGAAGATGACGATTTTGGCACGGTCGGCCAGGCCGGCGAGCGCCGTAAGCTGGAAGGTGCCGCTCAGGCCGAAAAAGATGACGGTGGCGATATACAAGCCGAGCGAAGCCACCTGGGTTGTGATGATGGCTTTCATGGCCGACTTACGCGCCTCGGCGTTATCGTAGTAACCGATCAAACCCCAGGAACACACACCGGTCAGTTCAAAGAACGCCAGCAAGCCGATCATGGTGGATGAATAGACCAAGCCGCCCATGGCACCAATGAACGTGAGCAGGAAGAAATAATACCGTTTCTTCACGTCCGATTCCGGATGTTCGCGGTTTCCCATGCTCAGGTACGCGGTGGAATAAACGACGACCAGGCAGCCGACCAGACTGAAGGCCAGGCCGATCAGGGTGCTGAACTTGTCTATCGTGACACCAAATACCGTATAGCCGGCCACTGCAACCAACTCCACTGAAGCTCCCGCCTGCCCGGTGGCCGCGAACTCGATCAGGAGGACCAGACAACACAGGAAAGCCAGGAAAGCGATCGCCTGACTGAATGCCTTCACCCAACTGTGCGGGATCAGGAGCGCCAGCACGGCGCCCAAAAACGGTATCAGGAAACTAGCGAGAACCAGCGCAACCATGATTCGTTCCTTTTCACCTAAACGTTAGCCAGATAGAAGACAAAGGATAGGATGGCTGCCGCGAAGGCAGTCCAGAATACAGCCGAGGCGTTCATGAATCGTGTCCTGGCCATGGCATTTTCGAAGATGCCGACCACAAAAAAGAAGATGGCGACTTTCAGGAAGAAAACGATGATGGCCAGCGCTCCGGATGCGATCGCCGCGAGGCCGAGGGGATTCCCAATCACGCTTCCAAACGGGACAAAGACAGCGATAAAAAGAGCGACCACCACAACTTGTCTCAGGTAAATTCCCCACTTCATCAATGCCAGGGACCTTCCGGAGTATTCGGTCAGCGGACCTTCCTGAAGTTCCTGTTCCGCCTCGGCCAGGTCAAATGGCATTTTGCCCATTTCCACATAGGATGCAAAAACAAAGGCGAGTGTCGCCAGCCAGACCGAGGTCGAATAAGGGATCGCCCCGCTGGCGATCTTCGTGCTGATCACGCCCAGATTCGTGGAGGAAGCGAGCAGGGCCATCACGAACAGCACCAACAACATCACCGGCTCGATCAGCGCTGCCACCAGGAGTTCGCGCCTCGCACCGATTCCGCCAAAAGTGCTTCCAGTTTCCATTCCCGAGAGCACGAAAAAGAAGCGCGACAGGGCAAACAAATAGATGACCAGGATCAGGTCGCCGACCCACCCATAGGGAGATTGGGATGTGAAAATGGGGATGATGGCAGCCGCCAGCAGCATCGCGGCAATGATGACATAAGGAGTGACGGCGAAAATCCAGCCCGTCTGCTGCGGTACGACTTCCTGCCGCGTCATCAGTTTTGCCAGATCCCGATAATTCTGAAAGATGCTGGGACCGCGCCGGTTGTGCATTTTTGCCCGCAGCACACGCGAGAATCCTGAGAACAGCGGGGCAACCAGCAGGATGAGCAGTGCCTGCCCGAAACCGATGAGGATCATACTGACCGATATCATGGCATTTTCCTATCTAAAGATCACGATCAGAAGGACGGCCAGGGTCAGGATGATATAGAAACAATACATCCGAATGTCACCCATCTGCAGCGCCTGAATCTGCTGGCCGAGATATGCCACCGCACGCGTGGTGGGCAGGCGGACCAAGTTTTCAATCACGGGCTCCATCTGCAAGATCTTTTCTCTGGTACGTTTGGACCCGGCCGCGATTGCCTCCATTGGCTTTTGGATTGAAAAACGCAATCCATAAATTCCACCAAAGGCGGCCGCAACCGGCTGGTCAAAACTGCTGGACGAGATCGACATCCGTCCGGTATAACCGTAGCCACAAGCCCACGGGTCCTTGACCTTCCGCCCTCCGGCTTTGTAGCCATTATAGATTGCGACCAAAACCACAGGTACCAGCAGGAGGCCCAGCAGGAGCACCAGGATCAGGGGCGTGGACAGCAGCGCCTGCTGCGGTGCAACCGGATAGACCCAGGTGGCCTGCGCAACCGAGGCGGCGGAGACAGCCAGCGTCCCCGTAGCCACGTTCACGAGCGCGGGAGCGACCCAGGGGGCCCCGATCCCCAACAGAATGCAGCCGAGCGCCAGGAAGGCCATCCCGCTCACCATGCCGCCCGGCACCTCGCTGGCCTGCGCTGCCTGTTTTGAATGTGCGGGACCGGTAAAGGCGCCGCCGTAAGTCTTGATCGCGAGCATGGCCGCCAAGGTGCCGGCCAGTGCCAGAATCATGGCGCCCAGCGGCAGGATGGCGCGGACGATCAGGGTCGGGACTCCGCTCGCGGTAAAGAGGGCCTGATAGGTGAACCACTCACTGACGAACCCGTTGAAGGGTGGAATGGCTGCAATCGACATCGCCCCGATCAGGAAGGTTAAACCGGTCAGGGGCATGAGTTTTCCGAGGCCGCCCATGTCATTCAAGTTGCGATCGTGCAGGCGGTAATCCAGTGAACCGGCGCCAAGGAACAGCAATGACTTGAAGAAGGAATGGTTGAGAGTGTGATACAACGCAGCCAGGAAGCCAAGCAGGGTCACAACCGGTTGATGGATTGCCAGGCCGATCATGCCCGTTCCGATTCCCAACAGGATGATGCCGATGTTCTCAACGCTGGAATAAGCCAGAACCCGCTTGATATCGTGTTCTGCCAGAGCAAAGAGCACCCCCAATATTGCCGAAAGGGCGCCAAAGAAGATGACCACTATTCCCCACCAGAGCACGGAGGGCCCCAGCAGATCCACGCAGACGCGCAGGATGCCATAGATGGCAGTCTTGATCATGACTCCCGAAAGCAGTGCAGAAACATGGGAAGGGGCCGCCGGATGCGCCCGGGGCAACCAAATATGCAGAGGAACCACGCCGGCCTTTGCGCCAAATCCGATAAAGCCCAGGAGGAAGACCGAATCCCTCAGCAGGGGCGACAACGCGGCCTGATGAAATGCCGCAAAATCAAAACTGCCCGCGCTTGAATAGAAGATGAAGAAGGACAACATAATGAGGGCGGTCCCGGCATGGGCCACCAGCATATAAAGGTAGCCAGCCTGAATCGATTCCTTCTTCTCGCCTTCGAATACGACCAGGAAATAGGAGGCCAGGGTCATCATTTCCCAGAAAATCAGGAAGTAGAAGGCATTGGCAACCGTCACCACCAGAAGCATCATCGCAATGAAAAGGTTTGTGAAAAAGCCAAGCAGACCCAGGTTACGATTGGCATACTGCCCCAGATAAGAAATGGAATAAATGCTGGCCGCCAGACTGACAACAGAAATGATCCCAACCATGAGGGCGGAGAGGCTGTCCATCTGCAGGGCAAAATGCCCAAAGGGAAGTTGGCCCGCCCATTCCAGCGCAGGGGGTGCATAAACAAAAGCCTGAAGGGCCGCCGCCAGCCCCACCAGAGACGCAACCGCAGCAATCAAACCGGAGGCTACTCGCGCGGCGCGTTTAAACCCGCTCAGCAGCAGTGAGACAATGGAACCCAGGCCAAATATTGAGACAGAGAGCAGCAGGAGCTGAATTGCGTTCATGCACTTTCCTCTTCCTTCGGAACAACCGAGGTCTTTACCCGTTGGGTGAACGAGGCCGGAACGCCCGTCTCCAGGTCGACCAGGCTGAGGGCTTTGTGAGGGCAGGCGATCACACAGGCCGGGCCCTCTTCGTTGAAGAAACAGAGGTCACATTTAACCGCCACCGTTTTCTGGCCGATGCTCCAGGCCAGGAGCGACATATGATCCTGGTTATCCAGTTCGCGCAAATACATAGGGTCCGATTGATACGGAGTATTAACGTAAATATATTGACCCACGTTGAACTCAAATCTGGGAAGGGGCGTGCCGCCGGGGATGATCGCACCAAAAGGGCATGCCAGGGCGCACATCTTGCATCCGATGCACAGCGACTCGTTAAGCAGAACGGAGTCGCTTTTGTAGGTGAGGGCCCGGACCGGACACACTGCAACGCACGCCGCAACCTCGCACTGGCGGCATTGCAGGGGCATGGTGCCATCTTGCGTGTGCGTCACAATCAGACGAGGATATGCCTGCAGGCCGACCTTGCGATGGGTTTCCACGCAGGCGGCCTGACAGGCGAAGCACCCAATGCAGCGTCTCAAATCAGCAACCACAAAGCCGTTCATAAGATCTCCTGTTTGTTCTGCGGGCCCGGGTTGTTCGCCTGGCCCATTGCAGTTCACGCCGCCGCGCCCGTGCGACCCGCGAGCCCAAAATCCCGGAGGGCAACGGACGCTCCAAAAGGCTCCTACTATCACACCTCTAAATTGGGCTTCTCTCTGCTCGATTGGAAACAGGATTCAACCCCCGCATAATTTGTGAATTAATTCACAGTATAAATCAGTTGCACATTAAATGAAATATGATATAAATCACCCTTATCTTGTAAGTGTGTCATGACTATCAAGACCAGATCGTCTACTAAATTACTAGGATTCACCTTCCAGGAGGAACTGGAGGGTACCTGAAGGCGAAATAATAAGGCGGCGATCCAAAACAGCCTGGACAATAGACGAGGGCCTCAATCCGTTCGAATTCAGGTACTCCCGAATATGGAATGGTTTCCGATCTGACCATCCCAACCCCCCCGCAGACAGAAGTAACCCGGCCCGTGATGAGCGGGCCAAGGCCATTGAACGCGGCCTGTGCTGGAAGAAGGCAGGGAAACACTCTTTTTTCTGATGAGGACTGCTCGGGCTGCCAACCGATGGAGACCGCCGGCGGCCAAAAGGAACTCAAAGGCTTTTGCGATCGACTGGCTTTCGGTTGATCCCGTGTGACGCCGGGCAGGAGCTGAACTTCACGCGCCCAGGCTGGGCGTGTCTCTCAAAATTCGATGGATGATCGCAGCGGAAGATCGTGCAGATTCTGCATGTCAGATTAACGAGCCGCGTGTGACCGGGTTCGCTGCAGCCTGCTTTCAGGATATTTGAGCGGATGGGGGATCTGAATTTTATACGGAGGACATTTAGTTCGTGGTGGGGTGTGGCCGAAGATCGGGCGCGGTCAAAATGGAATGGAATCTGCTTTTGAAAAAATGGGGTCCAGAAGGAAACCGCCGGGCGGAGCCGGCGATAAATTCCTGCGGCGGTGTGGTATATTTGTCGTGCCAAACCAACCAAGGAGAGCGAACCTTATGCAAATAAATTACCGGGAAACCACCAAGGACCTGTTGACGCGCATCGATGTCCATGAGAAATACGGCGCCCGGAACATTGATCAGTGGACCGTGGAGGTGCTCAAACCGCAGGCCGGCACGAAGATCCTGGATGTGGGCTGTGGCGCAGGCAAGCAATGCTTTCTATACAGCGACTACACCAAACGCAGAACCGAAATCGTCGGCGGCGATTTTTCCGAGGAGCTGCTTGGTATGGCGCGGGCAAAGAATGCCGAACGCGGCGACCACGTCAGGTTTGTGTCTTTGGATTTCAACAAACGATTCGAATTCAAAGACAACACCTTCGATCTCGTTTCGTCGGCGTTCGCCATTTATTACGCCTCCGACCTCGACTTCACATTCGGCGAGGCGCACCGGGTCATCAGAAAGGGCGGACGGCTTTTCGTCACCGGCCCATTGCCGGAGAACAAGCAGATGTTTTATGAGATCATCAAAGAGGCCACCGACAAGCCGATCCCGCCCATGCCGGGCTCTTCCCGCTTCAAAGGCGAGATCTACCGGACCATCGAAAGCAAATTTGCCAAGACCGAATTGCTGACCTTTGAAAATCCGATCACATTTCCCTCTGTTCAGCCGTTCATGGATTACACCCGGGCCTCACTTTCCGAGGACCGCAAGTTATGGACTTCGATGTTCCAAAGCCATCAGGAATACGAGGCCCTGATCGGCGAGATTGAAAAGGTCGCCCGGCGCTGGTTCAAACGGGACGGCGGGCTGGTGATGACGAAAGTGGTCGGCGGAATTTTGGCGACGAAATAGACACCGAACTGTCATCGCGCGCAGGCGCGGTGCCGCAAGCGATCCCCTGGAAATAGAGGAGCTTGCTTCGGGCGGGGCCCGTTCCCCACGACCTGATCAGAATGAACTTCTACGGCCAACGCGTTCTGTTTCTCGGCGCACATCCCGATGATATCGAGTTGGGATGCGGTGCGCTCATTCATCACATCGCGCCGATCAGCGATGTGAGGTGCGTGACGCTATCCGACAACCAGAAGAATCCGCTTTTGAAGAACGTCGTCGAGGAGCACTACAAGGCGATGATGGCGCTGGGCATTCCAAAGGATAAGGTCGTTCTGGGCCAATTCACGACGCGCATTTTCCAGGACGCCCGGCAGGAAATCCTGGAATACTTCTTGAAACTCCGCAGCGACTTCCAACCCGACATGATCTTCGTCCACAGCCGGCAGGATGTCCACCAAGACCACAACACCATGACCGATGAATCTCTGCGCGCCTTCCGCGGCATCACGCTGCTGGGTTTTGATGTGGTCCGGTCCTCGTATGGATTCTTTCCCCACTTTCTCGTGGAGGTGAGTGAGGCCGATGTTAATGCGAAGATCGAAGCGCTTTCCCAGTATGAAACGTACCGCGATAAATATTATTTCAACAGCGAGTTGACCCGGTCCATTATGGTGCGCCACGGCGCCCTGGCGGAAGTACCGTTTGCCGAGGGCTTTGACATTCTGCGGATCGTCGGAGAGTTCGAAAAGTGCAATTAGAGCGGATCGGTGGTCGATCGGATTGACGATTGGAGGCGATGTGGAATTTGAATTGCTTTATGAGGAGTTGGGGAACAGCACGGAGATGATCCGTGCTTTGCTTGCCGGAGTTTCGCAGGAACAGGCCCGCCTGAAGCCCAGCGCCGGGTCGTGGTCCATGCTCGAAGTGATCTGTCATCTTCACGATGAGGAGCGCGAAGATTTTCGCGAGCACTTGGATCTCATTGTGAACCGGCCGGCGGGCGAATGGCATCGGATCGATCCGCAGGCCTGGGTTACGGAGCGCGCATACAATCAGCAGGATTTTCGTGCGGCGCAGGGAAAGTTTTTCGATGAGCGCAGGAAATCATTGGACTGGCTCCAGGAGCTAACTGGCGCGGACTGGAATAGAACCTATCGCTCGTCCTCGGGCTCAATGTCCGCCGGCGAGATGTTTGCATCGTGGATCGCACACGATAATCTGCATATCCGGCAATTGACGGAATTACGGCGATATCGAATTGAAACCATCACAAAACCTTATGAGATCCAGTATGCGGGCGAGTGGTAATGGCGCAAACAAAAAAATGAGTTAAGAGATCCCTGCGGGTTTGTATCTGGAGGAAGGCACATGACAAAGGGCTCCGGGTTTCAAGAAATACAAACCCTGTTATCTTTTCCGGTGGGCGGACCGCAGGAGCGAAAAAGACTCTTGGTGGCCGCCCTGCTGGGTTTCGCCGGATTCATCATCCCTGTCATACCGGGAATCTTCCTGATCGGATATGGCGGCCTGATCATGCAGAGCATCATCCACGAAAAGGCGCAACCTGCGATGCCCGAGTGGAAAGACTGGGGCAAGATCTTCACCCTGGGTCTAAGGATGCTGGGTGCAGCCTTTGTGTACAGCCTGCCGGCAGTGTTGGCGGTGCTGCTCGGATATGTTGGGCTCATGGTTCCGGCATTGCTCGAGGCCCTGTCCCAGGCCAAGGACTATACCGGGAGCCCGCCCTTTGGCGGGCTCGACGTTCTGGGGATGTTCGGCGGCATGGCCCTGTTGGGAATCGGCCTGATCTTGCTTGCGCCCCTCTCGGTCATGCTGCCCCCCATGCTGGGTCATGTGGCCGCCACGGACTCGTTTGCGGCCGCATTTCATTTCAGGGCCTGGTGGCGGGTCTTTCGTGCAAACCTCGGTGGATTTGCGGTCGCGCTCGTTCTGGCGGCCGGGCTATATTTCATCGTGATTTTTGTCCTTCAGATCCTGTATCTGACCATTATCTTGTGCATCGCAATACCATTCTTGCTGGCCTTCCTGATTGCCTATCTAACCATCATCGCGAACGCTCTGTTTGCAGAGGCCTACCGGGAAGGATCTGCGAACCTCTCCGGAACAGGCTCGTGATCGGAGGAACGGCCGTACCGGCTGTTCCAGTTATTCTTTTGGGATTCCAAGTTGGATCGTTCCGTCCACCACCCGGACCGGATAGGCCGGAATATCCACCACGGCAGGCATCTGCGTGACCCCGCCGCTCCGCACATCGAACTGGGCACCGTGCCGGGGGCACGTGATCTGATAACCGTCCAGGTCGCCCTCGCCCACCGGGCCTTCGTCGTGAGAACAGACATCGGCAATCGCAAAGTATTGCCCGCCAATATTGAAGATCACGATCGGCCGGCCCTCGACCTCCACGAACATCCGCTCGCCGTTCGGCAGTTCGTCGGCGGGGGCTATCTCCACATATTCGATTTTTGATCCATCGATTTGAGTGTAATTGAACATTCTGCTGCCCTCGGCCTGCCCTGCGCGCAGCGTCCTTTCGGGCGTGCCCAAGGGCAAGGGGGTTTCATTCCACCAAGGAGTCACTGGCTTCGCCCAGGCCGTACACGCCGGCCTTTAAGACTTTCAGCGAAAGCAGGGCGCACTTCAAACGCACGGGACCCAGGTCAATGCCCAGCAAATCGAGGATATGCTGCTTGTTCAAAGCTTTGACTTCGTCCAGCGATTTTCCGATCACTGACTCCAGCAGCAGATCGGCAGAGGCCTGCGAGATGGCGCAGCCGTGGCCGTCGAAGCGGGCCTCGCTGACCCTGCCATTCTGATCCACGCGCAGATCGATCTGGATATGATCGCCGCACAGCGGATTATTATCGGCAAATGAGATATCATGCGGGTCGAGATGTCCGCGATAGGTTGGATTCTTATAGTGTTCGATAATGACTTCGCGATACAGATCGTCCATGGTTCACCCCAGGTCATGGGAGGCAGAGAAACTCCGCCGTGGGGGTCGGCTGAGATTGCGGCGCCCCAGCCGGGGGCAGCCAGAAATGAAATCCATCATCCAAATACCTTCTTGACCTTGTAGAGGCCGTTCACCAGGGCATCCACTTCCTCTTTGGCCGAGTACAGATAGAAGCTGGCACGCGTCGTGGCGCTGATCCCGAATTTCTCGTGCAGGGGCTGTGCGCAATGATGACCGGCGCGGACCGCAATCCCGTCCCGATCCAGGATCTGGGCGACATCATGCGGATGAATGCCGTCGAGGGTGAACGAGGCCACGCCGCCTCTCTGATCGGCAGTGGGACCAAAGACCTTCACCCCGGGAATCTCTTCCAGACGCTCCAACGCATATTCAATCAGCTCGTGCTCGTGGGCGGAAATCTGTTCCATGCCGATCAAACTGAGATAATCCACAGCGGCGCCGAAGCCGACCGATTCGGCGATGGCGGGCGTCCCTGCCTCAAACTTGGCGGGGATCGAATTCGGGCGGAAGGACCGCAGTTTGACTTCCTTGATCATGTCGCCGCCGCCCAGGAACGGAGGCATTGCCTCCAGCAGGGCGGTCTTCCCGTACAACGCGCCGATCCCCGTTGGACCGCACATCTTGTGCGCGGAAAAAGCCAGGAAATCGACATCCAGTTGCTGCACATCCACCTGCAGATGCGGGACGGATTGGGCACCGTCGAGCATCACCACTGCACCGGCCTGGTGCGCCATCTGAATCATCTCGGCGGCCGGGTTAATGGTTCCGAGGACATTGGACATGTGCGCAAACGAGACCAGCCGGGGGCCCTGGGAGAGAAGCGAACGATACCCATCGAGATCGAGCAGACCACCGTCCGTGACCGGGATGAATTCGAGTCGGACGCCGCGTTCGGCCGCCAGAATGTGCCAGGGCACCAGATTGCTGTGATGTTCCATCTCGGTCAGGATGATCAGATCCCCCGCCTGGAGATTGGCGCGGGCCCAGGTGTACGCGACGAGATTGATCGACTCAGTTGTGTTGCGGGTGTAAATGATCTCGTGAGGGGACGCGGCGTTGATGAACCTGGCAATCTTGACACGCGCCTGTTCATACAGACCGGTCGACTCCTCCGCCAGGGTATGCACGCCGCGATGGATGTTGGCGTTGGAATGACGATAGAACGCGTCCATCGCTTCGAGGACCGACCCGGGCTTTTGGGAGGTTGCGGTGGAATCGAGATAAACCAGCTTGACGCCGGGACGGACCTCGCGCTCGAGGATGGGAAAATCTTTGCGGATCTTCTGAACGTTAAAGGCCATAACCGCTTGAGACTCGGAATTCGATCATCGAAAAACGGATGGTCGCTCTAATAATCCGGCAATTCCTTCCGGCTGTTCTTTTTTGCCGTGGAGGCATCGCGGATCTGATCCGAGGCCAGCGGATACCACAGGATGCGATCCGGTACCATCCAGCCGTCGGTCAGAAAAACATTCGAACGAAATTGGACGGCCACCAGCTTATTATCCACTTGCACGACAATCCCCTTGACCCAGCCGCGCACACGCTCACCGCCTTTCTCGTGATCGCAGAAGACCTCCACCGTATCGCCTACCTGAAATTCATGTTCGGCGACGGGCGCCTTCATGTACGTGAATTGCGGCGGAGCCGTGCGCAGGAGGCGGCGTTCCTCCGAAGTCAAGGGCGTGTAGGCCGGCTTGATTTTGACCTTGGTTTTGGGTCGCACCAGCGGTTTCACCAGCGGTCTGGGCCTGATGGTCGGGGTCGAAACCGGCAGCGGCGGTTTCACGGCAAGGACCGCGACCGGTCTTGCCACGGGTTTCGCAGCTGCCTTGGCGGTTTGTTTTCGCTTTTGGATGACGCGCCTGGCAGCCGCCTTGGCGGTTTGTCTTCGTTTCTGGATGACGCGCCTGGCAGCTGCCGCGGCGGTTTGTCTTCGTTTTTGGACGAGGCGCCTGGCACCTGCCTTCGCGCGTGGTTTCCGATTCTTGCCCTCCAGCCTCGCAACTCTCTTCGGCCTGATCCTGCTTGCAGCCTTATTTGCCTTCGACCTGGCCTTCATCTTCGACATTGATTTCGTAGCCATCGTTTAACCCATTTTCTCCAGAATTGCCTGATGGAATCTTTCCCTCACACCCTCGAACGGGATGCGTTGCATGATCGGATCGAAGAAGCCTTCGACCACGACCCGTTCCGCATCTTTCTGCGGAATACCACGCGACTTGAGATAGAAGATCGGCTCGGCCTCCAGCCTTCCGACGGTCGCACCATGCGTGCAGCGGACATCGTCCGCCAGGATTTCCAATCCGGGAATCGAATCGGCCCGGGCACCCTCATCCAGGACGACGTTGCGATTGGCCTGATACCCGTCGGTTTTTTCCGCGCCTTTGGCGACATAGATCATGCCTTGCCAGACGGAACGGCTCTTGCCCTTCAACGCGCCTTTAAACAACAAATCGCTGGTGGTATGCGGCGCCAGATGATTCTGTTGTGTATCATGGTCAAGGTGCTGAGTGCCATCCGTAAAGTAGAAGCCGGACATGCGTCCGGTCGAGCCTTCGCCGGCCAGATCAAGTTCGGAAAAGTTCTTGGTGAGCTTCGAGCCGATCGCACCGAAGATCCAGTCGAGATTGCCGTCGCGCTCCAGGCGAACACGCTCGTGACTGAAGTTCCAAACATGTCTGCCCCACGACTGCAATTCGACGAATTTAAGAGCGGCGCCCTGCATCAGCTTGATCTCCACGAGGCCGGCGTGAAGCGCATCGCCTGCTTCCGTTGGCGAAGCGGACTCGTGGACGTAGGTCGCGCTTGCGCCTTCATCAAGCAAGACCAAAAGATGCGAGACATGCGCCAGGCCCGCTCCCGGCCCCCAAAGAACGCTGTGAAGCGGCTGTTCGACTTTCACATTCTTCGGAACGTAAAGCAGAACCCCGTTCTGCGAGAAGGCGCCCGCCAGGGCGGCGAACTTGCCTTCCTCCACGTTGACGGTCTGCCCGAGAATCCTGGCGACGATCTCCGGATGGCCGTCCTGCGCAGTTTCGAGATCCGTGAATATCACACCCTGTTTCACGAGCGCTGGATCGAGTTCAATGGCCGAGCCGCCCGGAGACAGAACAATTTGTCCACCATGTTGATCCGCGACCAGCGGTTTGAGCAAATCGTCCGGTGCCGGGGGCAGATTCCTGGCTGCCCCCGCAAGCTTGAACGAGCCCAACGGCAGCGCGTGGATATCGGTACGGCGCCAGGCCTCCAGGGTGGTATCGGGCAGGGTCTGGCGTTTGAAGGCCTCCCAGGCGCGGGCGCGGTAGGAGGCGACCAGTCCGCTCGAGGAGGGAATATCAGATTCTGCAAAGGCAAAATCCTGTCCGGCAGCTTCGGCGCGGCGGTTTCTGGTAATTACAACTTTTGGTTTTTTCTGCATGTTTTCACTTCAAGACCATTGTGAACGACGGCCGCAGCGGCTCGATCTCGCAACGGGATAGGAGTTAAGATTGCCCGGCCGGTGCCGGGGGGCCCCGCGCAACGGAATGGTCCCGCTCAGCCTATCGACCCTTCCATCTGCAATTGAATCAGCCGGTTCATCTCGACCGCGTATTCCATCGGCAGTTCCTTGACGAGGGGCTCGATGAAGCCTGAGACGACCATCGTAGTGGCCTCTTCTTCGCTGAGACCGCGCGACATCAGGTAGAAGAGCTGCTCCTCACCGACCTTGCTGACGGAGGCTTCGTGACCGATGGTCACGTCATCCTCATCAATTTCAATGGTTGGATAGGTATCCGATCGGGATTGCGGATCAAGCAGCAGCGCATCGCAGACCGTGTTGGACCTGACGCCTTTCGCACCCCGGTAAACCTTGAGCAGCCCGCGGAACGAAGCGCGTCCGCCGGCCTTGCTGATCGATTTGGAAGTCACCTTGCTCGTGGTGTTCGGCGCGAAGTGGTACATCTTGCCGCCCGCATCCTGGGTTTGACCGGGACCGGCAAACGCCAAAGACAGCATTTCACCGCGCGCACCCGGCTCCATCAGATAACAGGATGGATATTTCATGGTGACTTTGCTGCCCAGATTCGCATCCACCCATTCATGCGAGCCATTTTCGAAAACCTTGGCGCGTTGAGTCACAAGGTTATAAACATTCGTTGACCAGTTTTGAATGGTCGAGTAACGCGAGCGCGCGCCTTTCTTGACGATGATCTCGATCACACCGGAGTGAAACGAATCCGTCGTGTACTGCGGCGCAGTACAATTATGTGAGACAACGCCTTCTGCCACGTAGGATTCATCTTCTTCCACAGAGAAGTTGAACACCTCCGTTTCCAATTCGCAAACCGCGACCTGCCTGACGGGCAAGTACATGAAGTTCTCATCGATTGCCAACGGCGAGGGGCTGGAATCGCCGGCCGGCGCGTCAATCCCAACGACCGCCCCAAAGCGGGGATTGAAGGGGGCTGGGATCGCCACGGTATACATATTCTTATGGGGCGCGGCGCGCTTTTGGGGATTCACGGTTGCCGCAATTCCTAGACGCAGACAGGCATCACGGAAACCATACGCCAGTTGCGCCGAAGCGCCATTGAAACGAAAAATGTTTCTCTCTGGATCGTAACGGCCACTGCCGCACCACATGCCTCTAATCAATTCGGCCAGCAGGGCCGGGTCGGCACCCGAGACCCATTCGGGGATGCGTTTCTCATCCGCGTTCGAACCAAACTCGCGAGCAAAGGCACGCCCAGCTTCCGTAGAGGAGATCGCAAGAGTCGTTCCGTTTTCGAGGGGCGTCTGGTTAAAGTAATGCTCAATCAATTTCTTCGCATCCGCAATATACTCTGTTTCAGCCACCTGAAAAGACAACGACCCGGGATGTTCGTGATCCACATGACCTTCGGCAAGGTAATAACCGAGAAGGCGGAAGAAATCGGGCTCAGACGTCGGCTTGCCATCGCACCCGGCGGGAGCGGGGCGGCCGCCTTCGATCGGGACCGTTCCGGGGTGAGCCAAGATGGGCTCCATGACGGGTTGCGGAACAGGCACAACCAGGTAATCGCCCTCCCTGATCCCCTCCGCCCGCGACCAGCTCAGTTGAAACGCCCCATTCCGCATGGACTCGCCCGAGCGGCGGACAACCAGGAACGGATGTTCCGCGGTCACGTTTAACTCGCGTCCAGTGTCGCCGTAGAAACGAATACGATGGATCTTCCCATGGTACGGACGTTTCTGCGTATGATAGACTTTCCGCCAACGTCCTTGATGTGTCATGACCTCGTCGCCGACGGAAATCTGTTCAATGACCTTTTCGCCTTGACGCGTGCGAACTCGCGCGCCTGGCAGGAAGCAGCCTTCGACATAATGAACGGAGGCACCCTCATCTACGATGATCATTGTGCGCTCGAATTGACCCACGTTGGCAGTGTTGAGTCGGAAATAGGCCTGCAAGGGCAGATCCACCTTCACTCCCTTGGGAACATAGACGAACGATCCGCCAGACCAGACTGCAGAGTTGAGCGCGGCAAACTTATTATCTTCGATCGGAATCACCGTGCCAAAATATTCACGGAACAGGTCGGGATATTTCTTCAAGCCGTCTTCAATGGAGACGAAGATCACACCCTGTTGTTCCAGATGTTCCTGAATGGAATGGTAGACCATCTCCGATTCGTACTGCGCACCGAGACCCGCCAGGAACTTCCGTTCCGCTTCGGGGACGCCGAGCCTGTCGAATGTGCGTTTGATGTCATCGGGGACATCGTCCCACGACTTTTCCTGCTTCTCCAGCGGCTTGACGTAGAAGTAGATCTCGTCGAAGTTGAGCGCCTTCAACGAGGGACCCCAACTCGGCATGGGCCGTTTGAGGAAATGATCGAGGGCCTTCAAGCGGAAATCCAGCATCCAGCGCGGCTCGTCTTTCATACGCGAGATGTTTTCCACGACTTCCCGGCTTAAGCCCCTGCCCGATTTGAACGCGTAATGATCATCGCGGTCATGGAAGCCGTATTTGTATTCT
>DATJBI010000135.1:0-32276 GCA_035515435.1 Anaerolineales bacterium
TGATCTGCTTCTCCCTTTTCACATACAGTGAGCCGAGATTGGTGGATGAAACCGACCGCGTGCGATCCTATACCCGCGGCATCGAGTTCGACTATGTCTCCTGGATGCTCAACGCCCTCTGGATCAAAATTCAGCAGGGCGCCACGGGAACGCCCGGCTACATCAGCCGCGAAGATGGAAAGATCGCCGTCACCGATTACCTTCAATTAACCGGGCAGCTCAATCAGGCGGACGACGCGCTCAATCGCATCTATGCCGATGCCTCCATCACGGACAAGGCCACGGCCTCGGCGCATCTCCGCGCCCAGATCGCAGATCTCACCAAAAAGCAGGCGGCCGTCGCGCCCATTGCGGAAGCCGTGCTTCAAGAGCAGGTCAGCGAGGTGGCGGCGGATTTTGGTCTCACCACCCTGGGTCAACCGATCCCGTCCATCCTGTTTCATTCCACGCCGGTCCCGGATGCGTTGATCATTTCGCCGCGCGATCAGATCGAGCAGATCGTCAACATCTCGCTCCTGCCCGATCTGACCCTCGAGCAACAGATCGATCTGGAAGACCGCGTGAGCAAGGGGCTGAATGTTTCGGCGCTGGTGGTTCCGATCGGCGGCGTGGGCGTCTATCCGACCATGATCACCCAGACCACCGACCTTTCGTGGCTGACAACCACGATTGCCCATGAATGGACGCATAATTACCTGGATCAACGGCCGCTCGGCCTGCTCTATGATGAAACACCTGAATTGCGGACCATGAACGAAACCACGGCCGATATATCCGGAGGCGAGATCGGCACGGAGGTCCTGCGAAGGTATTACCCGGAATTGGTCGGCCGCGCTTCGCTCCCGGATGGGGGGCGGATCTCCTTCGACCCCTTCGGTTCGTTCGCCCCCTCCTCAGCGCCTCCCTTCGACTTCAACCAGGAGATGCACACGACGCGCGTCACCGTGGACGCCCTGCTGGCCGCCGGGAAGATCGAGGAAGCCGAATCCTATATGGAACAGCGGCGGCAGCTGTTCGTCCAGAACGGCTATTACATCCGCAAGTTGAATCAGGCGTATTTTGCCTTCTATGGCGCGTATGCCGATGTGCCCGGCGGCGCGGCAGGCGAGGATCCGGTGGGACCGGCGGTGCGCGCCCTGCGCGCCCAAAGCCGGTCGCTGGCAGACTTCATTAACCGGATCGCATGGATGACCTCATTTGACGAATTGAAGAAAGCAGTGGGACAATAGGGTGATCCTGGCCCTGCCGGAGAATGCGTCACGAGGCCCGGAGCGGCCCGCGGCGAGCGGCGGCGCAACGGAGCAGCGATGTTGAAAAAGAGACCACTTCCAACTATCCTATTTTCACTTTTCCCCGTTCTTCTGCTCACTTCCTGCGCAGCCGCCCGGCCGGTCGTTACTCCCACGGCTTTCGATACGCCCACGCCGCGGCCCTCACCAGATACGCCGGCAGCCTATGCCGGGTGTTCCACCATCGAAGCCGGGCCAACGCCCGATGTGTCGTCCGGCTTGCCGCCGATCGACGCCGCAGATTATGTGCGCGGCCCCGCAGACGCCGCCGTGACCATGATCACCTACTGCGATTTTCAGTCCACCGGATGTCAGGGCTTTGCCTCCATCGTGGACCAGTTGCAGGCAGGCCATCCGCGCGACCTGCGGGTTGTCTTTCGGCCGGTGTTCATTGCTGAAAACGGTTCCCGCGATCCGGTGCTTGGGCAACTGGACAAATCGCAACTGGCAACCGAAGCGGCACTGGCGGCCGGGGATCAGGGCCAGTTCTGGCAGATGCGCGATCTCCTGCATTCCCAATATGCGGACTGGACAAAAATGACCATCGCTGAATTCAATTCATGGATCCAGACCAGTGCGATCGGCCTGGGACTTGACGGAACGCAATTCGCGGCCGATTATCAAAGCCCGGAAACGGCGGCCCGCACAAAATCCATGGAAACGGCGGCAATTCAACTCGGCATTCAAATCCCGATCGCCTTCATCAACGGCAGCCTGCAGCCGACGGCCATCCTCGACTACAACAGCCTGAACGATGTGGTCAGCATGACGGCGCTTGGGGCGCGGCAATTCAAATCGTGCCCCTCCTTCGCGATCGATGTATCGCGGCAGTACATTGCCACGCTGCACACGGAAAAGGGCGACATTGTGATCCAGTTGTATGCAGACAAAGCGCCGCTCGCCGCGAACTCATTTGTTTTTCTTGCCAGGCAGGGCTGGTACGACGGTGTCACGTTTCAGCGCGTCATTCCCGGCTTTCTGGCCCAGACCGGCGATCCAAGCGGGACGGGCAAGGGGGGACCCGGGTACTTTTTCAAAAACGAGGTCTCGGATCTCAGATACGACAAACCAGGCGTGGTGGGGATGGCAAATTCCGGCCCGGACACGAACGGCAGTCAATTCTTTATCACGTACGCGCCCCAGCCAAGTCTTGATGGGATCTATACCGTCTTCGGCCAGGTCATCGGGGGGATGGATGTGGTGGAAAGCCTGACGCCGCGCGATCCGTCGCAAGCGGGAGATCTGCCGCCCGGCGATAAAATCTTAAGCGTGACGATCGAGGAGCAATAGTGGAATCAAAAGCGGGCCGCGATTGGCGTTCGATCCTGCTTGCCATTGCCAGCCTCGGAGGCGCGGCCCTGGCACTTGCCATGGCGGTCCTCGTGCTGGCCTATCAGGCCGCGCTCACTCTGGGCGGAGACCGGCAAATGCAGCCGCTGCTGGATGCGGTTCTGCTGGCCAGTGCGATTCTCTTTGTCGGTGCGCTCCTGATCCCCCCGGCGTATTACAGCATCCAACGATTGATCGGCCGGCCCGTTGCCGCCGAAACGACCGGGCCCATGACCATCCGGGCAGGTGTTCTGCTTGTACTGGCCTGGCTCGGCGTGACCGCCCTGGCCCAGATCTTTTACGGCAACAGCCTGCTGCGCTGGATCACGCCCCCCTTCTATATCCTGTCGATTGGTCTGCCTGTATATTTTTTCGCGCGGTTGGCCATCGGGGGCTTGAGCGCGGGTTCCAGACAGGGCACCTGGGGCGCCCTGGGAAGCGGCATGCTCCTGGGCCCATCGCTGGCCGGGTTCGTCGAGCTGGCGATGGTGGTATTCCTGCTCATCGGGGTGGGCATCTATCTGGCGTTTGATCCTGCAGCGAGGATCGGCCTGGACTTGATGCGGCAGCAGCTCAACAGCGCCTCCAACCCTGACACGATCCTGAACCTGCTCAGCCCCTATCTGATCAAACCGGCGGTCATTGCACTGGCGCTCTTGTTCTTTTCGGTCATCGCGCCGGCGGTGGAGGAAACCGCAAAATCATTGACGGCCTGGGCGGTCTTCGATCATCTTTCATCACCCTCACGCGGATTTGTCATCGGCGCATTAAGCGGTACCGGCTTTGGGATGGTCGAAAGCCTGCTGGCCTCCGTCCAGCCGGATCCGAGCTGGGCCACCACGCTTTTCGTGCGCGGCGGCACCACCATGATGCACATTCTCACCGCCAGCCTGACCGGCTGGGGCATTGCGTGGTTCCGCGCCCACCATCGCCCCGGACGTATGATCGGCGCCTACGCGGCGGCCATGTTCCTGCACGGTCTGTGGAACGGCTGCGTGATCGTCGTTTTGGTCGGCTCCGTGCACGCGGGCCTCGGCACCCGGTCGGAGAACCTGGCGGGCACCGCGCTCATCGTTCTCGGATTGTCGATCCTGACGATCGTCACGCTGGTGGTCCCGTTTGCCCTGGGCCTGATCAACCGGCGGCTGCGCCTTGCGGAAACCCGGGTGCCGATCCAGGGCGTTGCAGAAGACAAGAACCTCGAAGGGGTAAAATAGCTACATGTCCTTCAATGCTGCTTCTTCCGCGGCGCGCGCCGGTGATCTCGCCCAGCTGGTCGGCCTGCGGCACAAGAACTTCATCATCACGCTCAAGGAAGGCGCCCGGCTCGAAACGCACCGCGGTATCCTGCAGCACGATGACTTGATCGGCAAGCCCTGGGGCACGCAGGTCTTCAGCCACATCGGCTCGCCGTTCTTTCTGCTGCAGCCCTCGCTGGCCGATCTGCTCAACGATCTGCCGCGCACGACGCAGATCCTTTATCCGAAGGACATCGGCTTCATCCTCGTGACGATGGGCATCGGGCCCGGGAAAAAGGTCATCGAGGCGGGAACCGGTTCGGGTTCCATGACCATTGCGCTGGCTTATAACGTGGGCGCGGAGGGCCGCGTGATCTCCTATGAGGTGCGGCCCGAGATGCAGAATCTGGCCAGGAAGAATCTCGAGCGCGTCGGCCTGGCCGGGCGCGTCGAATTCAGACTGCGCGACATCGCCGAGGGCCTGGACGAATCGGATGGCGACGCGTTCTTCCTGGATGTGCCAAATCCGTTCGATTACATTTCGCAGGTGCGCGCTGCGCTCAAGCCCGGCGGCTTCTTTTGCAGCCTGATCCCGACCGTGAATCAGGTGGAACAACTGCTGATCGCGCTGCGGCGCGGGCGATTTGCGTTCATCGAAGTCTGCGAAGTTTGGGTTCGCTATTACAAACCCGAGCCGAATCGTCTGCGCCCGACAGATCGCATGGTGGCGCACACCGGCTTCCTGGTCTTTGCGCGCAGGATTGAGCCAAGCGAAGATCGACGCGGAACGGAACTGGTGGAAGAGATCGGCGCGGTCCTCGAAGAGCATGAGGAATGACAGACGCCCCGACCGAGGAATACATTCGAAGCAGATTGCGCGCGGCCCTGGATGCCGCACCCTCCGCCGATGGTTACGCCGAGATCGATCTGAACGGCGAGACGCGCTTGAAATGCGCGGCGGTCCTGATCCCACTGCTTTGGCAGGACGGGGAATGGCATCTGCTGTTTACGCGGCGCACGGATACGGTCGAGAGCCACAAAGGGCAGGTATCGTTTCCCGGGGGTACGTGCGATCCGGGCGAAACGACACCGGAAGAAACCGCGCTGCGCGAGGCCAACGAAGAGATTGGAATCGATCCGCAGCGGGTCCGCCTGCTGGGACGGATCACAAACCTGATCACGGTTACCAGTTTCCGCGTGACACCGGTGGTCGGCATCATCGAGTGGCCCGCCGTCCTGCACATCGGAAAGGATGAGGTGGAGCGGGTGTTCACGATCCCGCTCAAGTGGCTTGCCGGAAAATCAAACCGCTGGGAATTCAACATGCCCGGGAGGAATCGTTCACTGATCGTCTACCATCCCTACGATGGCGAATTACTGTGGGGCGCAACGGCCAGGATCACCGTGGATTTTCTGGGCCTGTTGGATTTATGAAGGTTCGATGAGGCCGCGCGCCTCCGGGACACCATCTCCTCCATGAAACAACGAGAAGGGCGCGCCCCTGCAGGCTCCCGCGCTGAGCCGGGGGGGCGGAACAAGAACTCCCCGCCATGAGGTGGGGAGTTCGCTTGGCCTTATTTCTTCTTCTCGGCCTTTGCACCCTCTTCGGGAACTTCCTCTTCCTTCTTGCCCCGTTCCACGGAGAGCTCGGGCTCGGCCGCTTCCGCCGCGACCGCCACGGCACCTTCCGGCGCAACCACTGGCGCTTCCTCCTCCACCTTGGCGTAGGTCGCGTTCACGATCATATCATCGGGGTCATCCAGGATGCGCACCTGATCGCCCAACGAAATATCGCGGACATGAATGCTGTCGCCCACTTTCACCAGCGGCGCGATATCGACCGTGATGTGTTCGGGCAGATCCGCCGGCAGGCATTCCACCGAAAGCGAATGCAACCCGGTCACGAGCACGGCATTCAAATCCTTCACCGCCAGCGAGGCGCCGGTCAGCTCGATGCGGACTTCGGCGTGCAGTTTCTCGGTGAGCGACACCGCCAGGAAGTCCACATGGATCAACCCGCCCTTGATATAGTTGCGCTGTCGTTCGCGCACCAAGGCCGGATATTCCTTGCCGTCCAGATCGATCGTCACCAGGGTGGACGAGCCAACCTTGCTGAGCGCCAAATTGGCATGATGCGCATCCAGCGAGACATTGATCGGCTCCGTATGGCGGCCATAGATGACGGCGGGCAGCGTGCCGGCGCGGCGCAGCGCCTTGACCTGCTTGCCCGTGACATCGCGCCTGGATGCTTTTAGTACAACTTTCTCCATCGTATCTCCTCGAGCGCCTCTCACCCTGCTTCGCAGGATTACCTTCGCTCATTAGACTGAGTATTGTTAAGCGGGCTGAATTTTAGCCGGGGGCATGTCTTTCGTCAAGCGGAAAATGATTGGCCGCGAGGTATCCGACGTCGGCCGGCGGGTGCCTGGGGCCGAACCAGCAGGTATAATAACTCCGATGCGAAAATATCTTTACTTCACCGTTTTTGTTTCAGGCATGACCACCCTGGCTGCCGAGTTGGCCGCCTCGCGTTTGATCGGCAACGTCTTCGGCACCAGCAATCTGGTTTGGGCCAGCATCATCGGACTCATCTTGATCTACCTGACGGCGGGGTATTTCATCGGCGGCCGCTGGGCGGACCGCTGGCCGGACGCAGCGGCGATGTATCGAGTCCTGGCATGGGGGGCGTTCACGTTGGGCGTTGTGCCCTACATTGCAACGCCGGTCTTAAGATTCGCGGCGCAAGCGTTTGAGGGGCTCGAGGTTGCCATACTGCTCGGTTCGTTCCTGGGCGTCCTGGTCCTGTTTTGCGTCCCGGTGACCTTGCTCGGGATGATCTCGCCTTTCGCGATCCGTTTGAGCGTGGACGACCCAAAGACCTCAGGCACGGCCTCCGGCGCGATCTACGGCATCTCCACCCTCGGTTCGTTCATCGGCACTTTCCTCCCCGTGCTCGTTACGATCCCCACCATCGGCACGCGTCTGACCTTCTTGTTCTTCAGCCTGGTCCTGCTGTTTGTGGCTCTGATCGGATTGGGCCGCTACGCCAGCTACAGACTGCTGGCCGGACATCTCTGGATGCCGATCCTGTTGATCATCATCGCTGTCATTTCGAACAACCAAAGCCTGAAGGCTTCAAAGGGACAGGTCTACGAAACCGAGTCTGCCTATAACTACATTCAGGTTCAACAGCTCAACGGCTATACGCTCCTGCGATTGAACGACGGCGAGGGCATCCATTCCATCTACAATCCGAACACCCTGGATTACGGCGGGCCGTGGGCGCAGTTCCTGGTCGCGCCGTTCTTCAACCCAGACTATTCACCCAGCCAGGTACATCGGATCGCGATCGTCGGGTTGGCGGCGGGGACGGCCGCGCGCATGGCGACCGCAGAATTTGGCCCGATCCCGATCGACGGCTACGAGCTCGATCCGAAGATCATCGAGGTCGGCCGAAAATATTTCGGCGAGAACCTCCCCAATCTGAACGTGATCATCGGAGACGGACGTTGGAACCTGGAAGAGGGCCGGGATCACTACGACCTCATCGCCGTGGATGCGTATCGCCCTCCCTACATTCCGCCGCAGATGACCACGCAGGAGTTCTATCAGATCTGTTATAACCATTTAAGCGAGAACGGAGTGGTCGCGCTCAACGTGGGCAGTGTGCCCGGCGACCGGCGCCTGATCAACGGCCTTGCGACCACGATGTCAACCGTCTTTCCCTCGATCCACATCATGGACATTCCGGGCACGCTCAACACCATGATCTTTGCGACCAGGCAGCCGACCACAAACGAGGACTTCACCTCCAATCTATACGCCCTTTCGCATCGCACGGATATCAGCCCATTACTGCTCTCAGCCATGCAGGTCACGTTTGCAAATCTGAAACCCGGTTATGACACAACCCAGGTCTTCACGGACGACCGCGCACCCATCGAGTGGATCGTCAACGACATGGTCATCCGCTTCACGTTGAGCGGAGGACTTTCAGGATTGCAGCAATGACGGGGCCGGCCCTGGTGGGCGCGCCCAACGCCGCGCACCCCCTGTGGGCTGCGGCTGATCGGAGAGCGGATCGCGGCGCCCCCTTCAGGATCTCCCGACGACAGAGGACAAAAACATGAAGAACGTTTACGCGGTACTCTCCTGGCTCGTTACGCTGCTGCTGCCCCTCAGCCTGGTCGGGCTGGGCATACGGGTCCTGCTCACTCCGCTCTTTCCCAACGTCGAATACCGCATGCCGTATTTTCCGCCCGATATTTATGGTTTCTCCACCCAGGATCGGTTGCATTGGGGAATGGCCGGGATCGATTATCTGCTCAACCAGGCCGATATTTCCTATCTCGGCGATCTGAAATTCAGCGACGGGACGCCGCTCTTCACGGAACCCGAATTGAGTCACATGCACGATGTCAAAATTGTGGTGCAGAACTTTTTGAAGCTGTGGTATGGCATGGTCGCGATCCTGATCCTGCTTGCAGGCTGGGCCTGGCGCGGGGGATGGATGGACACGTTCGGCCAGGGTCTGAGGCGGGGCGGCTGGCTGACGTTGATCCTGGCGGTCACGGTCGGCGTCGTCGCCACCCTCGGTGCGGGCGGGAACGGCGACCTGTTCTGGAGTTTCTTCGCCGACTTCCATCACCTGTTCTTTCAGGGCAACTCATGGCTGTTCCCCGACTCAGACACCCTGATCCGTCTGTATCCGCTTCAATTCTGGCAGGACGCGGTTTTATACATTGGGATCCTCGCGGCCCTGGGCGGGCTCGCATTTGCCTTGATTCCGGGCTGCAAGCATGAAGTATAATTTCCTTATAAGGAGTCAACGATGACATTAGCATTGGAAAACCGCGTCGCCCTCGTGACAGGTGCCGGGCGCGGCATCGGCCGAGCCATCGCCCATGAGCTGGCCCGCCGCGGCGCGGCCGTGGTGGTGAACGACAGGTCTGGCGAGAGTGTCGTGTGTGGTGAAATCCAGGAGTTCGGGGGCAGGGCAAACTGTTTCAAGGCAGATGTCTCGGATTTCAGTGATGCCCAGAATCTGGTAAAGTTCACGCTGGATACGTTCGGGGATCTGCACATCCTCGTGAACAATGCCGGCATCACGCGCGACGGTTTGATCCTGACTATGTCGGAACAGGATTGGGACTCTGTGATCGCGGTCAATCTCAAAGGCACGTTCAACTGTTCCAAGGCCGCGGTCAAACACATGATCCGCAAACGCTATGGCCGCATCATCAGCATTGCTTCCGTTGCAGGACAGATGGGCAATGCGGGGCAAACGAACTATTCAGCCTCCAAGGCGGGCCAGATCGGCTTCACGAAATCCCTGGCGCGCGAAGTCGCCTCGCGCAACATCACCGTCAACGCGATCGCGCCGGGATTTGTGGATACGACCATCTTGGATGCCATGTCGCCTGAAACCCTGGCTGCCATGCTGAAGATGGTTCCGCTGGCGCGCAAAGGCCGGCCGGAAGAAATCGCGTATGCCGCCGCATTTCTGGCCTCCGACGAAGCCGCATACATCACCGGGCAGGTCCTCGGCGTGGATGGCGGCATGGCCATGATGTAAATCAAGCCTCTCCCCCCTCCGCCAGACCTGGGCGAGGGACCAAGGGTGAGGGAGAAGGAAACAACCATGACAGACTCTACCCGTCCACCCGGAAAGACCACGATCGCGCCCGAGGTATTGATCACCATTGCCCGCATGGCCGCCCTCAGCGTACCGGGTGTCAGCGAAATGGCACCGGTCGCCGGAGGGGTCAATCGCTTCCTGCAACGCGGCCCCGGGAACGGCGTGCAGATCGCGATCCATGAAAACATGGTGATGGCCGACCTGTTCCTCATCGTGAAGGAAGAGGTCAATATCCGCGAGGTCGGCCGCAACGTTCAGCAGCAGGTGACGCGCGCCATCCGGGAAATGACCGGCATGGATGTTGGGCAGGTTGACATTCACATTGAAGATATTCATTACGAGGGGTCAGACGAGGCCTGACACATTATGAAGTCCCGCACCAGGGCGCGCTGTCTGGCCCTGCAAGTACTTTACGAAGTGGATATTGCGCATCACCCTCCGGCCGAGGTGTTCCGAGAACGGCTCGAGGACGTTTCGCTTTCCGATGACCTGGCCGAGTTCGCACGGCAGATCATCTTCGGTGTGCTTCCCCTGACCCGCCAGCTCGATCACGTGATAGAAAAATACGCGCCGGAATGGCCGCTCGACCAGATCGCGGCGATCGACCGGAATATCCTCCGGATCTCCTGCTGGGAGTTCGCCATTCAAAATCAAACACCGGTCAAGGTCGCGATCAATGAAGCCGTCGAAATTGCAAAATCATACGGCTCCGACAGCGCGCCGCGCTTCGTCAACGGCGTGCTGGGCAGTCTGGCGGAGCACCAATACGAGATACGACAGCAAATCCTGGCAAAGCAAAAGGACGCGGGAGATGAAATCGAAAAATAGATTGAGCATGGCGCTGTCGATCTGTGCATTCCTGTTGAGCGGCCTGGCCTGTACCGGCTCTTTATTACAACTGCCCAACCTATCCCCGGGGCCAACCCAAGCGGGGGCACCCGCCCTTCCCACGTCCACGCCTCAGCCGCGCGCAAAGGTCACATTCACCGTCATCCTGCCCGAACCGCTTGCTCCGGGGGAATCGCTGGATATGAACGTCATGGATGAAGTGACCGGCCTGGCTTTGAACGCCACAACCTATCCCATGCAGGCCAGGGATAATCTGACCTACAGCGCCACCCTGCCCCTGCCTCTCAATGCGGTGATCAAGTACCGCTATGTCCGACAGACCAGTGTTCCGATCTCCGAGGACAGTGCCATCGACACTCCGATCCGCTACCGCCTTTATTATGTGGCTGGACAGGGCGAAGTGCAGGATGCGATCGCAGGCTGGAGCGACAAGAGTTATTCCCCCGCGCTGGGAGGGATTCAAGGACGCGTTCTCAACATGGACACCGGCACGCCTGTCCCGAATATTCTGGTCACAGCCGGAGGTCTTCAATCCATCACCGATTCGGCCGGGCGGTTCGATCTGCAGGGACTTCCGGTGGGCACCCACAACCTCGTCGCCTATGCAATGGACGGCGCCTATCAGCCTTTTCAGCAGGGCGCGGCGGTGGGGGCGAATCTGAACACCGCCGTGGAAATTCACGTCAAGGCCGCCCCGCTGGTCAAGATCACCTTTAACGCGACCCCGCCCTCGGATACGGTGCAGGGCGCGCCGATCCGTATCGCCGGCAATCTGCTGGAACTGGGCAACACATTCGCGGATCTGCGCGGCGGCGTGAGCACGGCGGCCGACCGCATGCCGATCATGTCGCTGCAACCCGACGGACATTACAGCGTCACCATCAGTCTGCCGGTCGGCGCCTACGTTCAATACAAATATACATTGGGCGACGGCTTCCTGAACGCGGAACACCAGCCCACCGGAGAGTTCGTTCTGCGCGAATTTATCGTTCCGGCGCAGGATACGGTGATCCGCGATTCGATTGACACCTGGCACGCCGGCGCTTCTTCACCCATTCTCTTTCAGGTGACCGTGCCGTCCAGCACGCCCTCCAGTGACATCGTCTACATCCAGTTCAATCCCTACGGCTGGACGGAACCGATCCCCATGTGGCCGATGGGCAACAACCAATGGGTTTACCGACTCTACAGCCCCCTCAACATGCTCGGCACATTCCACTATCGCTATTGCCGCAATGGACAGTGCGGCAGCGCCGATGATGCATCCTCGCCCGGCCCATCCGCGGCGGGGCACGAACTCTCCACGAGCCTCACGCCCCAGGATATTCAGGACACCGTGAGTTCGTGGGCCTGGCTGGCCGGGGACAACACATCACTGGTCGGCGCGCAGATCACGGCACGCCCCGCCGGCTTTGTCGGCGGCATCGAGTTCCAGCCGGATTACCGTCCCGGCTGGTCCTACTATTATCCGCAGACGCTTCAAACCGCGCGGGGTCTGGGGGCAAATTGGGTCTTCATGACGCCCACCTGGACTTTTTCAGACAGCGAGCCCTTGATCTTCTCGCCCGTTCCGGGCCAGGATCCACTCTGGATCGATTCGGCGGTCATGATCAGCCAGGCGCGCGCCATGAATTTGAACGTGGGCCTTTTCCCGATCGCGCACTTCGCCACCCTCAAGGCGGACGACTTCTGGAAGAGCGCGCCGCGCGATCTGAATTGGTGGAACAACTGGTTCGATCACTACCGCGCCTTTGCGGACAACTATGCCGACCTCGCCACGCAATCCGGCGCGCAGATGCTGATCCTGGGCGGCGGAACGTGGATCAGTCCGGCCCTGCCGAACGGCACCCTGCCGGACGGTTCCCCGTCGGGCGTGCCAGCCGACGCCGATGCACGCTGGGCCGCCATCATCTCGGAAGCCCGAGAGCACTTCAGTGGAAAGGTCCTGTGGGCCCTGCCCTACACGCCGGGCAGGCTGACGACGCCCTTGAGCTTCTTCCAGGATGTGGACGGGATCTACCTGTTATGGAGCGCACCGCTCGCGACCCAGGCTGGCGCCTCCAAGACCGACCTGCTCAATCAGGCCGGCAAATTGCTCGATAACGAGGTTTCGCCGCTGCCCTCCCTGCTCAACAAGCCGATCATCATCGCCCTGGCCTATCCATCCGCGGGCGGCGTGACCACCGGGTGCATCAGTGACGGCCAGGGCGGCTGTCTGGATTGGCTGGCGCTCAATCAGCCGAACAACCCACCGTCCGCCTCGATCGACCTACAGGGCCAGTACGATCTGTACGAAGCGATGTTGAACGCCCTCAACACGCGTCCCTGGATCGGCGGCATCGTGAGCCGCGGCTTTTATCCACCCGCCGCTTTGCAGGATAAATCCGCCTCCGTGCATGGCAAGCCGGCCGCCGATTTGCTGTGGTACTGGTTCCCGAGGTTGTTGGGAGCGGCGAAATAACATGCAGGCGGAAGCCGGCCTCGATGAGCCTTCCCGGCGAACACGAACGGGCAAACGCACAAAAGTGGGACCAACGTTCCGATTCATATGAGGACAGACGGTTCGATTATTTTCGGTGGATGCAAAAGCGGGTGCTTGCGCTGATCCCGTTCGAAAAAGGCGGTTCCTTCCTCGATTTGGGCTGCGGAACGGGTTGGGCGGTGCGCTACGTGGCGGACCTGCTGGACGGAGAGGGACAATTCATCGGTGTGGACATTTCAAGAGGCATGCTTCAGCGCGCCACTGAAAACGCGGCGGGACTCAGGAATGTGAGTTTCTGCAATGCCCTCGCCGAGCAGCTGCCAATCAAAAACGACGCCGTGGATAACATCCTGTGCACCAATTCGTTCCACCACTACCTTCATCCCGAAAGAGCACTGGCGGAGAGCAGCCGGGTGTTGAAAGGCCACGGCCGGATTTGGATTCTGGATGTCAGCTCGGACGATTTCCTTTCAAATGGGTATGACAGATGGATCGCAGCAAGAGAAAAAGAACATGTTCGATTCCACAGCACGCGCGAAATGGCATGGCTGTTTTCGACGGCCGGCTTGAAATACGTTCAAAGCAGGCGGATCTGGTACCCGCTGAAAGCACATATCGCGGAGAAATAAGCAGCCAGGTCCCTCATTGCGCCTGGCCTGACCAGCTGCATCCAATGGATGCGAAAAATGGATATGCACGATCAGCTTCAGGAGCCGTATCATGTCAAGGAAACGTCGAAGCCCGAAGGCAAAGGATCAGGATCCCTTCTGGAATGAATATGGAAAGTTATTGCTTACGTCGTCGCCGGTGTTTGCGGCGCTGATCTTCCTCGCCCTGCTGAACCATTTCTGGAAAGGCCCCATCTCTCCAACCCTGCTGGGTTTAACCTTCTTCGCGGGCGGTTTCACGGGGTTTATTATCGTGGTTCGACGCGAGTTTCCTGCCGTCCTATTCCGCCTGCGGGGTGTGCCCGCCATCGCGCTGGGAGGCCTCGTGCTGCTTTTCTTTTGGGGATCCGCCGTCTATATCATTCTGCAAGCGCTCTTGTGAAAACCGATCCGTTTCGCGGGGCGCCGTCCCTGGAACGATGGACTCTTCCCGTCGTGTTGTATAATCACTAAAAATTCCCGTCGGAGCAGACATGAAAAAACTGGGCAGGATCTTGGGTCGTTTGTCAATCGGAGTACTGATCATCGCCCTGCTGGCGGGCGGCGCCGCAACCTATTATTTCAAAAGTTACCTGCCCCGTCAGGTCGCACCCCGCTCGTTCCCGCAGATCGATGGCTCGATCCATGTGACGGGACTCAACGGCCAGGTGGATGTATACCGCGACCAGATGGGCATTCCCCATATCTACGCCGCCACGGCACACGATCTGTTCTTTGCCGAGGGCTATGTGCACGCCCAGGATCGCTTCTGGCAAATGGACGCCTGGCGGCACATCGGCTCCGGTTCCCTTTCGGAGATGTTCGGCAAAGGTCAGGTTCCGACCGATGCATTTCTGCGCAGCCTCGGCTGGGCCGAAACCGCGCAGCAGGAGTACGGGATGCTCAGCCCGGACTCAAAGGCCATCCTCAATGCCTATACCGACGGCGTCAACGCCTATCTCCAGGATCACGCCGGCGCGGCGCTGAGCCTGGAATACGCCGTGCTGAAGCTGCTCAGCCCCGATTACCAGATCGCGCCGTGGACCCCGGTGAACAGTCTCACCTGGGGCAAGGCCATGGCCTGGGACCTGCGCGGCAACATGGATGAAGAGATCGAGCGGGCGGTTCTGCTCAAGACCCTCACGCCGCAACAGATCGACCAGCTCTTCCCGCCCTATCCCTCCGACCACCCGGTCATCGTCAGCCAGATCGGGAATGGAGCCCCAGCCTCAGCCGCGACTCAGGGTGCCGGGCATTTTCAAATTCCGGAGGCGACCCTCTCGGCCCTTCAACACAACGTCTCACTTCTGGACGCCGCGCTGGGTCCCCCCCGCGATGGAATTGGTTCCAATTCGTGGGTAGTGTCCGGCGCGCTGAGCGCGACCGGCAAGCCCATCCTGGCCAACGATGAACATCTGGAGATCCAAATGCCTTCCATCTGGTATCAGGTGGACATGCACTGCGAGCCCAAGACCGCCGCATGTCCGTTCGAGATGGGCGGCTTTTCGTTCGCCGGGGTGCCGGGCGTCATTGTCGGTCACAACGACAACATCGCCTGGGCCTACACGAACGTCGGCCCGGATGTGATGGACCTGTTCATCGAAAAGGTCAATCCGGCCAACCCGAATCAATATCAAGCAGACGGCCAATGGGTGGATTTCCAGACGCGCACGGAAATCATCCGTGTCTCCGGAGGGAGTCCCGTTACGATCACCGTCCGCTCGACCCGGCATGGTCCGGTGATCTCGGACACCTATGGTCCCCTGCAGGATACGAACAGCGGCCATGCTCCCGATTTCGTTCCTTTCAAGGACCGCGCCGGGCTCCTGCTGCCGCCCCAGTATGTGATCGCGCTGGCGTGGACCGCGCTCAAACCCTCCAGTCCCTTCGAGGCCATCTTCGGCTTCGACCAGGCCCAGAACTGGGACCAGTTTCGCGCAGCGGCCCGGGACTTCCACGTGCCCGCCCAAAATCTCATATACGCTGATACCCAGGGCAACATCGGTTATCAGATGCCCGGCGATATACCCATCCGCAAGAGCGGCGACGGACGTTATCCGGTGCCCGGCTGGACGGGCCAATACGATTGGACGGGATACATTCCCTTCGACGAATTGCCCTACACGTACAATCCTGCGGACGGCTACATCGTCACCGCCAACAACCAGGTCCCGCCGAAGGACTATCCATATCTCATCACTGCGGATTGGAACTACGGCTTCCGCGCCAACCGCATCGTGGATCTGATCAAGGAGGCCCCCGGAAAGATCGATATTTCCTACGTGCAAAAGATGCAGGGCGATGATTTCGATTCCAACGCGGGCGTGTTTGTGCCCTTGCTGGAGCAGATTAGCGGCCAATTCAGCGGAAACGAGTCTGCCGCGCTCAATTTGTTGAAGAACTGGGACGGCCAGGCCCGGGCAAATTCGGCGCCGGCCGCTGTCTTTGAGGCCTTCTGGAGCCATCTGCTTTCGAATACCTTCGACGATGATCTCCCCAAAAAATACTGGCCCGACGACAGTTCCCAGTGGAACGAGGTCATGCGCAGCCTTGCCAGGAATCCGAGCGACCCCTTCTGGGATGACAAAACCACCAGCAGCGTGGTCGAAGGGCGGGATGACATCCTCAAGAAGTCGTGGAGCGAGGCGGTGGGAGAGTTGGAAGGCAGGTATGGGAGCGACATGTCGAAGTGGAGTTGGGGCCAAATGCACACGGCCACCTTCCAGAACCAAACCCTGGGACAAACCGGAATAGGCCTGATCGATTCGCTGTTCAACCGCGGTCCCTTCCCGGCCAGCGGTGGAAGCAACATTGTCAACGCCACGGCCTGGAGCAACGTCGGCACCGATTACGCCGTGACCGATCTGCCGTCCATGCGCCTGATCGTGGATCTGAGCAAGTTGAGCAATTCGCTCACCGTTCACACCACCGGCCAGTCAGGTCACGCCTTTAACAAGCATTACGACGACATGTCTGCGATGTGGGCCAATATTCAATATTATCCGATGCTGTGGGACCGGCAGACGGTCACGCAGCAAGCCGAAGGACATCTTCAGCTGCTGCCGTAGGCCCGGCGGGCCCGAGCCTGCTCCGAGCTACGATTTCAGGACCACGGCCAACCAGGCCAGGGAAGTCACACCGGCACAACT
Source organism: Anaerolineales bacterium (assembly GCA_035515435.1). GTDB lineage: Bacteria > Chloroflexota > Anaerolineae > Anaerolineales > Villigracilaceae > Fen-1038. Next base: position 16,622 of record DATJBI010000135.1, read on the forward strand.
GGCCAGGAAATCAAAAATGTCGGATCGGCGTGTGGGGAAAAAGCGCTGGATATATTCCTCGAGGCCGATGAACAGGGCAAGTATCAGGCTTGTCCGGACGGCAAGCCGGCCCTTGGGCGCGCCTGGACGGGCCTCGAAAACGCTCAAATTAATGACGAAGCTCAACAATCCAAACAGGACGAAATGTCCGACCTTGTCGCCGAAGGGGAAATCATAGATCCTATCAAGCGCGCCGAGCCTCCCGGCATCCGCCAGGACGATGATCAAAATGATGAACAGACCGAAGAAGACAGCCCAGCGTTTCATGGACGGCGGGAGCGGCCGGCGGCGCTTCAGCTCTAATTCGTCGCGGGGCGCACGCCCGCCCGCCGGCTGCGCCACGCCTCAAAGCCGATCGGAACGAGCGAGATCAGTATGATGGCAATAATGACCGTGGAGAAATGGTCGCGAACGAATGGAATGTTGCCGAAGAAATATCCCGCGAACGTGAACAATGCCACCCACAGGGTCCCGCCAAAAACATTGTACGAGAAGAAATAGGAATAGGACATGCGTCCAATCCCTGCGACGAATGGCGCGAAGGTCCGGATGATCGGGACAAAGCGGGCCAGAAAGATGGTCTTGCCGCCATGCTTCTCGAAGAAGGCATGGGTGCGGTCAAGATACTCCTTCTTGATCCATTTGATGGAATAGGCGCGCTCGCCAAGAAAGTGTCCGATCCAGTAATTGGCTGTGTCGCCCAGGACAGCGGCAATGGCCAGCAGGAGGAAAACCAGCCAGACGTTCAAGGCGTTCAGCGCGGCAAACGTTCCAGCGGCAAAGATCAGCGAGTCGCCGGGCAGGAAAGGCGTGACGACAAAGCCGGTTTCCATGAAGATAATGAAGAACAACAGACCATAGGTCCACGCGCCATACTGGAGTATGACATCGTGCAAATGTTGGTCCAGGTGCAGGAACAGGTCGATCAGAAAAGACATGAAATATCCTCGAGAAGAGATTTTGAACGCTGCATTATACCGCATCGTCTCCACGGTCGGGCCGGATGTTCACCAGACTGAACCAATACCCCACGAAGAGAAACACCAAACTACCGATGGTCGCCATCCCCAGATTGAGCGTGCCGATCGGAAACAGGATCCAATCGCGCCACGCCCCGACCCATTGGCCGGCTGCAAATCCGAGCAACGATAGGACGAGGTACAAAAACAACCTTCCCAGGCCGCCTCCGAAAAAAAGATGGAACATGGCACCGATCAGCAGTGCGATGACGAACGCGAGCACGAGGGCTGGAATGGTCATGGCCAGAGGGCACCCGGGTCTGATCTACGGATTCAAATACTTTGCAAAGAAATCTGCAATGGCGTTGTAGCAGCTGACGCGGTTCTCGTACTTCAGCACATCGTGACCTTCGTTCTCAAAAATGATCAGCTCGATCTGCTTGCCGCGGGCGCGCAATTCACGCACCAGATCCTCCGACTCAGCCGCGACCACCCGAGGGTCGTTGCGCCCCTGTACCACGAGCATCGGCGAGGCCATCCCAGGCAGGTGGGTCTTCGGCGAACGCTCGATCAGGAAAGCCCGCTCCTGCGGCTTTTCAGGGTCTGCCAATGCAATTTTGAAATAGGGTTTCCACGTTTCCGGCATGCGCTCGCTGAAGGTCAGCAGGTCATAGGGGCCGAACATATCGCACGACGCCGCCCACAGGGCGGGGTGACGCCCCGCCAGCGTGAGGGTCATATAGCCGCCGTACGAACGCCCCACCACCGCGCTGCGCCGGATATCCAGGCGCGGATCATTCGGCAGCACCTTGGTCATGGCATGGACATGATCGAGGCGGTCCTGACCGCCCCAATCGCGGTCGACCTGCTTGGTGTAGGACAGTCCATATCCGGTCGAGCCGCGCACGTTTGGAACGAACACCGCAAAGCCGCGCAAGGTCAGGAATTGGATCAGCGGCATGGAGAACCAGGCAAAATCCGGGCGCTCCTGGCCCTGCGGGCCGCCGTGGATGTAGTAAACCAGCGGACGAGGTCCGCGGAAGCCCAGGGGCCGGGCCGGCATATACAGGCGTGCCGAGACGCGCAACCCGTCGTGTGAGGTGAACGATGCGTCCTCCCCTGATGACAAATGCCGGCGTGGGATGCCGAGTATCTTTTCAGTGGTGTGCGGAACGACTTTGAGGCGCGACCGGCCCTCGACGGTATAGATCTGGGTCGGCGAGGTGGCGGTGGAAAACGTAACGGTGAAGAGATCGGCCTCTTCGTCGTAATCAATATGCTCGAGCGTTCCGTTGTCCAGCGGTTTTCTGCCGATGAGGACATGCTTGTAATTCATTTCGGCCCGGGCTTCATTGAAGATGCCCTCATACACCCACGAGCAGCCGTCAATATTATATGTCAGGAGGTAACGGTCCGCGGCCAGATGTCCGATCGCCAGCAGTTCGCCCTTGCCTTTATGGACAATACCCTTGACGCTCACCGGCGTGAGTTCACCGGGTCGTGCAAAGCTGATATAGCCCAAACCGTACGTATCCTCAAACACCGCGCTGGAGATGACCGCGCCCCGGCCGCTCGGCGCGAATTCGGCCGAGGCGATTCCGTTCAGGGGCACGACCTCGCCTTGCGCGCGATCTTCGATCCGCTTGCCGTAGATGAGCTCGCGGTCCGCGCCGCGGAATCGATACAAGACGCCGTCCCCCACCGTGTAACCTTCGCCCACCAAGGTCTGCGTGTGGCCTCGATTGTGCGCCGCTGGAAAAAGTCCCCAGGGGCTCTCGCCCAGCTTGGTCAGCTCGCCTGTTCTGAGATCGGCGCGATAGGTTTCCTGAAGGGGCGCATCGCGGCGCTCCGCCATGAAGTAGACCATGTTCCTGGCCTTGTCGCACAGCGCCAGGTGGACGCGATAGTTGGCGAAGTAGTCCTTAAAGCCCGCCTCGGGAAACCCGCCCTCGAGCGGGATCAACATCGGCTGATAATTCTCGTCGCCGTCATGGTCGATCATCACCAGGATGCGCTTGATCTTCGGGAAGACACAGTAGGAATATCCGCCGATCAATTCCGGGTTCTGCAGCGCGAGGTGCGGCGGAAGGAGCGGTTCGGGGACCGAACCACCGTAGTTCATCGCATACAAACTCAGGTGACCCGAAAGGTTGCTCAGGAAATAGATCCGTCCACCCGCGTGCTGTGGAAAAAGGAACAAGCGCGCCGACAACAGCGATTCGATGCGATAGTTCATGGCATTCTCCTCTTTTATTATCTCACTGAATGATCCCGCCGCCCAGCAGAACGTCGTCCCGATAAAAAGCCGCCGCCTGCCCGGCGGTAACATCCCGCTGCGGCATCTCAAATTGGACCCGGGCCTGTCCCTGGCCCAGCGGCATGACCAGCGCCCCGGCCTCCTTGGCCGTATAGCGAATCTTGACCTCCGCCCGGAACGATCCGGGGGGAGCTTCGCCCGAAATCCAATTCACTTCCTTTGCGGTCAATTCGTGCGAGCCAAGTTCATCCCGCCTCCCGACGATCACTGTGTTTGCGGCTGCATCTTTCCCCAAAACATATAAAGGCACGGCCGAAGAGACTCCCAGGCCCTTGCGCTGGCCGATCGTGTAGTTCGCGAGCCCGCTGTGTTCGCCCAACACCTGCCCGCTGCGGTTGACGATCCGGCCCGGCCGGAGCATGCCCGCCGCGTTGCGCTGAAGGAAGTTACGATAGTCATCACCTGCAAGAAAACACAGATCCTGGCTGTCGTGCCGGGAGGCGGTCGGCAGCGCAAACGACTCGGCAAGGCGACGAATCTCGGGCTTGGTGTAATCGCCGACCGGAAACAGGGCCCGCTTCAATTTCGACTGGTTGAGCACATACAGCACATAGGATTGATCTTTGCCCCGATCCACCGCGCGCAGCAGCTGGATCCCGCCCGCCTCAGCCCTGAGCCGTGCATAGTGCCCCGTCGCCATGGCGTCCGCACCGAGCGCGAGTGCATGACTGAGCAGGAATTCCCAGCGGATCTGACGATTGCAGACCAGGCAGGGATTGGGCGTCTCGCCGCGCGCATACCCGTCCAGGAAGTAGCTTACGACCGTACTGCGAAAGACCTGCCGGGCATCGACCACATAGAACGGGATATCGAGTTTGGCCGCGACGCGGCGCGCCAGTCCCATCGCCTCGGGTGTACAACATCGGTTGGAGTCTTCCGCCCCCGCCTCCGACCACAGCCTCAGCATCATGCCGATGACCTCATATCCCTGCTGTTTGAGCAGGGCGGCCGCGACCGACGAATCCACGCCGCCGCTCATCGCAACGACCACCTTGGTCATCGGGGCGATCCCCGCACTTTCTGCGCGGCGGACAAAGCGCACATCGCCGCGCCGGAGGCGGCAGGCGCAGCCAGGGTGAACAAAGCCAGATGGAGCATGGTGGATGCGATTATAATACGGCTCGTGGGCCGCCAGTCAGCCGGACCGAACCAATCAACTGCACTTATCACAAGAACCCCCTCCGCATGACCGCTTATGAAGAAACTCCTTAAGTCCGCGCGCTTCCAGATCGGTGCGGCCATTTTGCTGGTGATCATGATCTACGGGTGGTTCTTCACGGCCGGCTGGTGGATCACCCTGCCGAACGGGGTCTATACAAATATGTACGACCAGTTGGCGACCGGATTTTGCCGGGGCCAACTTCATCTCGCAAGCAAGCCGCCCGCGACACTGCTCAACCTCGCCGATCCGTACGACCCCCGGGAACGGACAAGGATCTCCTATCTTGGCGATGCGTCGCTGTACGATGGTCAGTATTACCTTTATTGGGGGCCTGTGCCGGCCGCCGTGCTTTGCGGAATCAAGATCTTTATTTATGGAGGCGAGATCGGTGACGAGTACTTTGTATTTGTTCCGATCGCCGGCCTGATGGTTTCTCTGGCTCTTCTGGCCTATGAGATCCAGAAAAAGTTCTTCGGGGACCTTCCAATATACCTGCTGCTGTTTGGAATCCTGGTGGCGGGTCTGGCCAATCCGTTCACCTGGATGTTGAACAGTCCGGACATCTATGAGGCGGGAATCGCGTGCGGACAATTCTTTTTGATCACCGGAATCTACTGGATCTTTGTCGGACTCAAGGACCCGCCCCGGCCGGGGCTGGCCGGGATATTCCTGGGAGCCATTTGCCTTGCGCTGGCCATCGGTTCCAGATTCACCCAGGTTCTGCCGGCGGCAGTCATCACGATCATGACCCTGGCCTGGTACTACCGGGACTGCCGGCCTGCCAGGCCCAAAAAGGAGTTGTTGGCGCTCCTGTTGATCCTCATCGCGCCTCAGCTGATCACGATCGCGGCCCTGGGGTGGTACAACTACGCCCGTTTTGGATCCTTCAGTGAATTTGGACTGCGGTATCAACTCGCATTTGTCGATATGCACAAGGCATTCAATTCGATCTTTTCGCCGCTCTACATCCTGCCCAATCTGTACAATTATCTGCTCAATCCCTTTATCGCCGCGCGGCAATTCCCCTACCTTCTGCCTCAATACGGAAGGATATTTCGCAATTTTCCCCTGCCCCTTCCCAGGCTTTATTTCTCGGAAGCGATCACCGGCATGTTGTTCATTACGCCCGTGGTGTGCTTTGCAATTTACGGTCTGATTGCCCGCCTGACCAAGGACCGCAGGCACAATTCCGGCAGCCCCTCTCAGCTGCAACGGCTTGAACTTGGCCTGGCTCTTGCCGCAGCGGCGAATATCGCCGTCCTCTTATGCTTCTTTGACGCCGCCGAGCGCTATTCGGTCGAGATGATCGGCCCCTTGATTCCGTTGATCCTGATCGGGGTCTGGGAGGGATATGTGCGCCTGGCAGACAGACCGGTCTGGCGCAGAGTCTACCTGGCCCTCACATTGGTTCTCGGAGGAATCTCAATTCTGAATAGCTCGCTTCTGGCCATATCGAGCGTCCAGGACCGCTTCTTTTACAGCAACCCCGCTTTAATGGAAAGAATTACCAACCTCCTGCTGCATTGATGAAATGCTTCCGCTCATTTCGACAGTTCCCGCGCCTTCTGAACGGCGGCAGGCAATGCCCGGACAAAGGATTCGGTTTGTTCTGCCGTCGTGTGAACGCCAAGGGTGATTCTGAGAGATCCCAATCCCCACTGGCGCGACAGGCCGATCGCCTCCATCACTTCGCTGGGTTCAGGGTTTCCGGTTTTGCAAGCAGAACCGGATGAACAGGCGAAGCCCGCTGCGTCGAGCAGAGTCAGGAGCAGATTGCCGTCGACGCCCTTGAAGGCAAACGAGGCGTGGTTCGGCAGACGGCTTTCCATATGCCCGGTGAGCCGGGAATCCGGGATCGTTTCCAGGACAGATCCAATGATCCGGTCGCGGAGTGGTTTCACTTGGGCGGCACGCTCCGCCCGTTCTGCGGCCGCCAGGCGCAGGGCTTCCGCAAAACCAACGATGTAGGGAACGTTCTGGGTCCCGGCCCGCAGACCGAATTCCTGTCCCCCACCGGTCTGGGAAGGAATCAACGGCGTATCCCTCCTAACATACAAGGCTCCGACCCCTTTGGGCCCGTAGAATTTGTGACCGCCCAATGAAAGCAGGTCGATCCCCAGTGTCTGGACGTCAAGCGGCAAATACGCAGCCGCCTGCACCGCATCGGTATGGAACAAGACACCGCGGCGGCGGCAGATCCCGGCGAGCGCGCGGATCGGATTGATCGTGCCGATCTCGTTATTCGCATACATCACCGAAACCAGCGCGGTCTTGTCATCCACAGCGTTCTCAAGGGCCTGCGGCTGCACCATGCCATGTTCATCGACCTCAAGCCAGATGACCTCAAAGCCGAGATATTCCTGAAGTTGTTCCGCGGTTTTGCTGACCGCGTGATGTTCCGCCTTCGATGTGACAATTCGATTCGCTCCGGTCTGCTTGCGCCTGGCCAGGGCCGCACCGCGCAGCGCCAGATTATCCGATTCGGAACCGCAGGCCGTGAAGACTATTTCATCGGCACGCGAGTTCAACGCGGCCGCAACCGCTTCGCGTGCCGATTCGACGGCCGCCTCCGCCTGCTGTCCATAACGGTGAAGGGATGACGGGTTTCCAAACCGGGCGGAAAAATAGGGCAGCATCGCATCGAGCACACGCGGATCCGCAGGGGTGGTCGCGGCATAATCGAGATAGATCTGATCCATGGTGGCGCGATTATAACCCCATTGAATATGTCAACTGAATATGCTATAGTTGGCCAATCTCTATCGCCAGAGAAGGAGAATGGAATGTCGAACATCAAGACTTTTCAGTGCCCGAACTGCGGATCGCCAGTCACCACGACCGGCACAGAAAAGGAGGTCCAATGCGCATATTGCGGAAGCACGGTGATCGTGCCCGAAGAGCTGCGCCAGGCGCCCCCTCCCCAACCCATGGAAATCAACTTTGGGCAGACGAGCCAGCCCAGCGATCAGGGTTTCCAAAGCATGGAGACCGCCGACAAGGCGGCGGGTGCCACGATCGGCTTCACGGCCATGGGTTTCATCCTGCCCGTCGTCCTGACGTGCGTCATTCTGGCAGCAGTCGGCGGGATCCTGTTCTATGTATTTTCCAATGTGAACTCGGGCATTAAACAACAAACAGACCAAACCGTCGGCACGGCGCCGGCTCCGGCAAATCAGGTCCCAACGCTGGCCGTCCCGGCCAGCGCCGTCGCCACGGAAGCCATCCCAACGCCCTCGCCATTCTCCAACGTGATCCTGCAGGACGATTTTACAGATCCGTCCAGCGGATGGAGCCGGGTGAAAAATCAGGATTACGTGCTCGAGTACAAGGATGGCCACTATCACATTTTGGTCAGCCAGCCGAGTGATGGGCATGCCGTCTGGGTCGGCAGCAGTTATACGAACATCAGCGTGGAAGCGGACGCGCAGGAAACAGCCGGTCCGGATGACGGCACGATCGGTGTCGCCTGTCGGGCAACCAAGAGCGGCGGCATGTACAGCTTTGAGTTTGACCAAAACGGCGACTACGGGATCTACAAGTATGACTCTGACGGCAATTCTGACGCATTGACCGAAGGGACCTTGAATCCGAATACGGTCACCCAAAACGATGTCAATCACGTCGAAGGGGTCTGCGATGGCGACACTTTGACATTGCTCCTGAACGACCAGGTTCTGGCTCAGGTGCAGGATTCAACTTACACCAAAGGCGGTGTGGGAATGATCGTCACGTCCGGCGCCAGCGGAAACGGCGGGATGGACGTATTGTTCGGCGACTTTCTGGTCAAAGGCCCGTAAAAACACGCTCGGTCAAGGGCTTGGGCGCAGGCCAGTCTTTTTCTTTCGACTGCCCGCGGTTATAATGACCGCGTCAATATTCCTGGAGACATGCATGGCCTACACAATCACATTCGGCACGGACGGCTGGCGCGGGGTCATTGCCGAAGACTATACCTTCGATAATGTCCGCCGGGCCGCGCAGGGTTTCGCTTCCTATCTGCTCGAGAAAGGCAGACAGGGGCAATGGGTCATTGTGGGCCATGACAAGCGCTTCGACAGCGAATTCTTTGCCGCCGCCGCCGCGGAAGTCCTGGCAGGCAACGGCCTCCAGGTTTGGTTGACAGACGGCGCCACCCCCACCCCCGTCATCGCTTACGCCGTCGTGGATAAGCGGGCGTGCGGTGCGGTGAATATCACGGCCTCGCATAATCCAGCGACCGACAACGGATTCAAGGTCCGGGACGAGCACGGCGGTGCAATCGATCCGGACGGTCTGAAAAGGATCGAGACGTTGATTCCCGAAGACGTCAAGAACGTCCGGCGGAAAGCCCGGGGCGCTGCGGAAGAAGATGGTTCGATCGTCAGGTTTGACGCCTCGGGGGCCTATATCGAGCACCTCAAAAAAATGATCGATTTTCAAAAACTGAAAGATGCGGGCTTCACCGTGATGGTCGATTCGATGTGGGGCAACGGCGGCGGCTGGTTTGCCGGTTTGCTGGACGGCGGCAGGACCAGGGTGGTGGAGATCCACCAGGAACGCAACCCACTTTTTCCCGAGATGAAACGCCCCGAACCGATTCCGCCGAACATCAACGTTGGGCTGAAGGCCACCCTGGCCAATGGCGCCGACGTCCTGCTCATCACCGACGGCGATGCAGACCGTCTCGGCGTGGGCGATGAGCAAGGCGAATTCGTCAACCAGCTGCGCGTTTACGCCTTGCTGGCCTATTACCTGCTGGAGGTACGCGGCGAACGCGGGCCAATCGTCAAAACCCTGTCCACCACAACCATGCTCAACAAGCTCGGCGCGCTTTACAACGTGCCGGTCTACGAAACCGGGGTCGGATTTAAATACGTTGCACCCAAAATGATGGAAACGGACGCCATGATCGGCGGGGAGGAAAGCGGCGGATACGCATTCCGCGGCAACGTCCCCGAACGGGATGGGATCCTGGCCGGCCTGTATATGCTCGACTTCATGGCACGCACCGGCCGCAAGCCCACCGAATTGCTGAAAATGCTCTTTGATCAGGTCGGCCCGCATTACTACGACCGCATTGACACGCCCTTCAGCGGCGATCGAAAGACGCGCGAAGAGACCATCCTGAAAGCGAATCCTAAAACCATCGGCGGCTTGAAGGTGACCGGGCTGGTCACGGTGGATGGCTTCCAGTTCAAGCTGGAAGACGGCGGCTGGATGCTGATTCGGTTCAGCGGCACCGAACCCATGCTGCGTGTCTATTGCGAGACGACCCACCAGGATAAAGTGCAGGCCATTTTGCAGGCTGGCCTGCAAGTCGCAGGTTTGAAATAACCCATGGCGCTGACAGACACCCACTGCCACCTGGACCTGGAGCAATTCGATATCGACCGCACGGCGGTGATTCGACGCGCGGCCGAGGCAGGCGTGAGACGCATCCTTGTCCCGTCCCTCACCGCGGCTTCAAGCCGGGCCGCCGTGAATTTGGCCGAAACCGATCCCATGATCCGCGCGGCGGTCGGGGTTCATCCCAATGAAGCAGAATCGTGGGATGGGCAGACCATTCCGGCGTTGAGAAACCTGGCGGCGGAGAGTCTCGCGGTCGTTGCGATCGGCGAGATCGGTCTGGATTTTTACAGGGATCGAGCGCAGCGCGCAGACCAGATCTCGATCCTAAAAGAACAGCTCGGACTGGCCTCGGAATTGGAATTACCGGTGGTCGTCCACTGCCGGGAGAGGGAAGATGCCGAGGAAGGTGCCTGCGCCGAAGATCTGATCGGGATCCTGGAGGAATGGGTATCTGCTTTGCGGTCTGGGCAGGCAGCGCTGGCGCAGCGGCCCGGGGTCCTGCATTCGTTTTCCGGGTCCCTGGAAATGGCCAGGCGCGCGATCGATCTTGGATTTTACATCGGCGTGACCGGTCCCATCACGTATAAAAACGCGGAGAAGAAACGTCAGGTCATCAGCACTTTGCCGCTGGAGCGATTGCTGATCGAAACCGACGCGCCCTATCTCGCACCGGAGCCGCACCGCGGAAAGCGAAACGAACCTGCCTTTGTGGCGCATATTGCTGATAGAATTGCAGAACTAAAATCCCGCACCCCGCAGGAGATCGCCGCCGCGACGACAGAGAACGCGGCGCGCCTGTTCTCCTGGGGAGAGACTGTTTGAATAACGTCACATTCATTTCCGCTGTACAAGCTCAACTTCAACTCGTCGAAGCGCGGCTGCAGGCCCAGGCGCATGATCGTCATCCTGATCTGCGCGCGGCTCTTGGACAGATCCTTGCGGCAGGCGGCAAGCGCATCCGCCCGACCATCACCCTGCTGGTCGGAAACATGCTGGGCGCCTCGGAGAGCCGGCTCGTCACGCTCGGGGCAGCCATGGAATTGCTGCACACCGCCACGCTCGTCCACGATGATCTGATCGACGGCTCGCTGCTGCGCCGGGGCATGCCGACCTTGAACGCGCGTTGGTCGCCCGCCGCGACCGTCCTGACGGGCGACTTTCTTTTTGCGCGCGCCGCCCAACTCGCGGCCGACACCGACCACCTGCCGTTGATGAAATTGTTCGCCGAAACACTGGCCGTCATCGTGAACGGCGAGCTGACTCAAATGTTTTCGGCCCGCGGCGTGATCGACCGCGAGAATTATGCGCAGCGCATCTATGCCAAGACGGCTTCCCTCTTTGAGATGACCAGCCGCGCCGCGGCCATGATCAGCCCGGTAGACGAAACGACCGTTGAAACCATGCGGAAGTTCGGCTATGAGACCGGAATGGCCTTCCAGATCGTCGACGATATTCTGGATTTCACCGGAGAACAGGCCACGGTCGGCAAGCCGGTCGGCTCGGACCTGCTCAATGGCCTGGTCACGCTGCCGGCCATCTATTACGCCGAAGCCTGTCCCAACGACGAGGACATCCGGTCGCTGGCGGAAGGCGGGTGGGGAAATCAGGAACGGATGCAAAGGCTGGTCGAATCCATCCGCAAAACGGACGCCGTCAAGAAGGCAATGGAAGAGGCCAAAGAGCACGCGGCCCGTGCGCTGCAAACCCTGGCAGGGTTCGAGCCGAGCCCGGAACGCGATGGGCTGGAGAACCTGGTCAGGTATATTGTGGACCGGAACGTCTGATCCCGCTCGCCAATTCAGGGCAGCCGTATTCTGCCCAACTTCGCATGGTCAATCCCCGCCGTCCATTCCGCATCAACGTCGGCTTCATCATTCATGAGGAAGTCGGCGCGCACTTCGAGTTCCCCTTTGAATTTGAAAAAGTCCGGCTTGCGGACGATCTTGAACTCAGCGGTTTCGAGGGCACGGTCGAAATCGGCCGCACGCCCCAGGGATTATTGGTGCAGGGCAGGTTCTCAGGCGAAATGAGTTTGGAATGTGTACGATGCCTGACCGAATTCGGCCAGGGGCTCGTCTGGGGCCTGACCGAACTCTACGCATTCAACGAAAAGTCGGTGAGCGATTCGGGCTTGATCATTCCCGATGATGCGCAGATCGATCTCGGACCGCTGATCCGCGAGTACGCCCTGCTGGAGATCCCGATCAATCCGATCTGCAGGCCCGATTGCAAAGGGCTGTGTCCTGTCTGCGGACAGGACCTGAATCTCGGCGATTGCGGACACCATCCCCCTGGTGACGAATCCCCGTTCCTGGTCCTGAAGAAGCTGTTATAGACGAGATGCCGGTTCAAAAAAAAGGCGGAAGCCTGTACTGGGCGGCTGCCCTGGCCGTTTCGGCCGGGGTGTTCGTACCGTATTTTGCCGTCAGCGGCTCCTGGAACTTCGAACCGGCGGCCTTTCCAAAAATGCTGGAAGGAACGGCCGACCGGCCCTATGTGTACCGCATATTGGTCCCCCTGATCTCCAAATTCGCGGCGCGGTTCGTCCCCCCAGGGCTGATCGGACTTGCGCAGAGAGCACCCGCCAGCCTCCAAACCACGATCAATTCATTGAGTCAGGGAGTCTATCCGCGCGAAGCCCTGATCGCCGTGATCGTGATGTACGGCTGCCTGGTCGGTTTTATTTTCGCGGAAAAGGCCCTGCTGAGACAATTGGAATACTCCCATGATGCCGAACAGATCGTCCCGATCGTTCTCACGATCCTGATCCTGCCCTTGACCGTTTTCCATGGTTATATCTATGACCTCCCCCAACTTTTCCTGTTCACCCTCGGCCTGCTTTTCATGGCGCGCAAGCAATGGCATTTTTACCTCCCGCTTCTGACGATCGCGACCCTGAACAAGGAGACCTCGATTTTCCTGGTGGTGATCTTTGCCCTGTATTTCTTTCGAACTCTCAGCCCCCGAGCCTATTTCGTTTTGCTTGCCGCGCAGTCCACGATCTATGTCCTGGTCCACGGCCTGATCGTGTATGTATACAGAAACAATCCGGGCCAGCCCATCGATTGGACGCTGGGTTATCAGATCGATCAGTATACGCATTATCCGATCACGTTCCTGGTCACGCTGCTCTTTTTCGGAGCCATCCTGCTCCTGGTTCTTAAAGGCTGGCAGGAGAAACCGATCTTCCTGCGAAGGTCCTTCAGTGTTTTTTTTATCGTGCTCCTGCTGTTCTTTGTGGCGGGCCGGGAGATGGAGTTTCGCGTTTTCATAGATATCCTGCCCATCTTCGGGACGCTCCTGTTCCCGTACAAGAGTGCAGTCCAAACACCCGCCTGAGAGACGGGCCCGCCTGGTTTCAGTCAGAAGCGAGCAGGGGAACGATAGAGTATGGATGGCCGCGGAAATTTGCCCAGGATCATTCGGAGCAAATCCTGGGGCAGTGGGCCCATCAAATTCGCCGCTGCCGACAAGGGGTTTAAGACTCAGGGTTTCCCTTCGTCGGGTCCGCCAAGGCAAAGCTTGCCACTGGGCGTCCCTGCAAAACCGGCCATTCCAACCCTGCCCCAAGGGCAGTCTGGCACGCTGCGCCGAGCTGCATCCGGATCCCTATTGACAAACCATTCCTCGACGCTTAAACTATCCCGCATGATCACATCCTCTTTCCCAATGGTGACAATGACCATGTCCATGCGCAACATGATGCGAATGGAGACGTATCGCGGCAGCTGGGATGAGCGTTAGCTTTGCCTTATGAAAAGTCGAGGCCGTCCCTGTCCTGTGGACGGCCTTTTTGTTTGACCACAGCCACCACGGACCACGCGCAGAGCACCGGGGAGGGGGGTCCTTCCATTTTCCCTGGTGTGCCTGCGGGTCCCTGGCGGCGAGGAGAAAAGAGAGAAACGAATGTCCGAAAACATCTTGATTGCCATTGCCTGGCCCTACGCCAACGCCGAGATCCACGTCGGCAACCTCACCGGCTCGCACCTGCCGGGCGACATCGTGGCGCGCTACCACCGGCTCAAGGGGAATAAGGTTCTCATGGTCAGCGGCACGGACTCGCACGGCACGCCGGTCACCATCCGCGCAGATCAGGAAGGCAGGCCGGTGGAGGAAGTGTACCGGCACTTTCACGAGTCATTCATCGAGGTCTTCAAAGGCTACGGCATCACCTACGACCTGTTCACAACCACCCACACGGAGAATCACTTCAAGGTCTCGCAGGACATGTTCCTCGCCCTGCAGCAAAATGGATTCATGTTCACCCAGAAGTCCATGCAGTGGTACTCGCCCTCGACCAGAAAATTCCTGCCTGACCGCTACGTCGAGGGGACGTGTTATATCTGCGGTTACGAGGGGGCACGTTCCGACCAGTGCGATAACTGCGGCAATGTGCTTGAGCCCGAGAGGCTGATCCAGCCGCGCTCCAAGACCGGCGGCACGCTCGAACTGCGCGAGACCGAACACTTCTATCTCGACCTGTCCAAGCTCGAGCCCGAGGTCAAGAGGTTCCTGCAGGAACGCGCGCCCCATCTGCGCGATACGGTCATTGGCGAGTCGCTGCGCAAGATCGAGACGGAAGGTCTGAAGCCGCGCGCCATCACGCGCGATCTCGATTGGGGCATCCCGGTGCCGGTCGCGGGCTGGACGGAGGCGGGCAAGCGCATCTATGTGTGGTTCGAGGCGGTCATCGGCTACCTTTCCGCACCCATCGAATGGAGTCAGTTGTCGCCTCGGAAGGAGGCCTGGCGCGATTGGTGGACCAATCCGAAGGCCAGGCAATTCCATTTCATCGGCAAGGACAACATCTTCTTTCACACATCGCTGTGGCCCGCGCAGCTCATGGGCGCAGGGAGTCAATTCCTGCAGATCTTCGCAGGCGAGGAGCAGCCCCTGACGCTGCCCTATGACGTGCCTGCCAATCAATTCATGAACCTCGAGGGACAAAAGATCAGCGGCTCTCGCAACTGGGCCGTCTGGGGCCTCGACGCCCTGAGGCGGTACGATCCGGACGCCCTGCGCTATTATCTGACGGTCAACATGCCGGAGATGAAAGATAGTGACTGGGATTGGAAGGAGTTCGTAGCACGCAACAACAACGAACTGGTGGCGACCTGGGGCAACCTTGCCAACCGGGTGCTGTCGTTCTGCTACAAGAACTGGGACGGATATGTGCCCAAGGTGGACCCGTCCAGGCTGCGCCCCGCCGACTTGGATCTGCTGGCCGCGATCGAAAATGGATTCCAGACCGTCGGTGCGGAACTCGAAGCCGTGCATTTGCGTTCGGCCCTGGGCGAAGCCATGAAGCTCGCCACCGCCGTCAACGTGTATCTCGACGTCAATGCACCGTGGACGGCCATCAAGACCGATCAGGATGGCGCAGCCAGGACGATTTACACTGCGCTCAAAGCCATCGACTCGCTCAAGGTGCTGTTTGCACCCTTCCTGCCATTCACCTCGCAGCGACTGCATGAGTTCTTCGGCTACCAGATCCCGCTCTTCGGCGAGCAATACACCGAGACCGTGAAAGACGCACTGGGTGAGCATACGGTCCTACGATATAAGCCGGTTGAAGGAGCGGGCTGGAGGCCCAGCGAGCTAAAAGGGGACACAAGGCTGAATCAGCCGGGCCCGCTGTTCAAGAAGCTGGAGGAGGCCGTGGTCGAGGAGGAAAGAGCAAGATTGGGAAAATAGATTTAATAAGGATGCCGCATCGGCATCCTTATTTATTGCGCGCCGCACGCCCAAGCGAGGCACGCCGACTGACCGAGGGGGTAAAATTGACGCGATGGATTCGGCCCTCATTCCCTTCTTCAGCCCGCGCGGCATAGTCATCGTAGGCGTATCGAC
>DATJBI010000136.1:0-14504 GCA_035515435.1 Anaerolineales bacterium
TCCCGCATATTCTTTTCAATATGTATGCGCTGTTCGTGATCGGCGTGGGATTGGAGCGCTACTTTGGCCGTGGACGCTACCTTGTGCTTTACGCCCTCGGCGCGTTCAGCGGCAACGTTCTTTCGTTCCTGTTCTCGAGCGGGTACTCGGTGGGTGCCTCCACGGCGATCTTTGGACTGATCGGCGCCGAGGGCGTCTTCCTCTATCAGAACCGGCAACTGTTCGGCAGGCGGTTCGGCAGCGCCATCGGAAACGTGATCTTCATTGTCGTGGTGAACCTGGTGTTTGACTTTGTCCCAGGCAGCGGCATCGACTATTGGGGTCACATCGGCGGGCTCTTGGGCGGACTGATCTTCACCTGGTTTGCCGGACCGCGCTGGGAGGTCGAGACGCTTTACCCCTCGCCTTGGCCGCCTCCCATGCAGAGCATGGCGCCGGTGGCGCATTTGGCCGACAAACGGGAAGCTCGTGAAGTTGTCACCGGCGCAGCAGTGGTGCTTTTGATTTTTGGAGCATTGGCAGTGATCGGGATGGTTTATCCGCTCGTTCCCTAGCAGGGATCGAGAAACGAAAACGGACGGGCCAGGGCCCGTCCGTTCTTATGTTTGCGTCTGCCCCTAGAGATTTTTCGTGCTGCGCGGATCAAAGGCATCGCGCAAGCCATCGCCCATCAGGTTGATGCACAGAATGGTGAACACGATGAACAGACTGGGGAAAACCCACATCCACCATACACCCCTTAAGATGAACGACTGTGCCTGATCCATCATATTGCCCCAGGTGGCGGTCGGCGGCTGAACCCCCAGACCCAGAAACGAAACGTAAGCCTCGGTGAGGATCGCATTGGCCAGGCCCAGGGTGGCTGCCACAATGATGGGACCAAGCGTATTGGGAACCAGGTGATTGAAAAAGATGCGCGGCGAATTGGCTCCCAGGGCCTTGGCGGCCGTGATATAGTCCAATTCCTTCAAAGAGAGCACGTTGGCACGCACGATACGTGCCAGATACATCCACGAGGTCAAACCGATAACCAGGATGACGATACCGACGCTGCCGCTGAAGGTTCGGCCCAGAACGGTGAAGGTCGGGATATCTCTGCCAAGGAATTTCGCGAGAACGATGAGCAGAAAGAGGGAGGGAATGGCCAGCATGGCTTCGGTGAAGCGCATCAGGACCGCATCGATCCAGCCGCCAAAATAGGCGGCCACCCCGCCGATCACCGTACCGAGCGAGACCTCCAGGGCTACAGCCAGGATCCCGATAAACAGCGAGATCTGTCCGCCGTAGATGATACGGTTGAAAACATCCCGCCCCGTGCTGTCGGTTCCGAAGATATGTCCGGCCGCGGGCGCGGTAAGCCGGTTGTACAAGTCGCCTGAGTTGGCTGCGATCTCCGGCACAAGGATCGAACCAATGATCACGAAGAGGAACAGCAGGGTGATCCCTGCTGCGCCGATCAATGCCAGACGGTGCTTGCGAAACCTCCGCCAAGCCAACTGACCGGGCGTCAGGGCGAGGCCGGGGGATTCAGCGCCCTTTAAATCCAAAGCGGGAACGGAAACAGTTTCAGTAGTCATGGCATCAACTCAATCGAATGCGCGGATCGACCAACGTGTACGCCAGATCCACAATGATGGTAAAGAATACGACAGCCGATGAAGTCAGCAGGAGCACACCCAGCACTACCGGATAATCACCACGTTCAGCATATTCCCAAAAAAGCCGTCCCATGCCGGGCCAGGCAAAGATCGATTCGGTCACCAGCGCCCCTCCCAACAGGAATGGAATATCCAAACCCACCACGGTGACAAAGGGCAGGATCGCATTGCGCAGGGCGTGTTTGAAAAGCACGGTGCGCGTGCTGAGGCCCTTGGCGTGCGCCGTGCGCACGTAGTCCATGCCCAGCACCTCCAAAATACTGGAGCGCAAATAGCGGGAGTAGCCGGCGGTTTGGATGGCCACCAAACAGAAGACCGGCAGCACGAGATGAACGGCGAGTTGGATCGGATTCGTAGGGTCCCAGATGTCGGCCCCGGTGGGGAGGTAGGGCAGGCCCCATTCCTTGAACTGCACTGCAAAGATCTGAATGCAGCCCAGGGCGATGAAGAAGATGGGCATCGAATAGCCGATGAAGGAGAAGGAAGTGATCACGTTGTCCGTAAAGGAGTATTGCCTGACGGCCGCGACGACGCCCAGGATCAAAGCAATAATGATGATGAAGACTTCCGCGGTGCCCATCAGGATGAGAGTCATCGGCAGGCGCTGCTTGATCATTAAGAGCACGGGTTGGTGAGAGAAGAATGAGGAGCCCAGATCGCCCTGCAATGCCAGGCCAAGCCATTTAATATATTGAATGGGAATGGGTTGATCCAGCCCCAGGCGCACCCGGATCGCCTGACGGTCCGCCTCCGTCATATTCGGTCTGTTGGCATACTCAGCCATGGGGTCCGACGAAAGACGCGTCAGTATAAAACACAGCATCGTGATTATGAACAGGATCAGAAAAGCCTGTGCAAGCCGGCGTACGATGTAAGACCACATCGCCTAGTTCCTTTCTCTAAGAATACCAATATTAGCACAAAAGCGATATTTTTGGAAAGTTTTCGTTCTGATGGAACACTCCCGCCCGGTCCATTCGCGAACCAAATCCGCCCCGAGTTCCGGCGGGAGATCCGCCGCTAGAGAGTGACCTGCAAGGAGGATCCTCCTTGCAGGCCACATAAACCTCATTGGAACAGCTGATGTTATTTAACATCCCACTGGGTAATGCCATAGCCCCAGTAGCTGTTGGCGCCCATCTTGGGCAGAATCAGACGATCCGTGTAACCGGATACATTGGCGCGTGCATACAGGGGGATGAACAGTACTTGGTTGTACTGGTATTCCTGGATCGCATTGTAGGCAGCCTTGCGGGTCGCAGGATCCGCGGAGGCGATGCCGGCCGCAACCAATTTGTCCATCTGACCGCTCTGATCGCAGTAGTGATAGTCGTTCTGACCGCTCTGATTGCTCTGGCTCGGAACGCCTGCGCACGAGAAGGTGTAGCCCGGATCTGGATCGGGGTAGAAGCCGGTGGTGTAGATGCCCATATCGAACTTACCGGTCATCAGGTCAGCACCTGAGCTGTAGTCGCCGAAGAACGTGCCGGCCGGCAGAGGATTCGGCTTGAGTTCGACACCGATCTTCTGATACATGTCGTGCAGGGCGTTCATCGTGTCAATGCGCACTTGCTTGTTGGTCGTCTCGACGCCGATGGAGAACTTCACGGGCTGGCCGTTGCAGGTACCGGCGCGGATGCCGTCCGCACCCTTTGCATAGCCGGCCGCATCCAGCAGTTGATTGGCCTGGTCCGGATCATAGGGATAGGGGGTCAGCTTGGTATCGTACCAGGGGGAGTTTGGCCACAAGGAGGCAGGCACACTGACTGCTCCATATAACAGGGTCTTGGCAATCGTTTCGCGGTCGGTGGCGAGAATGAAGGCCTTGCGCACATTCGCATCCTGGAACGGGCAGAAGCCGGCTACATCGCTGTTGCCGATCACGTTGCCGCTGGCATCCTTGATGGTGCTGTTGGTGATGCCGAGGTTGAAGAACAGATGCTCGAAGCTTGGGGTCTGACCTACGAGCACGTGAACCTTGGGCTCCAAAGCCTTGATGGTCGGGATATCGGATTCAGTGAAGTCCGGATTAAAGTCCACATCGCCGGTCTTCAACGCGGCCAGAGCCGTTTCGGGATCGGGAACGAATTTGATGTCAACTTCGCCGAGTTTGGGCTTGGATCCCGACCAATCGGGATTGGGAACCAGGGCCATGTGATCGCCAGCCACCCATTCCTTGATCATGAAGGGGCCCGCCACAACTGTCGGCGAGTGAATCTCAGGATCCTTCTCCAGGCCCGTCTTGCCCTGCAGGACATGGGCGGGCAGGAGTCCACCGCTTGCACCCTGTGCACCCACCGCGAAGAGCGTATACCACGGAGCATAGAGCTGTTTGAAATGAACCACGGCGGTGGTATCGTCGGGGGTGTCAATGCCTGAAATCTGATCCCAACCGGCACGGCTGATGGGGGCGTTCTTGGGGTCTTCCTGGGATTGCCAGGTGAAGAGCACATCCTTCGAAGTCAGCGGCTGTCCATCGGACCACTTCAGGCCCGGCTTGAGGTGGAAGGTGATGGTCAGACCATCAGCGGAAACGCCGCCATTGGCCGCTGAGGGGACATCCGCCGCCAACTCAGCAACCAGCTGGTCATTCTCGTCCCATGTCAGAAGACTGGCATCCACGATCTGGTCGAGCCAGGCAGCATACGTCATGTTGCTGTATTCCAGTCTGACGTTATCGGGCTCTTGAGAATAGGAAACGGTGACCTTCTTTACAGCGGCCGTTCCTCCTGCACCGCCGCAGGCCGAAAGAACCATACTGGCCAGCACAAGCACAGCGAGCAGAATGTACAGTTTTCGATTCATGATTTCTCCTCCTACAGAGAATTTTAGGATTGGGTAGTGAATAAACCTACCGGATTGGATTCGACAAACGACAAGGGTTCAGCGATTGGTCGTCACCTCAGATTTGAATCTCACCTCCTTCCAAGTCTTTTGAGATTACATGATTATACAGCAAAATAGGGTTGTCAATATACCGGAATCGGGATTCCATATCCGTTCAGCTGGACCCGGGAGGGATCCTGCGGCCACAGGCCCGGGACCTTCGCTCCGCAATGTGGGCATTGGCCGGAGGCCGTGATGTGATATTCCGAAATGACATATCCTGATCGCTTGATCAATCTTGCGTTGCAGTGCGAACAGAACGTATCTTCGTATTCTTCGACGCGGCCCGGGAGATTGCCGGAGTATACATAATGAAGTCCGGCTTCGCGTCCGATTTCCGCGGCGCGCAGGAGAGTGCGGGCGGGCGTGTTGGCCGGCTCGGTCATCTTATAGTCTTTATGGAAGGCGGTCACATGCCAGGGGATATCGTTGGATACGCTTGCGATGAATCTTGCAGCATCCCACAGTTCTTCGTTCGAATCGTTGAAGCCGGGGACGGTCAGGGTCACCACCTCGACCCACAGGCCAAGTTCATGGGCGCGTTTGATCCCGTCCAGCGTATGCTGAAGCACCCCGCCCAGTTTCCGATAATTCTGGTCGCTCATGGATTTCAAATCCACCTTATAAGCATCGATATATGGTCTGAGGTACTCCATCACTTCGGGTGTATTGTTCCCGTTCGAAACATAGGCGCACATCAAACCTGCGGCTTTGGCTTCCCGAAAAACTGCGACCGCCCACTCGCTGGTGATCAGCGGCTCGTTGTAGGAAGAGACGACCGCCGAGGCCTGGGCGCGCCGGGCCGCCTCGATCATTCCCTGGGGTGATATTTTTCGGACAAATTGGACCGATTCCTCCGAAGCCGGATCGCGCAGCGCCTGGGAGGTCAGCCAGTTCTGGCAGTAGCCGCAGTGATAATCGCAGCCCAGCATCCCGAAGGTCAAGGCGTTCGAACCGGGCAGTACGTGAAAAAACGGCTTCTTTTCGATGGGGTCGGATTGCAGCGCCGCGACGTAACCCCACGGCACGCGCAGTTTTCCTCCCTCATTGAATCGCACCTGACAAATTCCGCGCCGGCCCTCGCGAATTAAACAGCGGTGTCCACAGGCAAAACACCGCACTGCATCATCTGGCAGGCGCTCGTAGAGCGTCCCTTCAACCGTCAATTGATCCAGCGTATTTGCCAATGTGGACATCCACATCTCCTGCAGTCAAGCCGCTTAATTCGGACTATTTTACTATTATAATCCAATCATGTTAAGTATTGTCGTTCAGGCCGGCGGTCAATCCTCGCGCATGGGACAGGATAAGGCCCTCCGGCTTTTTCTTGGCCGTCCGTTGATCCAGCGCGTGATCGAACGATTGCGGCCCATCGCCGATGAGCTGCTTGTGACAACCAATCATCCGGAGGATTATGCCTTCCTCGAGCTGCCGCTCTTCCCGGACCGCAGACCCGGACGCGGCGCCCTCGGCGGACTCTACACGGCGCTTTTCTCCGCCAGGCATTCCATCGTCGCGGTCGTGGCGTGTGATATGCCATTTGCAAATGCCGGGCTTTTTCTAGCCGCGTCCGGCATCCTGGTCCGGGAAGGAGCGGACCTGGCCATCGCCAAAACGGAGGAAGGTTATGAGCCGCTGCATGCAGTCTATCGCCGGGAGACTTGCCTGCCTGCCATCGAAGCCGCGATCGCTTCGGACAAATGGCGCATGGACGCGTGGTTTCCACAGGTGAAAATGCGCCTGCTGACACCGGATGAAATTAAACGTTACGATCCGGACGGCCTTGCATTTTCAAATATCAATACTCCTGAGGAATTCACACAGGCCGAACAACGCGCTCAACTGTCTGACTCGGCGACTACCTGACTACCAGCACCGGGCACGGCGCGTGGCTGACGACTTTGTGGCTGGTGCTGCCGAGCACCAGCTCGGCAATCGTACTTAATCCGCGCGAGCCCATGACGATCACCGTGCTGTCGCGCGTTTTTGCAACGTTGATGATTGCCTCGGCGGGCGAACCCTCGATGAGTTCGGTGTGGATCTCTCCCGGGATCTTTCCAACGGCATCCTGCGCTTTTTGAAGAATCGCATTGGCCTGCTTCATGCGGGCGTCAATCGCCTGCTGAAGATTGGGTTCGCCCAGGTATGGGGGGATGCCGTCGAAGGCAACGACAATGCGCAGAATCTCAGACTTCATGGTGCGCGCGAGATCGCCCGCCTCTTTTGCGGCATGTATGGAATGTTCGGAACCATCTACGGCCAGGAGAATCTTTTCGAACATGGGGACTCCTTTCTGCAGTGTCTAAATCAAGTATACAACCCGTGAGGCACAATTTCAAATCTTCATTAATGCCTGCTGCAACAGGTCGACCTCTTCAATTGTATTGTAATGCACCGCCCCGACCCGCACCATGCCGCCGCGGTCTTCCACGCCGAGCCGCTCGGTGACGTTCAGGGCGTAATAATTTCCGTCCCAGACATAGATATTCTGCTCCGCCAATTTCTCGGCGATTTTGCGCGGCTGAAGATCCTTCAAACGGAATGAATAGGTTGCCACGCGTTCCTCGAGCCGGCGCGCGTCGCTGAGGCCAAAGATCGTGAGTTCAGGAACCGACTGCAAAGCGGAAAGGAGCGCCCGGCTCACTTCGATTTCGTGTGTGTGGACGGCGGCCATGGCTTTCTTCAATTCGAGCCGGCGGCCCGTGTAGTCTGTCAGGGCTTTGTCGTTCACGCCAAACTCCCTGCCGATCCATTCGAAGTATTCCACCGCACCCAGCACGCCTGCCAGGCCCTCGTGATTTTGTGTGCCGGTCTCGAATTTCCCCGGCAGTTGATTTGGGGCGGGACGAACCTTGTAGGCGAATAACTTCTCCAGCAATTCACGTTTCCCGTATAGGATGCCGCAATGGGGTCCAAAGAATTTGTAACTTGAGGAAATTAAGAAATCGCAGTCCAGTTTCTGTACATCGATCGGGCCGTGTGGGGCATATTGGACTGCATCAACGTACACCAGCGTTCCGGCCTCATGCGCCGTCTTGATGATCTTGGCAACCGGGTTGATCGTTCCAAGCGAATTGGAGGCATATCCGACCGCCAAGAGCCGAGGCTTTCGTTCGAGTGCTTTCTGCAAATCATCCAATTTCAATGTACCATCTTCCACATCGAAATCCACCCAATTAACTTTAACGCCTCGATCCTGTGCGGCCAGGACCCACGGAGTGACGTTGGCATCATGATCGAGTCGAGTGACCACGATCTCGTCACCTTCCTTCCATTCCCGCGAGATCGAGCGGCTGATGTGAAGCGTGAGGGTCGTCATGTTCGCGCCGAAGACGATTTCATCCGCGCCCGAGGCGTTATAAAAATCCGCCATGGCTTGATGCGCTTCATCCAGGATTCGATCGGAGGCGATGCTGGTTGCAAATGCGCCCTCATGGTTCGCGTTGCATTCCAGCAGATATTTGTTGATGCGGTCCAGCGACGGCTTGGCGATTTGAGTTCCGCCGGGATTGTCGAAGAAGATCGCTCGTTTACCGAGGGAAGGGAATTGGTTTCGGATCGCCGATAGATTGAGGGTCATGGTGGTTCTCCTTGTCTATGTCATTGCGAGCAGAGGCGAGCAGGGGGCTTCGTTCGGCGGGCCATGCCGCCTCAGGTGGTCTTCGGTTCGTAATCACACAGACTGCGAACCGGGCATTTTGGGCAATCCGGTTTGCGGGCATGGCACACTTCGCGCCCCAAACGGATCAAATTCAAATGCGCGGCATAATAGGTCTCGGGCGGCAATAGTTTTTCAAGATACGGATGGGCCTGCTCCACGGTCAGCTTGGCGGGCCGCAAACCGAGGCGGCCGGTGACTCGGTAGATGTGCGTGTCTACCGGGAAGGCGGGACGGTTGAGCGAGAAGCATAACACGATCGCGGCGGTCTTCGGTCCTACGCCGTTGAACTTCATCAGCCAGGCCCGCGCCTCTTCCAGCGGCAGCTCCTGCAGGAACCATAGATCAAGATTGCCCCGTTCGGCGGTGATTTCCCTCAGCACTTTTTGAATGCGCGGACCTTTCTGGTTCGCCAGGCCCGCCGGTCGGATGGCACGGACCACTTCTTTGGTTGCGGCATCGCGCACGGATTCCCAGGTCGGGAATTTTGCCCGCAGCGCGTGAAAGGCGCGGTCGCGATTCGTATCGTTCGTGTTCTGGGAAAGGATGGTCGAGACCAGTTCGTCGACCGGCGGCAATGGATGGCGCCAGGTTGGATGGCCGAATGCTTGCAAAAGCCTTTCGTGGATTTTGGCGGCGCGCTTGGAGAGACCGGGCATGACACTGATTATATGCGGGACATAATCGAAGACAAGGGCCGCAAAGTTCCGACGGAGGCAGCTTTGGATCGGCGGCGCGCGCAGCGCGTCCGGAGGGCGATTTTGATTTCCTCGTCAATCTGGAAGAAGGGCGAAGCCGGCTGGCTCCTGCCCGCCTGTTGCGCGAACTTCAACCTTGACCGGCCTGCCGGTGGATATCCTCGCCGAGGGGGGCTGCCTCCGCCCATACCCCCACCGGCGTGGAGGCAGGCGCGCCCGCGGCGAGTGAACACGAACATCTGCTGGATATTCTCGAAGCGGTTGAGCGCATCGAAAAAATACGGCGCCAGGGGCAAAGGTGCCTTTGCGGATGCGGAACGGGTTCAAAACTTGATCGTTGCTCCATTTTGCTGGAGAGCGCACTCGACGCAAGACCTAAGTTCCCATGGGGCGGGCAGCCGGACCGGGAGGCCGGACCGGGACGAATTGATATTAATGGCAGGTACAGGAAATCGCCGATGGTTCGAACCAGGTAAAAGTTGCGCCGATCAATGCGAACCGAACTGTTCCTAGGCTTTGACCAACGTGAACACCGGCCTCGACTCGCCCACCACGATCCCGCGGTGATTCTTGATGGGCAAGGTTGGACCGAAGCCGGCAAGTTTTTTCATTTGAGAATCATCCAATGCGCCGAGTTGCTGCAGGATTGCCATGGTCACTGCCGGGCGGACGCGGTTGTGAGTGGCCAGGTCTTCGCCCATGCGCCCGGCGTCGCCATCGGAGACTTTGAAAGCAATGCCGAGGCCGCGCGAATCTGTGCGCAATGCGCCGGGCAAAAGGCCGACGGCTTGAAATCCTTCGGCGCCGCGCTTGGTCAGGATTTTTCCCCCTCCAACCTTCATCAGCTCGCAATCGAATTCGCCGGATCCGCTGACCATTTCGGAATGAGATGTCATTGCCGACGTGATTTTTTGGCAGGCGGCCGCGCGCGCCTTGGGGAGGGTCGCAGGATCGCACAGACGCGCAAAACCCAGGGCGGCGTTCAGCAGCGGAACCGCAAAGTTCGGCGCGGAACAACCGTCCGTGCCGAGTTCCACCTTATCGCGTTCCATTCCGCACATCTCCGCAAAGGTTGTGAGAATATCCTGCTGGATCGGATGACCGCGTTCCAGATAGGTTTCGAGCGGCAGTCCGCGCATTTTGGCATGCGCCAGCATGGCGGTGTGTTTGCCGGAGCAGTTGTTGAAGTTGGCGGTCGGCGTGATGTGGTGTGTGATGACATGCTTCAACATCTCCGGGTCGCCCGGCAGATGCCCGCCGCACTGCAGGTCGCTTTCCTGGATGCCGATTTTTTCCTGCAAGGCTTTCACGGCATCGAGATGGACCTGCGCGGTCTCATGGGAGGCGCAGGCTAGGGCCAGTTCGCGCGGTGTAAAGCCAAAATGCTCGACGCCGCCGCGTTCCACGAAAGGCAGAGCCTGAAACGGCTTGGCGGAGGAGCGCAAAAAAGCGACCGTCTGAGGGTCGCCGTACGAATACAAAGATCTGCCATTCGAGTCCACCACTGCGATCGCACCGAAGTGAACGGATTCGACAATGCGGCCGCGCGTGACCTCGAAGAGGGGCAGGAAACGTTCGCTCATCTATTCCTCGGCCGAGTTGCCCATGTGATAGTGACGCGCGTAATAGTGGCGCAGCCCGTAACGCAGTCGTTGAACGAATTGCTTGTGCCGCGCCGCCGACGCTTTAAATTTATCGGCGAGGGCCTCCACCAGTTTCTCCGTGGCTTCAGGAGATTGTCCCCGGGACGCCATCTTTTCGAGTTTGGTGTGAATCTCCGCCATCAGGTCCAGCTGGGCCTTGATGGCGGAGGAAGATGCCGTGCCGCCGCGTCCGCTGACGAATGTGTAGCCGCGATATTGCGGACCCAGAAGAAGTCCAAGCGTGTCCATCCAGGACGGGAGATCGGCGTGCGCGATGAACGGAGGTTGATTCTTAAGCACCGCGTCGCCCACAAACACCACCTTGTCATCCGGCACGACGACCCAGATGGCTCCCGAGGATGGCCCGGGATGTTGTTCCAGGATGATCGGCTTTTCGCCCCAATGCAAGATCATTTGATTGGTAAAAGAAATCTCGGGCGGCGCCCAGCGTACGGTGCCGAGTCCGGGAATGGTCTCCCAGTCCGAGCCGGTCTCATTGCCCTGTGCTTTGAATGTGCTGGGCCGGACGCGAAAGACCGCCGCGGTCTTTTCATGCGCGATCACGGTGCAGTCCATGGTGCGCGCACCCAGCGTGCGGTCGGGGTGTGCGTCCAAGTTGACCAGGACGCGTTCCGGCCCCGAGCCGAGGCCCATCAACGCGGCGCGCCAGGCGCGTCCATCCTCCGGCGCGGGCGGCGCGTCGACCTGCACCAATCCGCGCGGCTGTTGCACGACGCCCAGCGTCGCGCCCAGATAATGATCTTCTATGTAAACGCTGTCAGAGACGGGTTGCATGAAAACTCCTGACCCCAGCCTGGCCTCCCCATTTGCTTCCAAAGCGGAAAATCGGGGCGGGGCCCTGCCGGGCAGCAGGACCGAGGGGCTGAAGATATTTTACCCTCAATTTCTTGTAACTTTTTCCTGCATCACCGGCAGAACAAAAATGAACTTCGAGCCCTTGCCTTCTTCGCTTTCCACCCAGATCTTTCCACCATGCGCCTGTACGGCCAGACGGCAAAACGCCAAGCCGATGCCCAGACCGCCTGGTTTATCCTTGCCCTTCAGGCGTGCAAACTTTTCAAAGATGCGGTCGTGTGCGTTGGCTGGGATCCCCGGCCCGTTATCCTTGACCCAGATCCGCACGTTCGCCCCGTCCACTTTCGCCCCGACCTCGATCATGTCTTCCGTCAGCGAGAACTTGATCGCATTCTCGATCAGGTTGATCATGACTCTCCGCATCATATCGATATCCACCCACACATTCGGAAGATCCTCCGGAATATCGACCTCCAGTTTCTGATGACGGTTCGCGACCGCTGGACTGATATCCTTCACGGCCAGCTCGATCAGCTCTTTGGGATCGACCGCCTTTTGCGTTGCAATGGTTTGCCCTGATTCGAGGCGGTTGATATCCAGCAGGGAATTGACCAGCCGCTGAATGCGTTCCGTGGAATGTACGGCGATCCTCAGGACGGAGCGAATGGCTTCGTCCTGTCCGATCATGCTTCCCAATACATCGAGGCTGGAGACGATGTTGGCCAGCGGCGAGCGCAGATCGTGGTAGATCATCGCGGTCAGATCTTCCCGCAGGGAATCCAGTTCCTTTCGTTCCGTAATGTCCCGCAGAGTCCATTGGATGGAATCGGCGTCCTCAAACTGCACCCGCCGCGCGTGGACTTCGACCGGCACGCCGCCCGCCTCGGCTTTGTGCAGCACGGATTCATAGATGCTTTCATCGCCTGCCCGCAGGTTTTCGAATTCGATCCCCGTGACCTTCCAGTTGATCTCATGCAGGCGGTCAATGTTCATCTGCCTTAGATCGTCCGCCGGAATGTCGCTCAGCCGGACCGCTTCGCGGTTGGCCTCGAGGATCTTGCCGTCCCAGCCGGTGATGAAAATCGGGTGGATGCTCTCTTCAAATAATTCGCGGTAGCGTTGATGCGCGTTCTGCAGCTGCTCGAACAATTGCGCGTTCCGAATGGTCGTGCCTGCCAGACTGCCGATGCCGGTCATCACGGTCAGGGCATCGGCGTCGAATCCGCCGCTGGAGATGGGATTGATGGCTTCCAATACACCCATCGTGATGCCCTGGGACTGGATGGGCGCGACGGCGAGGGCCCTCGTCCCGATGCCGCTGAAGCGGTCCAGATCGGTGTAGCGTTTGTCTTCATTGACGTTGGAAATCACGAGGCCGCGTCCGTCCCGCGCCACCTGGCCCGCCAGGCCTTGTCCGCCCGGGATGCGCCGGTCGAGGATGTTGCCGGCATTTTGTCCGGTCGCGGCGCGGAAGACGATGCTTCGCTCCGGCCCCTCGATCAGACCGATTGCGACGGTCTCCACCTGCAGGGCCTGCATGGTTTGATTCAGCACACGCTGCCACACTTCGCGTACATCCAGGGAGGCGCTGAAGGCGGCCGCCCCATCCGCCAGCGCGGTCATGACACGCGCCTGCCGCAATGTTTCGGTGTATAAGCGCGCATTCAGCACCGCGATGCTAGCCTGGTCGGCAATGGCCTGCATCAATTCAAGATGCCCCAGATCGAACACATTCGGCACGGAATGGACGAGGGTCAGCACGCCGACCAGCCGTTCGCGCGCCAACAGCGGAACACAGATCGCCGATTTGGCTCCGCTTTGATCCATGGCATCGTCCGCACGGCGGATCCAGCGTTCATCCTGGCTGGTGTCGGGAACGAGGACCGCCTTGCGGTGCTGTATGACCCAGCCGGCCAGGCCCCGGTCGACCGTCTCTTTTAATTGCTGGGTGGTGTGCTCGCGCAGGGTCCTGCCGTAAATGATGGTTGCATCAATCGGTTTGCCGCTGTCGTCCACCACGATGATGCTTCCCCGCTCGCCGCCCACGTTTTGCGTGGCCGCAAAGAGCAGGCGCTGCAAAACCGTCCGCAGGTCGAGCGCGGCCGCGACCTCGCGGTTAACCTGAATGAGGAGTTCGAGCAGGGTCTGGGTGCGATCTTCGTTCATCGGGGAGGCTCGCCAGGATTCTAATCCACTTCCCTAAAAGTATAGCACGCGCTGAATGGTTAAAGGTTACGAAAT
The DNA here is from genome assembly GCA_035515435.1 of Anaerolineales bacterium. Classification (GTDB taxonomy): domain Bacteria; phylum Chloroflexota; class Anaerolineae; order Anaerolineales; family Villigracilaceae; genus Fen-1038. Next base: position 13,601 of record DATJBI010000136.1, read on the forward strand.
CGTATACAATTGGGCCATGCTGGACATTCAAAAGATCCGCGTTTTATGTTTTGATGTGGACGGCACGCTGAGCGACACGGATGATTATTACGCCGACAAATTTTCCGCCCGCTTTCGGCGATTGCCGCGCTTTCTTGTGCGCGATCCGGACCGGGCCGCGCGTCGACTGGTGATGTGGGTCGAATCGCCGGGCAATGCCCTGCTGGGCCTGAGCGACACCATCGGGCTGGACGGCCCGATCATTACCCTGATCGACTTCATCTACCGCCATCGCAAAAAGAAGTGGCGGCAATTCTTGATTGTCCCCGGCGTCCAGGAAATGCTGGGGCGGCTCAGGGGACACTATCCCATGGTGATCGTCAGCGCGCGCGATGAGGACAGCACGATGACTTTTCTGCAGGAATTCGATCTGGTGAAATATTTCGATCTGGTCATCAGCGCCCTCAGTGCCGAGCATACGAAACCTTACCCGGACCCGATCCTGCTGGCCGCGCAAAAGATGAGGGTCGGACCGGAGGCGTGTTTGATGATCGGCGATACGACGGTCGACGTCCGGGCGGGCAAGGCGGCCGGTGCGCAGACCGTCAGCGTGTTGTGCGGCTTTGGCGAGGAAGAGGAACTGCGCAGCAAAAATCCCGATTTGATTTTGCCAAATACCGCGGATCTGGCCGAAGCATTGCTTGGAAAATAAGAGCGCCACGCCGAAAATCCGCACGGCGCTTATCTTAAGTCAACAGATTGATGGAAACCAGCGCAGGCAGACCAGGCCTGAGGTCGACCTCCACGCCTGGGATGCCCATTTCGGAGAGCTGCTCTTTGAATTTGGCACCGGCATGCAGCGCCTCCCAAATCGCCTTCAGGGACTTGTTGTCCGCATGTTCTTTGATCACTTGCCGGATCTGGT
>DATJBI010000137.1:0-9094 GCA_035515435.1 Anaerolineales bacterium
GACTGCCGCTGCGCGGTGTGCAGCATTTTCGAGGATCTTCCTGGCTTGGAGGCTTCCTGCGCCAAGACCTGAGGCGGGCCCGACCAAAAGCCGACACCCCCAACGGGGGCTTCTGCCTCCGGAGTGCTTCAGGCGCGAACGACAAAGACCAGCCCGTTTGACCGGAAGAAGATGATAATAAGCGAGGAGAAGTCATGAACATGGTTGTTTTCGGAGCCAACGGTCCCACCGGACTTGAGTTATGCCGTCAGGCGCTCGCGGCGGGTCACCAGGTCACCGCTGCCGTGCGGCGACCGGATGTTTTTCCCCTGCGGGAGAAAGCCCTGCATGCTGTCGAGGCACATGTCATGGATGGAGCGTCCCTGGCTCCCCTGATCGGCAGCGCCGATGCCGTTCTATCGACACTGGGCGCGGCATATTCGCGTCATGAGATTCGCGTGTACTCGATCGGGACGAAGGCCATCGTCGACGGCATGCGGGGCAGCGACCATTGCCGCCGGCTGGTTGTGGTGAGTGCAGGTCTGGCCGCACGCAACTTGCCGAAGGTGCGCGGCTTCTTTCAAGACAGCCTGGCATTGCCGTTCCTGCGCAACGTCCTCGGCCGGACGCTTTACGAGGATATGCTGCGCATGGAGGACTTCCTGGCCAGTTGCAACGATATCGCCTGGACGATCATTCGACCCGGCCGGCTCATCAGCGGCACGGCTGTTTCGGCCTACCACCTGGCCGAGGACATCCCTGCTGGAAATGTCACGACGCGTCCCGATCTCGCCGCCTCCATGCTCGCCGAGCTCGGTCCGAACGGGCACGTGCACAAGAAGATGGCTCCCACCACGCGTTGAGGAGTCCCGAGGCGCGGTCATCCTTGACAACACAGGCACGCACCCGGTCTTGGGACGACCGCCATGGGCAGCCTGGCGGGATTCCCGCCAGCCAAAAACAGGAGTAAACTCCGCTCGAACCGATCCTATCAAACCGGCATTGCAGCGTCCCTCCCACCCGCCGGGCGCCTCGAGGGTGCCTGTCCGCTCGGAGCGGGTCGTGGGCAGGCGCAAACTATCAGCCGGATCCATCAGGAAGCAATCACGTACCTCAGCCGGAGGTGATCCATTGTCCGAACCAGTAACCTATCAATTGCTGAAGGGATTTCTCGAGGCCTTCAATCGTCATGATCTGGATTCCATCATGGATTATTTCGCAGACGACTGTGTCTTTTACATGCCGCGAGGCTCCTCACCCCATGGCGACCAGTATGTCGGAAAAACCGCGGTGCGGGCGGGCCTGGCAAAACGATTTGAAGGAATTCCGGACGTGCACTACGGCGAAGACCAGCACTGGGTATGCGGTGATTTCGGAGTCTCGGAATGGACGCTCACGGGCACATCTGTCTCAGGGAAAAAGCTGGCCGTTCGCGGAGTCGACTTGCTCGAATTTGCTCAGGGGAAAATCACCCGCAAAGATTCGTTTTGGAAAATCGTTGAGTGACCGGTCCCGTCGATGAAAGGACTGCATTTCTTGGAGGTAGGAAGTCATCAATTGCATCAAGTTAAATGAAAGATGGCGGCGTGTCTCCAACATCTCGTGCCGGAAGATGCCTTTGATTGCTAGCGCGGTACTGTTTTCAGGCGCCTGTGCCGAAGCCGGATCATCAGCCTGCTCGCGGACGGATCCCGGTGCGCCGCACATTTGACACGCCTGAGAGGGGGAGGACCATCGTCTGACGCAAGATTTTGGAAATCCCCCAAATCTTCGAGGCCTTTGTTAGAATATCGGATATGCCAACACTCACTCGCTGGTTCATAAAAACCTCTTTTGTCTACTTGGCTCTGGCGTTGATTGCAGGATTGCTGTTGGCCATCCAATCCATGTTCGACCTGACGGCGCTCGGCGGACTTTTTCCGATCTATATCCATCTTCTGGTCTTTGGCTGGTTGACGCAATTGGTTTTTGGCGTGGTGTTTTGGATGTTTCCAAAATATTCGACTGAAAAGCCGCGCGGCAGTGAATTCCTCGGCTGGTGGACGTACGCGTTGCTCAATGCCGGTCTGCTCCTGCGGGCGATTGCCGAGCCGATCCAATCTGTTCAGCCCAACCCGATCACCGGCTGGACATTGGTCATTTCGGCGGTGATCCAATTTCTCGCAGGGCTGACATTTGTCATCAACAGCTGGAACCGTGTGAGAGTGAAATAATGCCGCGCCTGTCTGCCCGATTTGTACGCGCTTCGATGATCTATCTGCTGGCCGGATTCACGCTCGGTGCGTTGATGCTGGCCCAGGATGGAATCTCATATTATCCGGCAATCACGGCCGTTCTTCCAGTTCACATCGAATTTTTGCTGGTGGGCTGGCTGGTACAGTTAGCGATGGGCGTTGCCTTTTGGATCTTCCCGCGCTTCGGATTGGGTTTGCCGCACTCGAGGGGAAATGAAACGTTGATCTGGACCTCCTTCCTGCTGTTGAATGCAGGTATCCTGACCGTCGCGCTCGAGCTTTGGATCCCTGTTGCTTTGTTGATCGGACGTGTCCTGGAGGCGGGTGCGGTGATCATTTATGCCGCGAGTTTGTGGCGACGCGTCAAACCGCACGGTGGGCCTGCCTAAACAAACGACCCGAAGATATTGAGGTTTCCATCCTGGCTATTTCATGCTCATGAATGGCGGAAAGTTGACCCTTGTACGTCAAGACTCTCCCCACAGGCTCTTGGTTCCCCATCAACCCGAACGCAGGATTTTGATTGCCTGCGAAGCGTGCCCTGCCCGATCATCGTCTGGCACGCCCGCCAGATCTGCTGGAAGCCGGGACAAATCCTCCTGACTTGGATTTCGGAGGTCGAATGTCAATATCGGATCGCGGGGGGTGACTCTTCAAGGGATCGAGTTTGGCGGCCGAAGATCCATACGAACGAATCGCTTGAGCAGGCTCTACAACGCCGATCAATTTTCGTAAATCCATCCCCGTTTGTATCGCCGATTTCGAAACGATTACCGGCCTCCATTGACGGAATAATCCGTGCGTCGCCTCATCTGCCGCATCGCGATTCTTTGGACAGCGGTCATCAAGCTCAAACACATAACCGTAGTTTGGGCCAGGAAATCCGCGTTCGGGATTCATCTGTTCAATACGTGAACACTCCAAACGAATATTTATTTTTGAGCGAGCGGCGAACCATGCAGGACTCCGATGAAGACCAGCTCCTCATTGATTGCACGGATCAAATGGTTTTCACCTGCATCGAATACCAGCAGCGTGTTTGGCCCATAAGTGTGCGTGTCGCCATCGCCGCCCGCAAAGACGCCTTTCCCTTTCAGGACAACCACGAAGAATGGCGTGCTGGGCGCGTTATGTTCAGGAATGGATTGACCCGGCTTGAGCGTAAAAAGAATCGCGCGGCCATCCCTGGCAGAGTAAATGGGTTCGGCGCGGGGTTCTTTATTCCCGAATTTCAAACCTTCCAATAAGTTTGTGGCTTTCATTGTAATTTCCTTTCTTTATGCAATATATCAGCAAGATCAAATATCATCTCTGACTGGGTATTTGGTTGTCTGCCTCCTGCACACCCGCGGACGGGCCTGCGATCAATGAATCCTGGTACAGTTTTTGCGATGCCGTTTCAAACAATTCTAAAGTAGATTCGTAACAACCATGTCGCAAAACATTCGATATTTTCGGGATCATCATTAAGGTTTACTGTTATTTTTTGCCTCCTCCTATCATTTTGAAGGTCATTCGCGGAACCGGCAACGATACAATCAGGCGCACGGCACGCTCATAAAAAAGGTAGTCCCAGGCCCAATTGATTAATACGAACAGTCGGTTACGAAATCCGATCAGGCTGTAAAGATGTATGCTTAGCCACAGTATCCAGGCCGGAAAACCAGCAAAAGCGTGCCCCCTGATGTAGGCGATCGCAGCATTTCGACCGATCGTCACCATCGCACCGCGGTTGTGATAGTGAAAAGGCACAGGCTCCTGTCCATTTGCCTGGCGAATTATGTTGCGGGCTGCTGCTGCCCCTTGTTGCGTGGCGACCGGGCCGAGCATTGGCAGTGGTTTTCCGTCTTCCTCGATGTAGGCCAAGTCGCCGATGACGTAGACTTCATGGTGATCAGGGATTTGAAGTGTTGGAAGAACTCTTACCTGCCCATTCCGCATCGCAGGAAGTTCTGCATTGAACGACTCACCGCGTACTCCAGCGGTCCAGATCACGGTTTCCAGGGGAATCGTTGATCCATCCTTTAATTGCACAGACTCCGCTGTGATCTGACTGACCGTCGCCTGCAGATGTATTTCCACTCCCATCTTCTGCAGCCGTTTCCCGGCATAGGTTGCGAGACGCTCCGGGAAGGGAGCAAGCAGGCGGTCAGATGCTTCCAGCAGCACGACATGCATCTCTCGAGGGTCGAGGGCCGGATAATCCTTTATCAGCGGACCACGGATCAGTTCGGCGAGAGCGCCCGCGAATTCCACTCCGGTCGGCCCGCCTCCAACGATGGCAAAGGTCAGCATCCGTTGCCGCTGCGCGGGATCGACTGCGCACAGTGCCCGTTCAAAACGAAACAGGATCTGGTTACGCAGAGCGATGGCCTGCTCCAGCGTCTTCAATTGAAAAGCATGCTCGGTCGCTCCTATCACCCCAAAGAAGTGGGTGGTGCTGCCGATGGCCAGGACCAGAAAATCGTAAGGGAAAACGTGATCCGTGGTTTTGACCTGTTTGGCAACAAGGTCTATCTCCGTAACCTCATTCATCAGAAAACGAATATTCTGCTGCCCGCGCAGGATGCTTCTCACCGGATAGACAATATCCTCCGGTTCCAGCTCCCCTGCGGCGACTTGATAAAGCAGCGGGAAAAAAGTATGATAGTTATTGCGGTCCAGCAGAAGGACATCGGTCCGCGCATGGGACAAGGTCCGGGCAGTCCATAGTCCCGCAAACCCAGCTCCGATGATGACCACGCGAGGGCGGTTGGGAATTGTCATGGCTCCCCTTCCTGCGAATGCCGTGTTTCCAAATATAGCATCAGCGCAATGGCATTGTTATGTTCGGTGTCCCGAGCACTGTACAGCAGGGTCACATTGGCATGCCTGGCAGCCTCCAGGATGGGCTTCCAGGCCTGCGGATTGGCGTCCAGTTCAGCACGATACCGATCCTGAAATTCGCTCCATTTAAGCGGGTCATGCCCGAACCAGCGCCGTAAATCATCGCTCGGGCCAACGTCTTTCAACCAGGCCTCCATTTTCAGCGCCTCCTTCTTTATTCCACGCGGCCACAATCGTTCGACCAGAAACCGAACGCCATCGTTGACTTCGGCGTGCTCGTAGACGCGTTTCACCTTCAACATAACACCGCCTTTCAGTTCGCCATGACAGCTTTCTCGGACAAGCTCTCTAATAACAGATGAAAATAGACCAGGCCGCCATACCCTTCCCAGCGTTTCAAAACCTCGTGGACTCCATCGAAGTTCAGGGCTTCAGAGAATCCCAGCCAGCGCTGCAGGTTGTTGCGCGCGCCGACATCGTCCGCGGGAAAGATGTGTGTTCGTCCAAGACCGCGCAACAGGAAATATTCTGCTGTCCAGCGCCCGACTCCTTTCAAGCTGCGTAAACGATCAACCGCTTTCTGATCGTCCAGCGGCTCGATTTCTCCAAAGTCAAGCTGTCCCTGCAGAATGGATTGGGCCAGACCCGTAATATAGCGAGCCTTCTGATAGCTGAAGCCCATCGTGCGCATCTCTTCGATATTCACATTCGCCAGGTCCTGCGGACGCGGAAAGCCATGGAAAACGCCATCCTCCAATTCAAGAGCCGGCCCATACGATTCCACGAGGCGATTGAGCAGGCGGATGCCTATGGTCAGTGTAAGTTGTTGACATGCCATGGCGTTGGCCAGTGTTTCAAAGCAGGTCTGAAAGCGCGGCGGCTTGAAGCCGCGGAATCGATCTGCCAGAAGCCTCAGCTTGTCATCACCCTCAACCAGACGATAGAAGCCATCCAGGCTTAAATGGATTCCCAGCAAACGCCCCAGCGCGGGAACAACCTGGCGTTTTATTTCTTCATCGGATTTTTCGCAGGTGACCGAAACGCACAGATGCGACGCGTCTGGCGGGCCGGACTGAGTCACCGCGACTTCAAACGGCTCACCGTCCTCGCCGACGAGAACGCGTCGATAGGTTCCGCCATCCCAACGGTCAACAACGTTATCGGGGCGGCGGCGAAGCGCCCAGGCGGTCAGATCCAGCCGAAAGGGCGGAAGAGGTTCGAGATCAAAAGAGATGGGCCCTTTCAAACTCTGTCCTCCAATTTCCTTGCCTCATCCAGGAATTCCTTTTGCGATCGGATGGCCGGGCTGGCAGGAACCCGCCGGCCTGCCGGAACGGATCGCAGGCCGATCCCGACTATTGCTGGCGATAATTGCCAGCGTCAAATCCACAAGTTCTTTCTGCGTAAAATGTGGCGCCTGTTCGCAAACTTGATCGGGCAGATGATCTTTGCCGGCCGGCGTCACAGCTTCCGTCCAAGCAAGAGATGCCCGTTCGCGTTCGCTGCAAAAGGGCGCTTCGTGCCGTGCACTCACGGCAGGGGGGCGCGGTTCGCTTTCGCCCTGACCAGGCGCGTCCTCCGTATGCATGTCAATGCAATAGGCACAGCTGTTGATCTGCGAGGCGCGTAATTTCATCAGCTCCAACCGATCGGCTCCCAATCCACAGTGTCCAAGATGCCTTCCCAGCTTTTGCAGAATCTCAACGCCCGCTGGCGCGACTTTGGAACAGCTCAAACGTTGCTGCATATCTCAAGATATCTCCTTGCGGATGGCCGACTTTCTGGGCCTCAACCGTATTCCTCTTTGCGGCCCCGGTCATCTCCCGTTCCTCTGCAACCCACCGGCAATAAAGAAATCGGCGCGCAGGGCCGCATCCTCGGCATAACAGCCCCGCCACACCGTGGTGCGTGTCAGCGGCGCCGTTTCCCGCACGCCACGCATTTCCATGCAAAGATGATGCGCTTCCAGAAAAACAGCTACGCCGTGCGGGTGCAGCATGGTGTCGAGCGTATCCGCGATCTGTTGGCCAATCCGTTCCTGCACTGCAAAGCGTTTGGAGAATAATCGCACCAGGCGGGTCAGCTTGGAAATGCCGATGATATTTTCATGGGCAATGTAACCAACATATGCCAGACCGTAGAACGGTAAGGCATGGTGTTCGCAAAGCGCAAAGAAGGGGATCGGACCTTCGATAACCTGACTCAGGCGGCAGTCGGGTTCACCGCGACATTCCGTGTCGAAGACTCGCAGAAGTTGCGGATCGCCATCATATCCTTCCGTTGCGTCAAAGAGCGCCTTGATAAAACGACGGGGTGTGTCTTTTGTGGCGGATGTGTTCAGGTCAAGCCCGAATGCCGTAAAGATTTCTGCGACATATCCTTCGAACTTATGAAATTGCTCGTCCGCTATCCTGCGCTTTTGCAGCTCCATCGCCGCGAGATAATCGACATCATCGGGATCATCATGGATGTTCATATTTGTCTCCTACCTGCTCGCCAACTTTTCGCGGGACACTTTCACAAGACAGGTCTCTCCAAATAACCGGTTATTCGCCCTTGACCCTGCCGATCAGATCCTGCGCTTTGAACGGCCCCGCTTCTTCCATCAAGGCGGTTGCATCCATTATCTTTTTCCACACATTCCACAGCAATACGCCGCGCACACGTCCGCCTTCAAGATAATAAACGGTGCCCTTCTTGAACGGTTCCTGCCAATCGGCAACGGTCTCCGATTTGCTGCTTAACTCGCCCACCGCCTCATATCCAAGCTCGAACAAATCCGAATAGAAAAATGGCGTGTGAGTGTAGGCTTCGTCCGCACCGGCCATGTTGCGCCCAGCCTGCTTGCCCATCATTAAGGCATTGTCTTCGTGTTCCACGCGGATCAATTTGCCCAGTGAATGATGAGGGAACACCGCCACATCACCTGCCGCGTAGACATCCGGCGCCGATGTGCGCTGGTGATCATCCACCACGATGCCGTTCTCGACTTTTAGGTTTGCGGAACTGGCCAGTTCGGTGTTCGGGCGGACGCCGAGTCCGGCCACCACTCCATCCACCTGAAACTCGCGCCCGCCTCGGGTCTGGACCGTGAAACGGTCCCCGCTTTTCTTGAGGCTGCTCACTCCATCTGCGGGGATGATATCCACCCCTTTCTGGCGATAGAAATTATTCAGATATTCGGAAAGGTCTGGCGGGTAAATATTCTCGCCGATCGAATTCTCGAGAAACACCATTGTGACTTGCTTGTTCTGCATGGTCAACGCTGCCGCCATTTCAGAACCGATAAAGCCCGCGCCGATCACGAGAAAATTCCGGCCCAGCTCCGTAAGCGCGCGCAGATGCTGATAATCCCTTAGTGTGCGATAGTAGATAATGTGCTCCTCCCCAAACGGCAGACGAATGGGGGAGGCACCCGTGGCCATTAAAAGTTTGCCGTAGGTGTACTCATCGCCCTGATCATCGCGCAAACGTTTTGTGGCCGGGTCGAATTGGGTGATCTGCCGGCCAAGATGAAACTCCACATTTAATTTATCGGTGCCGCGCCAGATCTTTTCCAATGGGCGGCCTTTCCATATTCCCTTGGAAAGCGGCGGGCGGGCATACGGCAGATCGGTTTCGTTGCCGATCATGCCAATCGAACCGGATGGATCAAGTTCGCGGATACCACGTACGGCGGCATCTGCCGTCATTCCACTGCCGACAATCAAATACTTATGATGTTTCATCTGGTGCTCCTTATGCTAACAGAATAGAGAAGGCCCAATTTCATAGCAAGCCTTCTCCGTTGGTCAGGCATGCGCGGCATGTTTCGCTTTGTGGGCCGCCGTTTCCATCGCCTCGAACATCTCCCGCGCGGACTCAGGCGTGAGACGCTGGTCAAGGATCGGCAGATAGACTTCCTCCTCCTTGGCAAAGTGGACCTTAAGGAGTCCGTATAGGCCGTACAAAACACGCTGCAGGGATTTGGATTGTGCGGAGGTCAACGCCTCGCCGATCAGCCCGTTCCGGATCGCTGCCAGTTCTTCGATGTAGCGGCCGACTTCCACATGATC
>DATJBI010000138.1:0-10210 GCA_035515435.1 Anaerolineales bacterium
AGTTCTGCCTTCCGCATCGCACTTTCCAACGCCAGATAGAACAGTGTTTCACGGCGGGAACCCGATGCACCGATCACGAACTCGTGCACTTGTTCCTCAGTCAGGATCTGGAGCGCGGTTCTTTCCACTTTAGGACGCGGCACGGCATCTGCCGGGCTGCGCCCCAAGCTCCCTTCCCGAACTGCTTGATGGAGGGCCGCCTGTGTGGCTTGCTCTTCTTCTAGCCATCTGCCTACCTCCATCTATCTGTGAAGGTCAAGCCGGAGCAATGAGTCTGGAGGTCTGTATTACTCGATCATTAAGCTGGCGTCTGCGGGATCGGAGAGTTTAACCCAAGCACATGATAAAGAGCCGACATCCACACCATCTCCTCCCTCGCCCGTAAATGCTTCCCGTTCCATTTTGCAGGAGGTATTACAGGAAACCGATGCATTCGCCTCAAGAAAGTTCCTGTCCACTGTGTCCACACGTTATGGGATCTGAAGACAGGCAAGATCAAAGTTTGGCGCAGAGAAAAATCGAGAAAGCCGCAAACTACAGGTTCTGTATCTTCAACCATGCCGCCGCCAACCGCCGTAATTTCTGCGGCAAACTCAAAGAAGCCCGAAGGGAGAACACATTGTAATCATTCTTCTCGATCTCATCGAGGATGCCGCTATATAGAACGGACGCGGCGCCGATCGCCAGTCGTCCTTCCGGCTCGAGCAGTTTGACGCCAGCCCAGGAGTCTTCATAAAGATCGCGCGTGCGCTGAATCTGGAAGCGCATAAATTGACGCCAGCGGTTCGTCATCCTGCCTTCTGCAATGTCTGATTCACGAATGCCGTAGAACACCATTTCGTCGCGCGGCAGATAAACGCGTCCGCTGCGATAATCCTCCCCCACATCCCGCAGGATATTCGTCATTTGGAGCGCCACGCCGAGTCTGATCGCGTGCGGCACGGCCTGGTTGCTGTCGAAGCCGACGATATACATGCTCATCAGTCCCACGGTCGAAGCGACGCCATAACAATATGTTGCAAGCTCTTCAAAGGTTTGATAACGGGTTTGGACAAGGTCGCGGGCAACGCCGTCGATCAATTGGAGTGCGTAGTGGCGCGGGATGTGGTATCGGGTGAGCGTATCCACCCATGCGGCGGCGATCCGATCTTCCTCGGAGGCGGACGCGCCGCGAACGATTTTGCGCCAGTAATCCAATTCAAGGTTGCGATCCTTCGCAGATTCTTCATCCACGATATCATCCACGCTGCGGCAAAACGCATATAACGCCCGCACCGCCGAACGTTTTTCCTCGGGAAGCAGCTGCGAGGCAAAGTAAAACGATTTGCTGTGGTTGGCCGTGACCTCTTCCGCCTTTTTATAGGCCGTGCGCAGTGAGGCATCGCCCGCCCAATACGAGAAAAATGGTTTGGTCGCGGGATGCGGCGCGTTGCCTGCCAGGTTAAGCAATTGATGTTCCCATTGAGCCTGCATAAGATCTCCTTTTTTATCGTCGCCGTATTGTACAGGTTTTGTCTATTTTGTCAAGGTTAAATCAATAAAAGACTTGACAAAATATTGACAAACAGTATAATTGTCCGATGCAAAGGAGAACCATGAAACCAACTGCTTTAGTTATCGGCGCGGGAATCGGTGGAATTGCGACCGCCGCCCGACTCGCCAAAAATGGATATTCCGTCACCGTGCTGGAAAAAAACGATCAGCCCGGCGGACGCTGCAATCAAATCGTGCGCGACGGTCACCGCTTCGATATCGGACCCACGCTGTTTCTCATGCCCGAAGTCTGGGAGGAGACCTTTGCCTCACTCGGTGAAAGACTGAGCGACCATCTGGATCTACGCCGAATTGACCCAACCTACAAAGTCCGCTTTGAGGGTGGATTGCAATTGGAGCTGACCTCGAATATCGGCGAGATGCAGATGCAACTTGAGCAAGTGGAACGGACCGCGTTCAGCGGTTTCTTGAACTACCTCGCGGAAGGTTCGAGGCATTACAAGATTTCGCTTGAAAAATTCGTCGGGAGAAATTTCTATGGCATTTTCGATTATTTCAGCTTATCAAACCTTCCATTGATTTTTCGATTGAAGGCATTCCAGAAACATTATGCCAATGTCGGCCGCTTCTTCAAGGATGAACGACTCAAAGCCGCGTTCACATTCCAGAACATGTACCTTGGATTGAGCCCATACGACGCGCCCGCCACCTACTCCCTGCTCCAATACACGGAACTGGCGGAGGGCGTTTGGTATCCGATGGGCGGGATGTACGCCGGGATCCAGGCACTGGTCAAAGTCGCTGAAAAGTTGGGCGTGCAGTTCATTTACAACGCGCCGGTAAAACGAATCGAAACCAGCGGCAACAAAGTTCTCAATGTAGTTTTGGAAGACAATCGTATCTTCCCGGCGGACATCTTTGTCGGCAACGCGGACTTGCCTTATATTTACGATCAGCTGCTGCCCGACCGCCCTGCAGCCAAGAAGCTCGAGGAAAAGCTGTACACTTGCTCCACGATCATGTTCTATTGGGGCGTGGACAAACAATATCCGCAGATTGCGCATCACAATGTATTCCTGGGCGGCGATTACAAAGCTTCCTTTGATCGCATCTTCAAAGATCATACGCTGCCCGCGGAGCCGAGCTTTTATGTTCACGCCCCCGCGCGCACGGATCCATCCAGCGCGCCAGCAGGACAGGATACGCTTTACGTTTTGGTTCCCGTTGGACATCTCGATGAGAGCAGCCCTCAGGATTGGGACGCTTTGGCAGCACGCGCCCGGCAAAAAGTCCTGGAACGACTCGCCAAGGAGATGAGCATCAGTGATTTGAACGATCACATCAAATTCGAGATCGTCCACACGCCGAAGACCTGGAAGGAAAAATTCAATCTCGCCAAAGGCGCGGCATTTGGACTCAGTCATAACTTCTGGCAGGTCGGTTATCTGCGTCCGCACAACCGCCATGCAAAATACAGGAACCTTTATTTTGCGGGCGCCTCCACCCATCCCGGGACCGGATTGCCGATCGTGCTGTTATCGGCGCGGCTGACCACGGAACGGATTCTCAAGGAATTGGGTACAATGACGGAACAGAGTCCGGTTGCGGCGCCCGCCGCCGCCAACGCCTGATCTCCCATTGCTGGAGCCGCCATGTCCATCAGCCAAACGCCCGCCTACAACCTGAAGGTTGTGCTTAATGAAACCGGCATCACCGAGCATACGCTGCGAGCCTGGGAACGTCGTTACGGTTTGCCCATGCCGGAACGCACGCCGGGCAGGCACCGCTTGTATTCGCATTACGACATCGAAACCGTCAAATGGCTGATGAACCGTCAATCGGAGGGACTCTCGATCTCGCATGCCGTGGCCATCTGGAAGGAACAGATCGCTTCAGGCGCCGACCCGTTGGCGGGCAGCGTCCCAGCGAGCGCTTCCCAGCCGATCACGCCCGCGCCTGAAACCAGCCTCGACGGCAGCCGCGCCCACTGGCTGGAGGCCTGTCTGAACTTCCACGAAATGGACGCGGAAAACGCTTTGAATCAAGCGTTCGCGCTCTTCCCGATCGAAGCCGTCTGCCGCGAAGTGCTTCAACGTGGGCTGGCCGAGGTCGGCATGCAATGGTACGGAAACCAGGCCAGCGTACAGCAGGAACATTTCGCCTCGGCGCTTGCCATGCGCCGACTCGATGCACTGGTGAGCGCGGCGCCCGCGCCGACGCGCGGGCAGACCATCTTGATCGGCTGTCCCGCCAACGAATGGCACACGTTCACGCCACTGTTATTGACACTGCTTTTGCGCCGACGCGGCTTCAATGTGATTTATCTCGGCGCCAATGTGCCGGAGGGCCAATTTGAAGAAACCATTGCAGCGGTCGGCGCCGACTTGACGGTGCTCGTTGCGCAACAGCTCATCACTGCCGCCTCGCTTCAGCAGATCGCGCACGCCTTGAGCGCCCATGATTCACAAGTTGGTTTCGGCGGGCGGATCTACAACCTACAACCCGCGCTGATTCGCAGGACCGATGGACATTTTCTCGGCACGGCGCTGGACACCGCCATGGACGAGATCCAGGCACATTTGGCAAGACCCACCAAAAGTCGAGCTAGTGAAGCGCCTTCGCAGGAATGCGGCCAGGCGCTGGGATATTTTAAATCACACCGTCAGCAAATCGAGGTCGGGCTGATGCACTCCATCCACGAAAGAAGGCTCAAGATCACTGCCCTCGAAACTTCGATGCAGTTTCTCGGAGACAATATCATCGCTGGTCTGCAGCTTGGCGACCTTTCCCTGGTCGATGCCGAGATTGATTGGGTCAAGTCTCTCTTGCAATCCAGCAATATTCCCGAACAGTCGCTGGGCGGATTTATGCAATTGTACGCGCAGGCGGTTTCCCAGCAGATCCATGGCGCGGGCCAGCCGATCACAGAATGGTTTAATAAATACAAATAAGAAAGCACCGCTATGCCAAATGAATTGAAAGATAAAGTCATCGTCATCACCGGCTCGACACGCGGATTCGGTTTTGTCGCGGCGAAGGAACTGCTCAAGGCAGGCGCGACCGCCGTCGTTTCAGGAAGATCGCAAGGCGCGTTGGATCAGGCGATCCAATCGCTTTCTGAATTCGGAAACGTGACCGGCTGGAACTGCGATGTCCGCGAAGCAGAACAGGTCTACGCCCTGGCGCGTCAAACCATTGAGAAATTTGGCCGCATCGACGTGTGGATCAACAACGCCGGTTATTCTGCCGGAAGCGGCATCACGCTCGATATTCCTCCCGAAAAAGTTGTCGATATGTTCCTGTCCAACGGCATGGGAACTTTTTATGGAGCACAAGCCGCCTTGCACTTCATGCTCGAACGCAAAGAAGGCACATTGATCAACCTATATGGCGCAGGCTCAAACGGAAAAGCCGCCTCACCAATGGGCATGTACGCGGCCAGCAAGGCCTGGATCACATCTTTCACCCGCACGCTGGCAAAGGAGATGAAAGGCACGGGCGTAGAAATCATCGCGTTCAGTCCCGGAATGATGGCGACCGACATGCTTGTGAATCCGGTCGTGTTTGGCGAGCGCGGCAAAGAACGTATGAAGAATTTCGATTTTGTCCTGCGCCTCCTGGTCAAGCCGCCGGAGGTGGCCGCCAGGGCGTTGGTCATTGCCATTGCGACCAACAAGAAGGAATTCGTTGAAGTTCACGTGATGAAACCATGGACGCCGATGCTCGGTCTGCTGCGCGTGACTTGGGAAAACATCATGAAGACCGGCAAGACTCCTGAATATCAATTGCACTTTGAAGAATCATACAAACCGAAAATCTAAAATGCCGTGAACAAGAAACTCCTGTCATCCATGCTCTTGGTCGTTTTGATCGACCTGCTCGGTTTCAGTTTGATCCTGCCGCTCCTGCCCTATTCTGCGGAAGCATTCCACGCCCACGCGTTCGTGACAGGTATATTCGTCGCATCCTATGCCGCTGCGCAATGGATCGGCGCAGCGCGATTGGGATGCATGTCCGATCGCTGCGGACGACGCCCAATTTTGCCCTGGTCCAGCTTCGGGACCAACGATTGAAACGAAGGAATCAAATGATACGCAATCAGTGGTACGTTTTGCTCGAATCGGATGAAGTCAGTCATAATCCCATCGGCCTGATACGCATGGGCGAAAGAATGGTGTTCTGGCGGGATGTCCGCGGCAGAGTTTATTGTGCGCTGGATAAATGCCCGCACCGCGGCGTGCGGCTCAGTTTGGGCTGCATTGTGGAAAATCGTCTCCAATGTCCCTTCCATGGCTTCGAATACGATGCAAACGGTACTTGCGTGCATATCCCCGCGAACGGACGCGGCGGTGTGATCCCTGCTGCGATGCACCTGCAAACCTATCCGACCTATGAGGCGCATGGTTACATCTGGGTCTGGTGGGGCGAAACGCTGCAGGGCAATCCGCAACCGCCGACGTTCTTCGACAATATTGACGAAACTTTTCAACATGCCTCCGCCCATGATCCGTGGGATGCACATTACTCGCGCGTGATTGAAAACCAATTGGATGTCGTTCATCTGCCATTTGTCCATCGCCATACCATCGGACGCGGAAATCGCACGGTCGTGGATGGTCCGCTGGTGGAATGGCACGGCGATAGGATGCTCTACACTTATGTGTTCAACCGCGTGGACGACGGGCGCCCGCCGCGCAAGCCAAGTGACATCCGGCCTGAGGAAGCGCGCAGCGTGCATTTGGAATTCATCTTCCCCAACTTGTGGCAAAACTATATCAGCGGCGATGTACGCGTCGTGGCTGCGTTTGTGCCTGTGGATGAGTCGCACACCCTGCTTTATCTCCGCTTTTACCAGCGCTTCCTGCGCGGGCACGTTTTTGGAAAACTTGCCGCCAAGCTCGCGATGCCTTCCAATATCTACATTGCGCATGAAGACCGGCGCATAGTGGTCACGCACCAACCCCAACCGAGTGGTCTGAAGATCGGAGAAACGCTCATCCAGGGCGATCTGCCGATCATTGAATATCGCCGCAAACGCGCGGAACTTAAGAATGAAGTTGGATGACTTCGCTTGGGTGGACGGGCCGCGACCTGCGGCTGACAGATAAGCCTGCGCTTCACGGCGCGGAGCACTCGCGAATCTTGAATCCGGTTTTGCAAGCGCTTCAATTCGATCCGAACGGCGAAACCATCCGCAAGTGGATTCCCGAATTCCGTGATTTGGATTCAAGAGTGATTCATGCACCGTGGGAAAAAGGGATCGAGGCGGAAGGCTGCGCCGCACGTCCAATCATCGGGAGAAATATGGTATGTACGTTGAAAGCGTATCAAGCATCAAAAGAAACTACAAAGACGGCCGAGTTCAATGAATGAGCGGATAACGCCCCAACTTGGCCTTGCCGCGCTGCGCGCCTACTTCAAGGAAGGTTCGCCGCTCGGTCCGCTGAAAGTCATGGCAAAGCACATCGGACGATTCTTCCAGATTCCCCTGCCGATGTTTCGTCCGTATGTTGTTTTTGGTCCAGAAGCCAATCGCAAAGTATTGGTCACCGAACGCCAAAAAGTCTTGTGGCGCAACCCGGATCCGGTCACCGACGTACTCCGCCGGGGCGTGCTGATCGTGGACGGCAGAGAACACGACCGTTATCGCGAACTGATGGAACCGGCGCTGCATCCGGGCAAAGTTCCCGATTACGCGGAAATGATGCTTGCCCAAACCGAACGCGTCACAGCGCAATGGCGTGATGATGAAACGATAGACATGCTCGTTGAGGGGCGCAAGATCGCCTTACTGATCATCATGAACGCCTTGTTCAGCGTGGACGCCTGGAACGACCTGCCCCACACCTGGACTCCGATTTTGAAAGCCGTCGAATTCATTTCACCGGGGCCGTGGATTTTCTGGAGGAAGATTCCGCGACCCGGATATCGCAAGCATCTGCAGCAACTCGATGAGTATCTTTGCGGCATCATCCGGGACCGTCGAGGGGCTCCGGCCAAACCGGACTTGCTTCAGCATTTGATCGACGCCGGTCTCGACGACAACCTCATTCGCGACCAAATGCTGACCATGCTCATCGCTGGACACGATACATCCACCGCCCTGCTGGCGTGGACATTCGCACTATTGGGGCAGCATTCCGACGTTTACGCGCGGCTTGTTCAAGAGCTTGACGCGCTCGAAAAATCTCCATTGCTCGATCAGGTCATCAAAGAAAGCCTGCGATTATATCCACCGATTCACATCGGCAATCGCATCGTCGCGGCAGATTTGGAATTTCCCGAGGGCAGCATTCTGGCGGGCAGCAGAATGTTCTATTCCATCTATCTCACGCATCGCGATCCCGCCATCTGGGAAAACGCCGACCAGTTCTGCCCGGAGCGTTTTTCTCACGGAAGCAAGAAGCCGCCGTTTGCATATGTTCCCTTCGGTGGAGGTCCGCGTGCCTGCGTTGGCTCGGCGTTCGGTCAAGCCGAAGCGAGATTGGTAATCGCCCGCCTGTTAAGGAATTTCTCCTTTGAGTTCATGAATGCCGGTCGAATCCGCGCTCATATGGGCGCTACGCTCGAGCCGCGTCCCGGAGTACTGGTGAAGATTCAGCGCAGGCCGCTTTTTAAGCGCGAGCTGCATTCAGTTAAGTCATGACCTATTCTGGATTTCTTCTCAGTTTCATCTTCATCCCCATCTTGATCCTGTTCCTCCTCACAGGGCGGAGCGCCGGCAGGCCATTTTGGACAGCGGTTCTCATCCATGTGATTCTTGCGTTGGTGTACACCACGCCCTGGGATAACTTTCTCGTCGCAACACACGTCTGGTTTTATAATCCAAAACTCGTAACAGGAATTGTGTTTGGTCAGGTGCCGATCGAGGAGTATTCATTCTTCATACTGCAAACCATCCTTGCCGGTTTATGGTGGCATCTCACATCCAAAAGGTTCTCTGAGTCGAAAGACTTCAGACCGGCCAAAGCCATCCGGCTTATCGCATTTGTCGCGACACTTATCCTTTGGATGGTTTTCACGTTTCTATTCTTTTATGGAAACAAACACCTGACGTATCTATCGATCACCCTTTTCTGGGCATTGCCCGCAATGCTTCCGCAAATGCTCTTCGGCGCAGACATTCTCTGGCATCACCGCAAGCTCGTTTCATTGGCGATCCTCGTTCCCGTCGCCTATCTTTCGTTGACAGATCTTGTTGCTCTCAGAGCCACGACATGGTCAATTTCTCCTGCCCAGACCATCGGCATTCTCTTCTTTGGAATTCTGCCCATCGAAGAGATCGCATTTTTCTTTCTTACCACCATTCTCATTGTCTTCGGCATGACACTACTTTTGTCCGACGAAAGCCTACCGCGGCTTTGCGCCTGGAGATCAAAAAACTTCAAAGGATTTCCATGGCTGCCTTAATCCATTCACGGCATTGTCTTTGGTTTTTTCCACATATCGTGACTCGTCTTCCGTTCAGGCTGACTTGTGCACACCAAAGTTCATCTTATCGCTGATAGAGCGTGCCTTCATGGTTTCCTCTTCTTTTAGCCATTTGCATAGCTCCATGCAATCGTGGAGGCCAAATCCGGAGGAATGAGCCTGGATGACTGTGCTATTTGACCGTTAAGAAGGTGCTGTCTGTGATGGGTGAATCATTATAGAGAACAAGATTTTCAGCGTCAAGTTGAAGAGTGTCCACTGTGTCCACACGGTATAGAGTTTGAAATACCGGGAACTTGATTGACGACCTTATATAGTTGCCCTATCCCCTTTTGCCGTTGTCCGTTTGGATCGGTGCTTATCCGGCAAACAAAACAATATCCGGATTGCCTCATAGATTTACTGGATGCATTGAAATTGCCTTTAAATATTTTCATTAATCCTCACCCAAAAACTTGATAAGCCTTTTAGACCAAGTCAGCACAACCAATTGAGAGAATCAAAAGCATCTCATCGCTATCTATCAGGATTGGTGAACGGGGAGCAGATTCTTAAAAAGTGCACTGTGATATAATTGTTTTACGTTTTATATTAGATAAAGGAGTAGTAAAAATGCAAGCCCTGACCACTATTTCGTCCAAATATCAGATCGTGATTCC
Source organism: Anaerolineales bacterium (assembly GCA_035515435.1). Classification (GTDB taxonomy): domain Bacteria; phylum Chloroflexota; class Anaerolineae; order Anaerolineales; family Villigracilaceae; genus Fen-1038. The sequence continues at coordinate 9,585 of DATJBI010000138.1, forward strand.
ACTCGAAGTGCGGAAGCAATTCAATCTGAAACCAGGGCAGAAGATCATCTTCATCCCTTATCAAAAGAGCATCCGGTTAGTCATTGTGCCGCCTATCAAAGATGCTTTGGGAATGTTCAAGGGAATAAACGCCAAACACCTCCGCGAGGAAGTGGATGAGGGGCGGTGATGAACATTGTTGATTCGTCCGGCTGGGTTGAATATTTTACGAAGGGCACCAATTCCAAATTTTTCGTCCAGCCGATTCAAGATTTGGAGAATTTATTGGTGCCTTCCATTTGCGGTTATGAAGTATTCAAGCGCCTTCTCCTGGACCTGGAAGAGGAAGAGGCTTTGCAGGCAATTGGGATCATGTCCTATGGGCGCCAGATGGAGATGGATCGTCAGATTGCCATTGAAGCCGCACAGATTTCAGTTGAGTTGAAGCTGGCAATGGCAGGCAGCATCATCCTGGCCACGGGGCGTGCCAACGATGCGGTTGTATGGACTCAGGATGCTCACTTCAAAGATATAGAGGGTGTAAAGTACTTTGAGAAGAAAGGATGATGCGGCCAATTCATAGCTACATATCTTTAACGTGGGTCTGTGATTTTGGATTTCCTCATTGCTCCCTGCTGCAAGTGCTG
>DATJBI010000139.1:0-4333 GCA_035515435.1 Anaerolineales bacterium
ACCCGGAACTGGTCGATTCCGTCGATTCCGTAAAATGCGTAGAAGACCGATCCTCCGGGGATCGTCCTTCCATCCGCCGCCAGAAAGAAATCCATGGCCCGCCCGTCCAGTTTCTCCAGCAGCGGCAATGCGCGTCCGCAACGGCAGGGCTGTGAGGAAAGCGCGCCTCTGTCGCCCGTGGCATACCGGATAAACGGCACTTCATGGGAATACAGGTCGGTCGCGACAATCTCCCCGGATTCGCCCGGCGGCAGCGGCCGTCCACTACCGTTCACTATCTCTACGAGGATCGCGTCCGAGAGGATGTGCATGCCGCCCTGAGGACATTCGTGCGAAATGAAGCCGCTGTCCCGCCCGCCGTAGCCATCGGCGACCGGGCACTGCAACGTTTCCGTGATGACCTCTCGTTGATGCGGCCAGAGAATTTCGCCCGTCGTAAATACAACCTTGGTTCCAATCGGACGCAAATCCCTTTGCCGTTTTCGGGCGTGGAGGCAAAGTAAATATATCGAGCTCGGATAGGCAAAAATATGTTTGCAGCGTTTCCTGAGCATGATGTCGAGATAGCGATCCATCACTGCCTCGCTCATCTCGAATGCCGATAGGAGCTCGGTAGACAAAAACCGGTCCCGAACCGATCGCACCCAATCCTGGCGCGTCAATTCTACCGGCGAGCCCCACAGCACGATTTCCGGATCGCCTACCGACAGCCCCCACCATCCGGTAACCCGCTGCCGGCAGGCTACCCGCGAAGCAATCCGCTGCTTGGAGAGATCGAACAGCAGGGGTTCTCCAGTCGACCCGGTGGTGGAATACGGCACGAGCTTCTTCGCAATGACCGACCGCAATTGCGCCCGATTGGCGCGCATATCCGCCTTCGTCATCACCGGAAGCCGCGGCAGATCCTCCACCGACTGGATCTGCCCGGGATCTACTCCGCACTGCTCCATGCGCGCCCTGATGTAAGGCACATGAGCATATGAATATTGGATGAGATCGCGCAGCCTTGCAGCAGAAAACTCCTTCAATTCGGCGGCGGTCATCCTGTCGGCCGCTTCCATTTGGCGGAGAATCGGATATGTTTCGTGACCCTTCAGGGCCTCATGGAGACGAAACAAGACATTCCGGATGAGCCATCGCTGCATTGTAAAGTTGTCCCCGATTCTTTCGGTTCGGGGCTGAAAAAGGCATTTCTGAGGCCAGCGAAATAAATGCTGGAGATTCTGTGGGATAGAAGCCTAATTGCTCCGCTGGCTGGCCGAAACATCCAAACTCTTCGCCTTCCGGGAAACTTCTTCTCCCCGTTGGCTTTCGCCCGAAAACGGCGGCTCGATTTATCATTTGAGCCTGTCCAAACTGGAATTCCAGCGGCCGGGCCCGGTGGGTGAACCTGCTTAAGTCCCAATTGGTCTGACTTTCGACGGTTTTTTGGAACGTGGCAGGGCTGCCGAAATGAATTACGGGGCTGCCGTAGCGCACGATTTCAACATCTCATGGGCCAAGAGCCCAACTGCAAATGTGGCCCAACACATGCATCAGCCGGCAGCATACATGCACTCAGAGCGGCCATGAGCACATCCGCACAGCCTGCATCCCCCGAGGTTTGGGGCCTTCAAGCCCTCGACAGCAGCCGGGAAAACAAACAGCGCTTTCAAGACAGCATCGCGCCTAACCGTGATGCTTGGATTCGGGCCAACCGCTATTTCTACGACAAGCTGAAAGGCCTGCTCCGATTCATCATTGAACCCGGGAAGCGCGTCCTGGAGGTGCGGTGTCAGACCGGGCATCTTCTGGCCGCTGTAGAACCCTCCGATGCGGTGGGTGTCGAGATCTCCGAAACGCTGGTTTCCATTGCGCGCGAGAACTATCCGAATCTCTGCTTCCTGAAGGCTGTTCCGGAGGAGCTGCACCTGGATCGGCAGTTTGATTATGTCATCTTCAGCCATATCTTCGACACGGTTGACATTCAGAGCGCGTTGGAGCGGGTAAGGCGGCTTTGCACCGACCAGGCGCGGCTTGTAGTGGTTAACTATAACCCGTTATGGCAACCCCTTTTAGAGTGGGCCAGCAAGGTTGGACTCCGCGCACCATTCGTCGAGCCAAATTGGGTGAATGAGCAGGACTTGCGTGGACTTCTGGATCTGGCCGGTTTTCGGACGATTCGCACCCACCGTCTCTTGCTGTTTCCGAAATGGATTCCAGGCCTTTCGTGGCTCCTGAATGACGTCCTGGCCCAATTGCCGGGCCTGCGACGGCTTTGTCTCATGGAAGTTTTGGTGGCCCGGCCGATGCCGCCTCAAAAAGCCGAGGAAGATGTTTCCGTTTCCGTTGTGGTTCCGTGCCGCAATGAGCAGGGAAACATCCAGGCCGCCGTCGAGCGGATCCCCGTCATGGGGAAGCAAACCGAGATCCTCTTTGGCGACGACAAGTCTACCGACGGGACCGCCGACGAGGTGCGCCGCATGCAAGCCCTCTATCCGGAAAAGAACATCCGGCTGATCAACGGTCCCGGCATCTGCAAAGCGGAAAACGTCTGGACTTGCTTCGATGCCGCCCAGGGAGACGTGCTGATGATCCTGGATGCGGACTTGACCGTCATGCCCGAAGAATTGCCTTACTTTTTCCGAGCCATTGTGCGTGGTACGGGCGAGTTCATCAATGGCAGCAGGCTCGTCTATCCGGTTCCCAAAGCGGCCATGAAATTTGCCAACCGGATCGGCAATAAACTTTTCGGCAAGGTGTTCTCGTTCCTCCTCCGCCAGAGGATCAAGGACACTCTCTGCGGAACCAAAGTGCTCTGGCGCCAGGATTGGAAACGCTTGAAAGCCAACCTGGGGGGATGGGGACTGAGGGACCTCTGGGGGGACTACGAACTCCTCTTCGGCGCGAGCAAGCTGCACCTGGAAATTGTGGAAGTGCCTGTCCATTACCAGGAGCGCATCTACGGTGTGACCAAGATGACCCGCGTATTCAGAAACGGGCTCCGCATGCTCGGCATCTGCTGGGCTGCATGGCGTCAGTTTGCTCGATAGTGACCCGCGGAAGCATACGTTTCCGCGTCGACAGGCGGCTTCCGGGGCAGAACGAGAAATCCTTTATGTCTTCATATCCAGTGTTCTTTGAGGTCCCAATTTGCGACCACATCTCCCATGCACCACGACGAAGTCTGCCGATCCAGGACCAGCATCCTTTTCAAATCCGCCCCTTCAACCGGTACCACAGCAGCCCCAGCCCTTCGTGCATCAAAAGCTCCTGGCGGTAGATTCCCTCCCACGTCGGCAGCATGGAAGACCACCCGAATGGATCATCGCGAAACAGACAGGCAGCCGGCGTCACGCCCAGGCCCTGCTTCCGGAAGCACAGCTCGGCGCGTAACATACTGTCCGCCTCCACAACCAGGGCGATCTGGTGAATGCCCTGCCGGCGAAGCAGCCGGGCGCTGTACAACGCGTTCTCGTACGTCGATCGCGATTGCTCCTCGGTCCAGATTTTCGAGGCGGGCACCCCCTCTTTCTCCAACATCCGCCGCATGACCATGGATGCCGCCTCGGCGCCCTTCGCTTCCGGCCCTCCGCTGGCCAGCACTGGTATCTGTTTCCAGTTTTGATACAGCCATGCCGCGTGCATGATCCGCCGGTACGTGTCGCGGCCCACGAGCGCGTAGGGCCGGTTTGGAGTTGGATAATTCACAGCGCCGGCAAGCACCACGATGGCTTCCGCATCGCCTGCCGGACGAATCTCTCTAGCGTACCGCCCCACCAGGGGCCACGCCAGAATCGCGGACACGGGCGGCCACGTTAGCGCCACCAGCCCCAGAAACCCGCAGAGAGTCACCCGCCAGGAAACCGTTTTCCAGCACTTACGGAGACCGTACAGGCCCGCGGCAATGATTGACAAAAACAGAAATGTGAATGGTTGGATGTATGTCAACGCGCGACCTCTCCCGCCTCAATCGAACGTACCAAACAGCGATCGCCAAATTTGGAAAACCACCCGATAATTTCGCCTGTTCCGGCTCACCGGCGCCGGATAGTCATTCCGCCGCGAGATTTGGCATGGCACTTGCCTTGATAAATCGGCCCTGCTCCGTTCGGGCCCCGTTCGCCAAGACTATTTATGATCATCACTCGCAGCCCCATGCGCATCTCGCTCGGAGGAGGGGGCACCGATCTTCCGTCCTACTACCGGGAATACTCCGGTTTTGTCATCTCCGCCGCCATCGACAAGTACGTGTATATAACCCTGCACGATACCTTCGAGCAGGAATTCATCATCAAATATTCCAAGAGCGAGCACGTGCAGTCCGTCGCCGAGATCCGCCATCCGATCATTC
>DATJBI010000140.1:0-2018 GCA_035515435.1 Anaerolineales bacterium
AGCAAAATGGCGGAAAAAACGAATAGAACTCTCTTCATGACTCATCTCCCTCAAGCTAAAAAACAAACGCAAACAAGATCGCAGGATTGACAGGATAAGAGGCGCATGACACGGCATCCCATTAATCCTGTGATCCTGTCCGTTTTTGTTTTTTAAACTCTTACAGGCTGCCTTCACAAAGCGCGAGAACTCGAGGGCTGCAGATCGGTTTTCGTTGCCGTGCGTCGGAACTTTCGCTCCGGCGCCCGTTCCGGGACCGACGGTTCCGGCACGCTGGTCAGCCCGCGAGAAATGGCGCGGCACGAAGCGATCAGCTCACCGGCCAGGCTGCGCGCCCGCGCCATGTCCATGCGGAAGATGGGCGCGGAAATGCTCAGGGCCGCCACGATCCGCCCATCCTGGCCCACAATGGGCGCCGCCAGGCAGCGGCCGCCCGGCTCGTTCTCCTCGTTGTCGATGGCGAAGCCCTGCTTGCGTACCAGCTCGAGTTCCGCCGCCAGAGCCGGGCGCGTAACCAGAGTCCGGGGCATGAGCTTGGGCAGTCCCTGGATCCGGATCAGACGATCCACTTCTTTGTCCGCCAGTCCGCTCAGCAGCACTTTCCCCAGGGCGGTGGAGTGCAGATAGCGGCGATTCCCTACTTTCGAAGTCATGCGGATCGACTGCGGGCTCTCGAGGGTGCTGACGACCACGACTTCCGCGGCGTCCAGAATGCCCAGGTTCACGGTTTCCCGGCACAATCCCACCAGACGCTCCATCACCGGCGGCGCCGTGCGCATCAGCGCCTGCTCGGCCGATTCATTCTGTTGCAGGTCGAAGAACTTCCGGGTCATCTGGTAGCGCCCGGACCCTTGGCGCGACAGATATCCGCGCGCCTCCATGGTCGCCACAATGCGGTACGCGGTGGGCTTGGGCAGGCCCACGGCACGCGTCAGATCGGAAAGCCCCAGGCCCGAACGGCTTTCGCGGATGGTTTCCAGAATGTCCAGCATCTTATGCAGGACCAGTATGCCCGATCGCCGACGTTTTGGTTCGCTCATCGTTTCGCATTATATAACAAGCAGTTTCGCCTCACGATGGAATTGCCAGGTGCACGCGTGATAGCTCTCAATAATCATTTCTTTTTCGCTCTTATGCTTTCAGAGATAATGGCGTATGAATTCGCGTGCCTTCCAAGTCTTTGCTTTAGTGCGCACCGTGATATTTGCCTCGCTTTTCATCGCCGGCGTGTTGATCTATCTCCCTTGGGCCATTGGCATTTTCCGTTGGGTCTCGAGTCCGCAACCGGACTGGAGATTTTTGGGCATCGTGCCGCTCGTCTGTGGTGCCTGCCTTAGCCTGTATTGCATTTTCGCCTTTGCGTGGACTGGACTCGGCACCCCCGCCCCGTTTGACCCGCCGCGTACCCTTGTGATCAAAGGCCTCTATCGCTATGTGCGCAATCCGATGTATTGGGGAGCATTCCTGATTCTCGTCGGGCAGTGGGCCCTGTTCGGAGTGGGGTGGAACACAGTCATCTACATCGCCTGCTTCGCCGGGCTCACACATTTGTTTGTGTATTTCTATGAAGAGCCGACGCTGCGCCAGAAGTTCAACCGCGATTACAGTGATTACTGCCGCAACGTCCCGCGCTGGCTCCCCCGTCTCAAACCTTGGAAGCGATCTCAGGGCTGGCCCGAGCCTTGAATCCTCTTACACAGCCCGCCAGGGAAGGAAACCATGTCAGAAAGAAGAATCGAGACCACGGCATCCAGGACCGCGGACATCACCTGTGGCTTGCGCGCGGCATCGTCGATGGAGTCGAATCCCCTTTACAGGAGCGATGACTGGGTGGCGAAGATGCTCCTTCCCCGCAAGCTTCAGCTGCTCTTCCGATTCCCGCCGGCCAGGAAGCTGTTGATCAGGTTGATCGGCCCCGTTGGTATCTACGAATGGGTCATCGCCAGGACCCGTTACATCGATGCCGTGTTCGCACGCGCCGCATCCGGCGGATTCTCCCAAGTGCTCCTGCTGGGCGC
>DATJBI010000141.1:0-9442 GCA_035515435.1 Anaerolineales bacterium
GCTGTGTGCCTCAAAACGTCCTGCGCCTAACTTGCAAAGAAAAGCTTCGGCCATCTGGCTGCGTGCGGAATTGCCGGTGCAAAGAAACAAGACCCGTTGCATGCCCATGCAGACCTTTCGAAATCGAACCTTTGTCCACCATTTTCCGGAACCCTGAACGGCCAACGCACGGCAGGGAATTCCGGGGTGGAACAAAGGACGAAGCCTCAAACCGGTTTGGTGGCCGTGATCAGGGCCGAGAACGGAACGCCGACCGGCATTTTGGATAGGATGGTTCCCCCCGCGTCCTTCGGCTCGATCTTGATGTTTTCAAAGCCTGCCTCCTCCAAACCCCGGGTGTACTCCTTGATCTCCAATGCACCGCCCAGACAGTCTCCCCACGCTTCCACATTCTCCTTCAAGGCCTGGGGCAGCGGGCCGTTGGAAACAACATCGGAAATGGCGAGGCGCCTGCCCGCTTTGAGCACACGGAAGATCTCACGGAATACTTTGAACTTATCGGGCGTTAAATTGATGACACAATTGGAAATGACCACATCGATGCTGTTGTCCTCCACCGGCATTTCTTCAAGATACCCCTGGCGGAATTCCACATTGACCATGCTCATGCGGCGGGCGTTCTCGCGGGCGCGTTCGATCATCTCAGGCGTCATATCCACGCCGATGACGTGCCCCCTTTCGCCGACCTGTCTGGCGGCCAGGAAACAATCCAGTCCGCCGCCCGAGCCCAGGTCCAGGACGGTTTCGCCTTGATGCAGGCTTGCGATTGCGATCGGGTTCCCGCATCCCAACGAGAAATCAGAAATATCCTCCGGGAGAGCCTCCAGCAGTTCCTTTGGATAGAGCTTGCTACCAGGTGTCTGACAGCAGTCGGAGGAATCGCAGCAGGAGGAGGAGGATTTCGCCTTTGCCGCATAGCGTTCGCGGACCGTCTCGTGAATGGTATTGGATGTTTGAGCCATGTTCAATTCTCCTTTTATATAGACGTTTATCTATGAAACAACGCAAAAAAATATCAGCGCGTATTGACCTTGTGGATCGCCAGCGTGGTCTTGTCGTCCGGTGCGAACCTGACCATTAACTGCCCGCAGCAGAACGAGATGTTCTCCTGGTTCAGGGTATAGAAGGTCTGTTTGCCCTCCTCCCGCACATTCACGAGCCCCGCCTCGCGCAGGATCGCCAGGTGATGCGACACGGTCGGCTGCGACACGTCGAGCCTGGCAACCACTTCGTTGACCGACAGCCAGTTGCAGCACAGCATCTCCATGATCTTCTGGCGGGTCCCATCGGCAATGGCTTTCGAAAAGAGCACGGGGTCAAATTTCATATAGATGATCTTCTATTCGTAATTATATAGATAAATGTCTATTTGTCAAGGGCCCGGGCCTTCGAACCCGTGCTCAGGGCGGACATCGTCTGCGGGGCGTTTTCAGGGGAGCAGCGGAGCGCTCCGCCCGGGCCGCGGCTTCGCGGCAGGATCGAGCCTGCGAGCCCTCGATCATTCGAACGGCGGGCCCTCGGCGCAGGGTTCCGCTTGACGAGTCCAGAGCCGACAAGTACAATAACACGCGATCAAAAACCATATAGCGGAGAATCAGCGGCTGAGCCCTGCAGCCGTACGCAGGGCTACGAGGTGGAGGTTCCATTTCGCGAGAGATGTGTTAATCCCTCACTTTGGCCATCCCTGAAGGGAGGCCGAAGCCGAGCGGAGAAAATCGGATTGATCAGCGGATGCCTCCAGAGCCTTTCACAGGCTCTCTTCTCCCTTCCACGCAAGCGTAAGGAGTGACCGGGTTCTTAAAAAAAACTCTGTTGCTCGCCGCCAACACCCCATGGCAACGTGGGGCACAAAACGGGCGCAGTGACCCAGATGGGATCCATCTGATTGCGTTTGGAAGGGCTGTCTTTTGATCTCAACTCACACTTACAGACATGCCCGGCATGTCTGTTTTTGTTTCCGGAGGAAGAATGAGTTCAAGTCGGTACCATGTTGACACGTCCGCTGCACCGCCGCCGCCCGGAGGCTATCCGGCCGAATTTGCGATCGTGGAGGGCGATACGTATGTCAAGTACGGCCACCAGGTCTTCGAGGGACGTTCTCAACGCGGGGACGATTATTGGACGGCAGAGATCATCACGCAGACCTGGTATCAGGCCGAGACGGGGCGCATCCCCATCTCCGGCGCCGGTTTCGGCGGCAAGTTTGCCGCAGACGGCTTTGATGGCTTGTGGCTCGACATGTCCGAGATCGTGCGCCCGACGCGGGACGGCATCCACGGCCGCGAATATATTTCGACGCAGGTCGACGTCGGCGGCGGGTTGGACCATCTGACCTTCGATAAAGATGGAAATTTAATTTCATGCCTGCCCGCCTGCCTGAGCCTGCCCATTCCGGTGCTGTTCGATCCGCTGCCGGGCCCGCTGCCCGGACGCGGCGCGCTCAAAGCTGCGGCGTCGGCCGCCAAAAGGCTTGGCACGTTCGCACTGATCACTCCCGCCGATTACAAAGCCGATCTTGAACCCTCCAGCCTCGGGCTGCTGCTGGGTGCGGACGAGCTGGATCGCAAGTTCGATCTCTCGCCGCGTTTGATCGAGATCGATCCCGCCGCCACGACCGACCCCGCGACGATCTCCGCGCTGCGCGACAAAGCCGCAGCACAATTCCCCGAAGCCCTGATCGCCCTGCGAACTCCGCTGGGGCCCCGGGCCCCGGACCTGGTTACCGCCTGGGCAAAATCGGGCATCACCGTCATTCACCTGACGGCCGATGAGATCGGGCGCGATGCGGCCGGTCTCCCGATCCCCGACTCGCTGAGAGCCGTGCATACGGAGCTTGTGAAGGCCGCGCTGCGCGATCGCGTCACGCTGATCGTGTCGGGCGGCATCGGCGCGGCCGAACATATTGTCAAAGCGATCGCCTGTGGAGCCGACGCGGTCGCGATTGATTTTGCCATGCAGATCGCGTGGGGCTGCTCGCTTTGGGCAGATAAGGGCAAGTGCCACGTCGAAAGCGAAGAGATCGACGCGGAGTGGGGCGCCCAGCGGCTCGTTAACCTGATGAACGCCTGGCGCGACCAGATACTGGAGGCGCTCGGCGCCATGGGCCTGCGCGAGATCCGCCGCCTGCGCGGGGAGATCGGCCGCACGATCTGGTACAGGACCGAGAACGCCCTATTTAAAGAAGGCCTCGGCGGAAGGCGGGCCCTCTCTGCCCTGCCCCGGCTCAAGATCCAGCCGGGAGCCGAGGGTGATTTCCGCTGGCCGCAATCCCTGCTGCTGGCAACCCAGCAGCAGGCCCGCACAGGCCGCCCGCCCATCGGATCGGAATGGGAGTACCGCTTCGGTGCATCGGACGGCGGATTTGACCGCCTGGCCTTCGCCTTCGAATTAGAGATGGATCCGGCCGCTCCCCCGATCGCGGACCCAGGGGATTTTGATCTTTCCCTGAGGCTCAACCGCCGGTCGGATGGCAGAGCAGAAATTGTCCTGCCCCTGCCCTGGTACGGCGCAGGGATGTCGTACGGCTCGATCGGGCTGCCGGTGATGCTGGGGCGCGCCCGCGCCGCACAGGAGCTGGGCACATTCATTTCAACGGGCGAGGGCGGATATCCGCGTGAGCTGGCTGAATACGGCGATCATGTGATCACCCAGGTTGCGACCGGCCTGTTCGGCGTGCGCGAGGAAACCATTCGAAGGGCGCGCCTGGTCGAGATCAAATACGCACAGGGCGCCAAGCCCGGCCTGGGCGGACACCTGCTTGGAAATAAGAATACCGAGTCGGTCGCGCGCCTGCGCGAGGCGGTGCAGGGCACGTCGCTCTTTTCGCCGTTTCCCTTCCACAGCGTGTATTCCGTCGAGGATCATAAGAAGCACGTGGACTGGCTCAAGCAGGTCAACGAGAAGGCGTTGATCTCCGTAAAGGTCTCCACGCCCACCGATGTGGACATGGTGGCCGTCGGGTCTTATTATGCGGGCGCGCACATCATTCACCTGGACGGCGCCTACGGCGGGACAGGCGCCGCGCCGGAGATCTCCAAGAAGAACATCGCCATGCCCATCGAATATGCCATACCCAAGGTTCATCGCTTCCTGGTCTCGGAAGGCATACGCGATCAGATCACCTTGATGGCCTCGGGCGGTTTGCGTTCCGCCTGGGATGTGGCGAAGGCGGTCGCCCTCGGTGCGGATGGGGCGGTCCTGGGCACTGCGGAACTGGTCGCGATCGGCTGCGTCCGCACCGCGCAGTGTGAGAAGGGTTTGGGGTGTCCGTTCGGCATCACCACGACGGACCCGGAACAGGCCAAAAAGGTCAACTCACTTGAGGCAACCGGACGCATCGTAAATTTGTACAGGAGCTGGCTCTGGCAGCTGGGGGGCATCCTGAAAACACTGGGGATGAAGTCCGTGCGTGAATTGCGGGGCCGGAGCGATCTTCTCATATATTTGGAGCAGCCCGATGATCGTTAGAATCTGGCACGGCAGAGTGCCCACCTCCAAAGCCGCGGCCTACCGGGAATTCACCAACGGGCGTGCCATTCCTGATTACCGGTCGGCAAAAGGCAACCTCAGCGTCTATGTGCTTGAACGCCCCGCAGGCGACATCACGCATTTCATCACGCTGACCTTCTGGGAAAGCCTCGAGGCGGTCAGGGGTTTCGCCCCCGACGATGTAAACACCGCGAAATATTATCGCGAGGACCAGGACTTTCTGCTCGAACTGGAGCCGACGGTTGTGCATTACGAGGTGGTCGGCCATTCATGAGCGGCTCTTTCAGAGGAACGCATGAAAACGTTGAGTGATCAAATCCTGGAATCGCGCCGATCCCTGCTTGCGCTTGCGCCGGAATTCAGCCGCGCCCAGGACGCCGCAGAGGGCGGGTGCGGCGTGTTGGGACTGGCGGCCAACATCCCCATCCCGGGCCGGCATGTCCTGACCGCCTCGACACAGATGCACAACCGCGGCAACGGCAAGGGCGGCGGGATCGCGATGGTGGGCCTGGATCCCGCGCAGGCCGGTGTGGCTGCGGAAACGCTGCGCTCACATTATCTGCTCCAGGTGGCGCTGCTTGATCCATCGGCCCGGGCCGAGGTCGAGGCGGAATTCATCACGCCGAATTTCGACATCGCCAGATCGTACGCACTGCCTCATCTCGAGGATCACCGGCAGGTGCGAGGGCTCGACGTTCGCCCGCCGGATGTGTGGCGATATTTCGTACGCGTCAAACCAGGTGTCCTGGCCGCCTTCGGGGCCTCCAGCGGCATCTCCGCTGCAGATCGCGGCGGCCTCGAAGATGAATTCGTCTATCAGAACTCCTACAGACTCAACGTGAAGTTCTATGCCAGCCTGGGCGAAAAACGTGCTTTCGTATTGAGCCACGGGCGGGATCTTTCCGTGATAAAGATCGTCGGCTATGCGGAAGGGGCCGTGGCCTATTACAAACTTGAAGAACAAACCGCCCATGTCTGGATCGCACACCAGCGTTACCCGACCAAGGGGCGCGTGTGGCATCCGGGCGGCGCGCATCCCTTCATCGGCCTGAACGAGGCGCTCGTCCACAACGGTGACTTCGCCAACTATCACGCGGTGGGCGAGTATCTGCGGCAGCGCAACATCGGCCAGTTGTTCCTGACGGATACGGAAGTCGGCGTCCAGCTGTTCGATCTGTGGGATCGGGTCTATCAGTATCCGCTTGAGATCACGCTGGAAGCCATGGCTCCAACCACCGAGCATGATTTCGTCATGCTGCCGCAGGAGCGGCGCGAACTCTACCGCGCCGTGCAGCGTGCTCATATCCACGGCTCGCCGGACGGCCCATGGTTCTTTATCGTGGCGCGCTCCAAGCAGGATAAATTCGAGCTGATCGGCATCACGGACACCTCCATGTTGAGGCCGCAGGTCTTTGCCCTGTTTGAAAATGAGGGCGCCCAGATCGGCCTGATCGCCTCCGAACGGCAGGCCATCAACGCCTGCCTGCGTTCGCTCTCAGCGGAAGACTTCCGTTTCAAACCGCTGGCGGACGCCTACTGGGTGGCGCGCGGCGGTTCACACACCGACGGCGGTTCATTCCGTTTTACAATCTCCCCACCCCTGCCGGGCGAGAGCGCAGGAGCAAGGGAACTTGCCTGCACGAACAAATTTGGTGAAAGGGTGGGGTTGATGCCGGACCGTGTTCATGCGCCGCACGCGCGCGAGCGGTGGAGGGCCTCGCAGGATTTTCGCGAGGCCTGGGTCCGCTCTGCAAATTGCGCTTATGACAACGGGGGCGCGCCGCGGGCCTGGCAATCCATCAGATCAGAACTGGTCGAGCGCGATTGGAATGAACTGGCCTGGGGCTTTAAGTGGCTGTCCGATCTTGGCGGTCATGGGTTGCGAGAATGGCAGTTTGCCCGCCAGACCTTGACCCTCCTTCGTGACCGCCGCACGGACATCGGGAACAAGAAGCGCGCCTCGCTCCTGGAGCTCGCCGATCAAAGCCTTAATGATTTGTTTTGCCAAAGCGTCGAGGGGGTCGAACGCCGAAGTTGGGAGACACGGGGTGAGCTGTCTCGGCCCGTGCTGAAGGATTCAACGCTCGTGATCGATGCCTGCGGATTCTCGTCCGAGGGCGAGGGATCCGTTGCTCGTTACATGGTCGAGGCCTACCGGCTGGGTTGGAAGAGCTTCGTGATCCATAATTGGCGCGGGGGGCGCTTCGCGGCAGCGGGCCTCGGCCCCAACACACAGGGCGTGCACATTGATCTGTATGGCGATGTCGGCGACTACGCCGCCTCCGGCCTGGATGGCGCAGAAGTGCAGATCCACGGTGACGGGCAGGACCAACTCGGACAGGTCATGAAAGAGGGAAAGCTGGTCATCCACGGTGATGCCGGGCAGACCTTCCTGTACGGCGCAAAGGGCGGTGAAATCTATGTGCTCGGTTCCGCGGCGGGACGCCCGCTCATCAACGCGGTCGGGCGCCCGCGCACCGTGATCAACGGAACGTGCCTGGATTATCTGGCCGAGTCGTTCATGGCGGGCGACCCGCACAAGGGCGGAGGGTTCGTGATCTTGAATGGCGTAGGGTATACCGAGGCGGGAAGCCTGGTGGAACTGCCCAGTCCGTATCCGGGCGGCAACCTCTTTTCGCTTGCCTCCGGAGGTGCGATCTTCATCCGTGATCCGCACCGCGTTGTGAGCGATGATCAACTCAACGGCGGCGCCTTTGCAGATCTGGATGAGGCAGACTGGGCTTTGATCGAACCGTACCTGCAAGAGAATGAGCGCCTGTTTGATATCCCGATCGCGGAATTATTGAAGGTGCGGGGGATCCAAATGTCACCGCGGGAAGTCTATCGCAAAGTGGTCGTGAAAAGCAGCGACATGCTCTTAAAGGAAAATGAAAATCGCTGATTGAGTTTGGGGGAATAAGCCAACCGCGCAGAGGGAGCCCCAGTATGGTTTCATCCCGGTTGGGTCCGCCTTGAGCTGCAGGCGGAAGTGAGCCGTGCGAGCGCCATGGAAGAGGAAAATTGCACGGGGGCGGAGATGGATTCGCCTGACTGAGATACATGATCAGGATGAGTGGCCCCGCCCGCGCGGCGGCGCTCAAACCGTGCCCATGGCGGAGGCTGGCTGTGAGACAGCGGAGATTGCCGGGATCACACCAAAGATCGAATGGCTTCTGCGAGAAGCCCCGGGCAAATCGCCGTGCGATCGTGGCCCGGCCCAGCCCGGTCGGAGGGCAATGTTGTCGAGCAAGGTGATCAAGCGCCGCCGCAAGTGTGCCGTGAGCGATGAAAGCATTCGGCAGCAGTTGCATGGAGCGGACGGCGTCTGCCTGCGACCGGCTCCTCCCTCCTCGCGGCCCGGCATGGGGACGGTGCGGCAAGGGGCGGAAGCCCAACCGCGCCGGGCCCCAAAAATGGGCAATTTCAGACCGCGGAGGCATCCGCCCCGAGGCATGGAAGTCTATTTCGAAGAGGAGCTGAATTGAGCTTGGCCCCAACGATGAAGCGCGCCTGGATGTTCGGTGGTCATCCGCTGAGACCCCCATCTTCAAGAGGACAATCTACATGCATGAAACGTGCCTTTCCTAACGAAGCACCCCCATACATCCTTAGTATAATAAAATCGCGTATTGTATGGACAGTTGTGGGAAAACGGTGAACAAAGCCATAGAGGTGATGAACTAAAAGATGCGACAACTGCGCGAAACGTAATCCATTTCCAATAGTTGCCAGGTCTGGATCAATAACGGCCCGTTCCACTTGATCGAGACCGTCTGCGTTCGGAGGATGCATGTCGAAGGATAGAAGGTTCGCACAGGTTCTGTTCTCCATCGCCACCGTATTCTCGATGGCGCTTTCCCTGGCAGGGACGGATACGGTCAGCGCCAGTTCAAGCCAGCAGAGCGGGGATGGTCTGAAACGCGCCCTCAATCCACACACCGGAAAGCTGGGCTTCCTCAGCAGTGACAACACCCAGCCCGCCTCCGCCCAGACTCTGGGGGTTGCCCCCTACAGCGCCTCCAATCAACTCCTTCCCAGCCGCGCCTCCCGCTCGTTCGATCCAGCCATGTCCCTGGTTCAACATTATGGCACAGAGTTCGGCCTGCAGGATCCAGGGCGCGAGCTGAGCCTGATGCGCACCGATCGTCCTGGCGGCAGCCGGGTCGTGACGCGCTACCAGCAGGTGTACAAAGGCATCCCGATCATGGCGGGTGAACTGATCGTCAACACGGATTCCAGCGGCGACCTGTATTCCATGAGCGGGGACCTTTCACCCAATCTCTCCCTTCCCACCAACCCCTCCATTACCGCCTCTGCTGCTCAGGGATCGGCACTCGCCGCCGTGGCCGAGTATTATCAAAGACCCGCCACGGACTTCCAGGCTTCCACACCGGCGCTTTGGATCTACGATGAGGGCATCTTCCAACCCGACAGCAAGCTGCCGCCGCAATTGGTCTGGCGGATGAATGTCACGCCGCTCAACACGGCCGGGCCGATCGATGAGCTCGTTCTCATTGATGCCAGGACCGGCACTGTCACGGCGCATTTCAATCAAGTGGACACGGTCCTGCCAATGCAAAGGGATCTGCAGGATGATCCGACCGATACGCCGGTGGGTGGCGCCACGGAGGTCCCAACGGAGGTCCCAACGGAGGTCCCAACGGACGTCCCCGCGGCCACGGAGACACCCCCGCTCCCAACGGGATCACCCTACCCGACGGACACGGAGATTGTTCCAACTCATACAGGGGGCAGTCCCACTCCCTCCCCACGCCCCACCAGGACAAGCGCCGCGCCTACACCCACACTCATGCCAACGACCCCATATACTGCGACGCCAACCGGTTCTCTCAACAGGAATAACATTGAGGTCAATCCGGCTACAGCCATTACTCGGTACGTTTCGCCGACAGGCAGCGACGCCGGTAATAGCTGCATCAGCTCTTCCACGCCC
>DATJBI010000142.1:0-20895 GCA_035515435.1 Anaerolineales bacterium
CGCAAAAATGTCTCGCTGATTTGTGCGCAGGTTTCGATGAGGTGTTCGCAGTTATCCAGCACGAGCAACAGGCTTTTGTCACGCAGATAGTCAATTAGTATTTCAAGCCCATCGCGATGACTGTCTTCTCGCAAGTTGAAAATGGAGAGCAGGGTTTGTGGGATCAGAGCCGGATTTGTGACTGGAGCAAGCTCCATGAGCCATACGCCATTCGGAAATTGATCCAAACACTCCGAGCCCACCCGCAAACTGAGACGTGATTTTCCAACGCCACCTGAACCGGTAAGTGTCACTAAACGATGTTCAAGAAGAATTTGTTTAATTTCCGCCATCTCTTTTTTTCGCCCGATAAAACTCGTCATTTGCGCGGGGATGTTATGGCGAACAACATCGAGTGTTTTAATGGGAGGAAAATCACTGGGAAGATTGGCGATGACCAGTTGATAGATATGTTCTGGACGAGCCATGTCTTTCAAGAGCCGTTCGCCCATATCCCGTAGCGTGACATCTTCTGCCAGTTCATGCTGGATTAATTCCTGAGTTGCCAATGATATCAAGACCTGCCCACCGTGTCCCACAGACATCAAACGTTGCACATAGCTCAACGTGAGATACCCATGGTACAAACCGCTCTCTTGAAGTTCTGCTTGACCGGTGTGAATCCCCATCCGGACTTTGATCGGCGCGTTCCCCCAGTTTTCATGGTTCAAAGCGATCTGTGATTCAACGGCTGCATGCACAGCCTCTCCAATATCTTGGAATGCCGCGCAAAATGCATCTCCAACGATTTGAAAGATAAAACCATTGTTTGATTCGATCGCTTCGCGCAGGATCTGATCATGGCGCGAACGCAGGGTATCCCAAATCTCAGGGAATTCACGCGCCGTTTTGGTGCTGCCTTCAATGTCAGTAAAGAGAAACGTCACTATACCAGTAGGATTGGATGCCATATATCTTATCAAGTTTATCATTTATGAGAATAATTGAATCTATTGCGAAATAACATTTTAATAAAAACGGCGTATATGCTATCCCCTCTAGTAAGGCATATAATCAATCGATAGATGAGGTCGGCTTCGCAGCTGCGTGCGAATCTACCCCAGGCGGCATATATCTGGTATACGGGTATAAGTTCCGACCCGCTGGAATGTACCCACAAGATAGAGAATAAATCACAAGAAATGAACAAACGCCCCTACGGATAGGGGTGTTTTCGTTAAAAACGTTCCTATTAACTTCCACAATCACGCCTCATGATTTTTGGGAGAATCGAGCTTGCCGCAAACAGGAATTACGACTCAGAAGGATGAATTATCGAATAGCTGAACATTCGTGATGGATTCTCAGAAAGGTCATGCGCGGCAAGCTCATATCCTTCGGAGGTGTGCGCGTTACTTGAAAATCACAAACACAGAAATAATCGCCAGTTGCGCCAGCGGATAATAGCTGGCGTGATCGAACAGTGTCGCGGCCATCTGGCGCATCTCTCCGCGTTGGTACAATTGATAACCCGGCCTCAGCAACAACATAAATCCAGCAACGGCGGTTGCCAACAAATACAGCCAACCCAACTTGATTGGGAAAATCATCGGCAGAAGCAGGCTAACCATGACGGTTATCCCCAACGCGATCATAACGATCAAACCGGCTTTTTTGGGACCGAATTGAATCGGAATCGTTTTGGCGTTGACACGTTTATCCTCCTCGGTATCATTCCAATCGGCCGGGATGTTTTGACCGCCGATTTCCCAAAAGAACACCCAGACAAATATCAATAATAGAAGATATGGCGAGGGATTGCGATCAACAACAAAAACCGCAGCTAACGGTCCACCCGATTTGACGAGACCGCTTACTAATGTTCGCAGGTAGGTGACTTTGAGCAATAGACAATAAGTAACTTCCAAAATAGCGGCGGTAATCAATATGATGTCAATTGCCGGATTGAGAAAGTAGGAACCGATGAGCGCCAATGCAAACCAAACCGCGAACCAAAGCAATCCGCTCCGATAATTCAACACGTTCTGCGCCAGCGGATAACGCATAGCGGATGCTTCAACGGAATAACCAGCGTTGATACCAGAGGTAAATTTTTCTTTATCTACAGCAATACCAACGAGATCGTTCAAGGCATAGATCGCCGTATAAGCCGCGAAGGCGGTGAACAACGACAGCAGAATGATCTGCCATGCGGGGAAGCGTCCCAGCCATAACAACGCGCAGAAGCCGGGAGTCGCTAAATCCAAAACTCCATGCGTGGTTCTGGAAAGCGCGAGAAACTTTTTCATGCACTATACCTCCTTGTGAAATCAACTCTTCTTGTTGAAATACACCATATAGTTTACATCTTCTTTGTCTGGAGCAACTTTGAATGTACGCGTGAACGGGTTATATATCAAGCTCGAAAGCCTTGAAAATTCAAGTCCGCTTGCGCGCGCCCAGTTTTTCAATTCAGCAGGACGGATCAATTTTCGATATGTGTGAGTGCCTCTTGGCAAGAGATGCAACACATATTCGCCGCCGACGATGGCGAATAAGAAAGCTTTCGGTGTGCGATTAATCGTCGAGAATACCGCGCGCCCACCCGGTTTCAAGGCTTGAACGCAAGCCGCGACAATTTTATCCGGATCCGGCACATGTTCCAACATTTCCATGCATGTCACAACATCGAAAGTTCCCGCATATTTTCGGGCAATCTCTTCTATGCCTTCGTAGTGATAATCAATCTTCAATCCCTGCTTTTGCGCGTGTTGACGCGCAACTTGAATGGAGGCCTCGGATAGATCAATGCCGATCACCTCCGCGCCGACTTTGGCAAGTGCCTCTGATAGAATTCCGCCTCCGCAACCGACATCCAATATTTTGGGGTTGTGCGCGGCCAGCCCATCCATGATGAAATTCGTTCGCAATGGATTGATGGTATGCAGAGTTCCCATTTCTCCATTAAGATCCCACCAGATTTGGGCGACCTTATTGAACTTGTCTATTTCCTTGTTATCAACATTTTCAAATGGCTTCATGTTTTACCGTAATCCGATCTTCCAATTCTTTGACGGCACATTCTATTTCGTCCGCTTTTATATCATTCAAGAAAACACATTCTCCTATGCCGCGCGGCATCGGCACTCTTTGCAGTCCATTGCGATGATAGGTGCGCTCTTCCAAAGACATCCAGAGGAGATGCGGATCGAGGATGGTTGTGTCTGGCACAATTCCAAGCATGGCGATCAAACGGAATATTCTGATGGTATCTTCTTCCGTTAATAAGTTGCGCGCTTTGGCGATCAGTGTTGAGATCAGCATATCGAGCAAAACCGCTTCGCCGTGAAGCAAGTGAGCTTCGTGACGAGTCTCCAACCCATAACTAAACGTATGCCCAAAATCCACTCTGCGCGCCAAATCCTCTTCAAATAGATTCGGTTCCAGCTCATCTAGCATTCCGCTGATGGCGTGGTCGAGGATCGAAACGCTTTCTTCATCCTGAAAATGAACGTCAAGGCTTCGCGCTCCGTTTTCTTCCAGCAGACAAAAGAGCTCCGCGTCTTTGATGATCGCCAACTTGATGATCTCGCACATCCCGTTCAAGATGTGACGTTTTGGTAAAGTCTTCAGAAAGGATTTATCCAGCAGAACTTTTTGCGGAGGAGCAAAGACCCCGAGACGATTCTTGTTGCTGTTGAAGTTGATGCCGGTCTTAATCCCGATAGACGCGTCTACGTAGCCCATCAGCGTTGTGGGAACCTTGATGTGCGGCACACCTCGACGATAACTGCCAGCCACAAAGCCAGCCACATCGGTCAAAACTCCCCCGCCTATGGCGATGATCGGTTCGTCTCTTCGGTGAATGGGAAAAGAATCCAATTCGCGTGCGATGCAAAGATAACTCTCTATCGTTTTATTTTCCTCGCCAGCGGAAACGGCGACGATCTTCGCATCTACCCCATGATATGAAAAATAATTTTGAATCTCGGCGGAATAAATCTTTTCAATATTGCTATCCACCACGACAAATCGGCGAGCGTTGTCAATTCGACCGACAGACAACAGGGCCTCGTTTTGCGGATGGAAAAGATTCGGGGCGTTGACCACCTCGTATTCAATCGTGTGCTGATAAGTAACACGCCGCATATGAACTCTATCTCTCACACCACCTGCCGCCAGTTGGATTTGGCAGCCAGCACTCTGTGCGCAAGGCTTTGGGCCGCATCGAGGCTATGATTCTTGTAATTGCCGCACTGTTGGATGTTTGCGTACGGCACTTCGCGCGCAATCAGAATATCGTTCAAGATGATTTCATAGATGCGACAAATTTTTCCCGCATCGCCTTCGTTATACAGTACCAGATAGAAGCCGGTTTGGCATCCCATGAGGCCGATCGAAAGAAAATTTCCCGGCATGTATTTTTGAAAGCCTGCCAGCAAAAAATGCTCGAAGGAATGCATTTCCGTCGAGGTCAAAAAGTTTGTGTTGGGTTGATTGATCCGCAGATCGATGCAATACACCACATCGCCCTTCGGCCCCTCGGTGAAGGAACGCAGTTTCACATGTGGGGCTTTCAACAAGCGATGGTCAAGTTCTCCAACTGTGCTGGAGTCCCAGCCTAGTTGTTTAACATCTACCATAACTCTCTCCTATTTCCAGATGAATGGATGATTGATCCTCACATCAATCATCCGCCAAAGCGCGTCAGGCCAAAATGGCTTTATCCTTTCAACAGAATGAACCTATACGAATTTCGACAAATGTTTGTAACTATCATTCAACGCCTTCTTCCATGATTGAACGTGATGATATAGCTCAACGGATGCATAACCGGAATAGCCATGATCGGTTAAAGCCTTAAAGCTGGCAGCGAAGTCAAGCGTGCCCTCACCCGGGATTTCATGAAAGTGAACGATGCCGGTCAAAGTATTTGCGATCATCTTGTCTACGAATAATTCGTCGTTTGTGTTTTTCGTGCTTCGCAAATAAATAAGGATCGGCCTTGCTCTTTCCAATACATCATAGCTCAAGCCCGGGACCGAGATCAAATACGTGAAGATTTCATCGTCGAAAGAAGTTGCGCCTGCAAACAATCCATTGTAATCAATATAAGCCGGCGAGCGCGAAATGCGTGCGGCCCGCAGGATGGCCGCAACGCGCTTTTCCTGACCCTTGCCCGGTTTTTCATCGTAAAAATACATCGGGTTATTTCTATCCACCAGAAGATAATCGGCAAATTCAGGGAAGTAAATCAAATAGCTGGCGAAGTCCAGATCGAGATCCAATCTCTGCGAGGCCTTGATGATTTTCAGGTTGTACCCTTCGCGCGCGTCCGAAACATGCAGGTAACGCGTATAAGGCGCGGCCTGTCCCAACGCGGTGATGTAATCTTTCTCCGAGCAATACATGTGGCAGATATCCAAATGCAATTTGAACTTGGGCGAATTGACCTCGTTGATAAGGCTCAGCCCTTGTTCCACGGTTTCGATGAACATCCCCGGCTCCGGCTCGATCACCAATGTGATGTCTTCATCATCCCGGACCGCGCGCAAACAATGCTGGATGCTGTCCACCAAAAGTTCGCGCGGATTGACCGATGGATTCGTCACGTGTTCATCGCGGATGAATCCGCTTCCAAACGTGACCAGTGAAACATCCAGCCTGCGGGCAAGATCAATCCCGCGCTTGACGAGATCGATGCGGCGCTTCCTCCCCGCCAAATCAGGACTCATCAGAGAAGGTTCATGCGGCCTGGACGGTGTGAAAAAGTGCGAGGCGGTTGCCACACAGGCCGGCTTCACGGCAAGAGTCCCCAATCGCTTTTTGATGGCGGCGATCGTTTCATCCGTGATCTCAAATGGACTGAATTGATCGCGATGAAACGAGAGTTCAATTCCGGGATACCCCGCCCTGGCTACTTCGCTGATCGAATCCAGGAAATCCAGGTCGGTCAAACCAAAAGTGCTGTAACTCAGTTTTATCATGATAGCGCTCCACAACTCTCGCCTTTGTTTGGCAACCTGCAATTTTACCATTGAGGGAGTTTAAGCAAATCCCCACTCACGCAATTTTTCGATTGCCCGCCTTTGCGGGAGGTAACCTGAATTCAGGGTACGCAAATTATTTCTAGAAACATGTGACACCCGGAAGGCCGTCGGAAAGAGGTGAGCGAAGGCAGGGCCCCAACAGCAAGGATATTCCAGCGATCCAAAATCCTGTTTAATCGCAATTGGCAAACCTGCAGTCGAGCGGCATTGTCTATAAATTTCGCAAAAGAACGCAGGCGGCAGGGACCGCTGCCATAAGACAACGAACAAAAACACCCTGCAAATGCAGGATGTTCTTGTTTAATATTGTCAATCCGCAATTTTTGAATATTATCCACTGCGCCAAAAGTTTCATCGGCTATATGGATCTGGTTGCAGGCATCCCCGGTGACTTCGAGCAAAATCCTGGCCTTGGCAGGTTTCTCGATATCCTGTCGGGCGGTCGTGACGGGCCCGGCTGCGCTTTCCGGCGGTTGAACAATGAACTCACTCCAAACTCCTGGCTTTGAGCCAGGCCAGGTATAGATTGCGGTGATCACCCTGAAGAAAGTCATCGCGCAGACAAGCCAATGTAGAGAGCAGACCACGCTCCTCCATCCCCGCGTCGAAGCCTTCTGCTTCATTCATCTCGAATTCCAGCACTTGAACATCGCCGATGGATTGGATCTGGACATGATATTCATCGCAGCAGGATTCAATGGTTGTAGTATCCAAAAGCCCCTGGGAAAAACGGAACGCGAGTCGACGCGCGCCCCAGTTCGCGATGTAAAGATGAGCATCGAAATATTCCGCCAGCACATGGATGGGATCATATTTGAAATCGCTCCAGCCATGCCCAACAATCGCCCGACCGGATGTGACGTCAATATGGCTGGAGAGACCAGTCAGCGCCGCCTGCTCGGAAGCGGTCGACGGTCGTTCAAGGGCCTGCCATTCGTAATATTGATATTCGCTCACGCGGAACCCTTTACTGATAAGCGCTATACCAAGCATACGCGAAAACAGTCTCCGCACAGAGCCCATCACATCCCCAGCTTGAGATACAACTCTGCCAAAATCTGCCATTCCAGGCGCGGTGGCCGGCCCAACCTGCTCTGCATGCACAGCCGGATGCAAAAGAAGGTTCAAACCGGGCCATTTGGAAGGCCCGCTCATTTGGCAGCTCTTCCCCCGGCCTGGCCGAGTCGATGGTTGTCTTCATATCCGATGAGCCGTTTGGCCAGTAAACGCAAGGGACAATCTGACCCCGCACATCACTGCGGATGCTCTTTCGCCCGCAAGGCCATTCGACATCTGGCAATCCCAGCAATGCCCTGAGGACAGGTTCGCTGCCTGCAGCATCCAAGCCAATTGAGAACAGCGGACGGTAAGCCTCCCAAAATTGGCAGTAAATCCGAAGCAGTAGCTTATGGACCCTTTCACAGAAGCCAATCCCCAGTACGATCCGCTTGATAACAATGAGCTGGCTTTTACGTTTCATGCTACAATAATCGATAATGACTATCTATTAGGATCGATTCTCGAAGGGATCCCTTGGCCAATCCAGAAGTTCGTTTCCATCAGCTGATCGCCGCGTTGAAAGAACGCGATTTCCGCCTGACCCCCCAACGGGTCGAGCTGGTCCGAATGATTGCCATCAGTGAAGGGCATCCCAGTGCAAACCAGTTCTATGAAAAGATAAAACGGAAGTTCCCAACCATAAGTCACGCCACGGTCTATAAGACCCTCGCTCTGCTCAAGGAAATGAATCAAGTGCTGGAAATCGATTTGCGTGCGGGCAGCCGTTATGATGGCAACCGTCCCCAGCCCCATCCCCATTTGATTTGCCTGAACTGCAACAAGATCGTCGATGGGGAAGTATCTTTCGATCAGGGATCGATCAGAAAGCTGGAGGAAGCATCGGGTTATACGATCCTGCGCCCTCAGATCTCACTCTATGGACTTTGTTCGGATTGCAAGAAAGAGGGTTGATGGTCTCTTTTTTTGGAATGATCGGATAAGGATCATCTCTTGGGAATATTTATCAGGAGGTGATCGCTCAGGAAAATAAACACTATCTTTTTTCAGACAACAGCAGCTGGGCGTCCGAGAAAAAACGTATCACAGAACATAGCCTCTTCTTTTTCACCTGACACAGCGGGCCGCGTCATCAACCCTGAGGCGGTCCCGCAATTCACACAACGAAAGGAGTAAATATCATGACTGACGATAGCAAGGCCCCTGTGACAACCAGCAGGAGCAAGTCGAACCGAGACTGGTGGCCGAACCAGTTGAACCTCAGGATGCTCCACCAGCACTCTGCCCTTTCCAATCCCATGGGCAGGGCGTTCAATTACGCCAAGGAATTCAAGAAGCTCGACCTGCAGGCCGTAAAGAAGGACCTCTACGCGCTGATGACGGACTCACAGGCATGGTGGCCGGCCGACTTCGGTCACTACGGCCCGCTCTTCATCCGGATGGCGTGGCACAGCGCCGGAACCTACCGCATCGGGGACGGTCGCGGGGGCGCGGGGTCCGGCAACCAGCGCTTTCCGCCTCTCAACAGCTGGCCGGACAACGTCAACCTGGACAAGGCGCGCCGGCTGCTCTGGCCCATCAAGCAGAAATACGGCAGGAAGATCTCGTGGGCCGACTTGATGATCCTGGCCGGCAACTGCGCCCTGGAGTCGATGGGCTTCAAAACCTTCGGCTTCGGCGGGGGGCGCGAGGACGTCTGGGAGCCGGAAGAGGATACCTACTGGGGTTCCGAGGACAAGTGGCTGGCAGACAAGCGCTACTCCGGCGAACGGGATCTCGAGAATCCGCTCGCGGCCGTGCAGATGGGTTTGATTTACGTCAACCCGGAAGGGCCGAACGGCAAACCGGATCCGCTGGCCGCTGCCAAGGATATCCGCGAGACCTTTGCCCGCATGGCGATGAACGACGAAGAAACGGTCGCGCTGATCGCCGGCGGTCATACGTTTGGCAAAACTCATGGCGCCGGCAATCCGGCGCTGGTCGGTCCGGAACCCGAAGCCGCCGGTCTTGAGGAGCAGGGCCTCGGCTGGAGAAGCAAGTTCGGTACCGGCAAGGGCGATGACACGATCGGCGGCGGCCCGGAAGTCACCTGGACCACGACGCCGACGAAGTGGAGCAACAACTTCCTCGAGAACCTGTTCGGCTATGAATGGGAACTGACCAAGAGCCCGGCCGGAGCGTATCAATGGACACCGAAAGGCGGCGCGGGCGCTGGCACCGTACCGTACGCGCACGACCCGTCAAAACGTCGCGCCCCATCCATGCTGACCACCGACCTGGCCCTGCGCTTCGACCCCCTTTACGAAAAGATTTCGAGGCGCTACTACGAGAATCCGGATCAGTTCGCCGAGGCGTTCGCCCGGGCCTGGTTCAAGCTGACACACCGCGACATGGGTCCCCGTTCGCGCTATCTCGGCCCCGAGGTTCCCGCCGAAGAGCTGATCTGGCAGGACCCCATTCCTGCCGTTAATCACAAACTGATAAATAAACAGGATGCTGCTTCCCTCAAGAAAAAGATCCTGGCCTCGGGCTTGTCGGTGTCGGAGCTGGTCTCGACCGCCTGGGCATCGGCCTCCACCTTCCGCGGCTCCGATAAGCGCGGCGGTGCCAATGGTGCACGTATTCGTCTGGCGCCGCAAAAGGATTGGGAAGTCAATCAGCCGCTTCAGTTGGCGAAGGTGATCAAGGCTCTGGAGCGCATCCAGAAGGCGTTCAATAGCGCCCAGTCCGGCGGCAAGAAGGTTTCGCTGGCCGACTTGATCGTCCTGGGTGGATGCGCAGGTGTCGAGCAGGCTGCGAAGAATGCCGGTTACAAGATCACCGTTCCCTTCACGCCGGGACGCACGGATGCCAAGCAGGACCAAACCGATGTGAACTCCTTTGCCGTGCTCGAGCCGAGGGCGGACGGCTTTCGCAACTACCAGAAAGCCCGCTATGCCGTATCGGCTGAGGAATTGTTGATCGACAAGGCGCAGCTGCTTACGCTGACCGCTCCCGAGATGACCGTTCTCCTGGGCGGGATGCGCGTCCTGAAAACAAACTTCGGAGGGTCCGAGCACGGCCTCTTCACCAAACGGCCGGAGGCGCTTACCAATGATTTCTTCGTCAATCTGCTCGACATGAGCACGGTGTGGCAGGCCGCTTCGAAAGACGGCGACGTATTCGAGGGCCGTGATCGCGCAACGGGCAAGATCAAGTGGACCGGCACCCGCGTCGACCTGATCTTCGGTTCAAACTCCCAACTCCGGGCCCTGGCGGAAGTCTACGGATGTGCCGACTCCCAGCAGAAGTTCCTGCGAGACTTTGTCGCGGCGTGGAACAAAGTCATGGAGCTTGATCGTTTCGACCTCGCCTGATCGCGGCATATACATGGCAGCAGAGCAGAACCAAAGTGGTCGAATGGTCCTTCCCTACCAAACCGGTCGATAGGCAAATCATGCTCAACACGGTTCTCAAGAAATAAGTTTTGGGATCGCAAAACGGGTGAGGAACACTCGCCCGTTTTTGTTTGTAGCGTGCAGGAATTTTGGCTCGTTCCAGCGATCTTTCCATTTTGCTTGAGCCCCACGCAAAAACATCTGCGATGAAACGAAATCGTCCCTGTTGTTCCAGGAGCGATTTCGCAGCACAGTTTTGCATTCACTGCAGCTTTGTGTCAGATTATTCTTTCATGCCTCCGCCTCTGAGCCTAAGACAAACGGCCTGTTTTATTCGATTGGCGGCCCGGACGGGGAATGAACCGTTGCAGCGTAACAGGAAGAATTCGGTCTTCGCTGAGCTTGCTTGAGGTGTATTTCCGATTGAGCGACGCGCCGGATTGTATGTTGAAGCATGGGGCCCGTCAAGAACTTTGATCATGAAAACGCGAAAGCGAGACGCAGGTCCGCTCATGCCAGGGCCAAAGGCCTTTTAATTTCTAGATTAGGCAGATGATCCAAGCACGTGGCACAAGGAGAAACCGCATACCACTATCCCGTTTTTCTTTTGGTTGCAGACGGCAGCCGCGTATAGTATACCGTTCCCATGGAGGAATAACTAATGAATACTTTACGTGTTCGAAGTGTGCCTGATGATCTATGTCACCGGCGCAATGCAGGCTGGGATGGTGGCATATGAAATCAGGTAAGCGGAAGAATATGTCCCGTACCCCTCAAGCACGCGGAAAATGTCAATACTGTGGCGAGGAAATCGCCAAAAGCGGCATGTCCCGCCATCTTACAAAATGTGAGAAACGCGCTCAAATTATCCTGTCCGCTAATTCAGGAAAACACCCCGAAGAAACCCTTTGGCATTTGCGTGTGCAGGCAGCCCATGACAGGGACTTCTGGCTCGACCTTGAGATGCGCGGGTCGGCCACGCTCGAAAAGCTGGATGCTTACTTGCGTGCAATTTGGTTGGAGTGCTGTGGTCACTTGAGCAAATTCACCGTTGGCGGGTGGCAGGGATATGATGTTGGGAAGGCACGCAGCGCCGACGATGTGTTTGCCAAAGAAACTGTTTTGCTTCATCTCTACGATTTTGGAACAACCTCCGAAACGGAGATTCACATTGTCGGCTCGCGCCGGGGCAAAGCCGCCACGAAACACCCGATCGTATTGATGTCCCGAAACAACATGCCTGAAATGATATGCAACGAGTGTGAACGACCGGCAACCCACTTATGCCTTGAGTGTCTCTATGAAGCGGATGAGCTTGGAACGTGGTTTCTCTGTGATGAACATGCAAAAACGCATCCACATACGGAATATGGCGAGCCTGTGCCGTTGTTCAATTCGCCGCGAATGGGAATGTGCGGCTATGAAGGGCCCGCTGAGCCTCCTTATTGAAACGCATGTTAAGCCGCCGCGCCGATAAATCGGGGGCCCGAAGGCAGGCCGATACAAATGTCCGGGGCCGGCTGACTTGGCAACGGTTGTAACCGCAATGTTATGAGAGTCCGATTTCGGGAAAAGTGATTTGGCTATCTCTGCTCAAGGGGGAAAATGTTCGTTATACTTTGGCAACCATCAACTGGAACAGCGCCCCCTGGCATCCGGCACCATTTACGAAAACCTGCAGACCACCATGAAAATCCTGCACGCCCACTACGAGCCGCCGCAAACACCCGAAGAATCGGGCGGCATTTTGTTTTGGATGGAAACAACCGAAGTTTCCCCGCCCAAAACCGGACGCACGGCGAAAAAAGAAAGATTGCGCCCGCACCCATTTTGCGCCGATACCGACACGCTCAAACGGCTGCTCACTATCGAGGGCACGGCGAAAACGGTCGTTCTGCGCCTGCCCGCCGTCAAAGGCATTCCGCTCCCCTCGCCGCAGCTCATTCATGACTGGAACCTGGATTCCAAGAATCCAGGACTTATCCCATTTCTTGTGAACGGGATCTGGCTGCGGCCCACCGAGGCGATCCCTGTATTATTGGCTTTTTCCTCGCAAACGGACGCTTCCCTCTCCTCCGCGCCGGATCACCATTTCTGGAGCATGGTCGCCGCCCTGACGCTGGAGACGCTCGCAGCGCACAAACTTGTCCCGGTCATCCTCAACCAGGGCAAGGATTATTATGCACGCTGGCTTCCCATACTGGATGCGCCCAAGGACGCGGCGCGCTTGAGCACGCTGGAAGGCGCCATGCCTGCCATCTGCCGCGCCGCGCCGATGGATGTCTCACCCGGGAATCTCCTCACCAGTTTTCTCAACACCGTTTGTGATTCGCTCGCGCGTGAATGGGGAAAAGCTGTCGCGCCAGAGTTATCTGATGACTCCTCTGCGGCACGTTGGATGAAAGCATTGTTCAGTGAAAACGCGGTCATTAAACTATCGCCGGCACAGGCGCAGAGCCTTGCGGCGAGTCACCGCGCATGGATGAGAAACCTGCACGTCGCGGGCGATGCCGCGTTCCGAATCGCGTTTCGCCTGGAAGCGCCCGCCCTGCAACAACAGCCCTGGCAATTGCATTATCTGATTCAGGCGAAGGATGACCCCAGCCTGTTGATTCCCGCCGAGGAAGTCTGGAAGAAAACCAAAGGCGCGCTGACCCATCTTGGTCATCGCTTCGAACAGCCCCAGGAAAAGCTGCTGGCGGGGTTGGGCTACGCGGCGCGATTATTTCCAGCCCTCACCGAAAGCCTGAAAAGCAGACGCCCGGCCGAGCTGACCATAGATACCGGCGGCGCGTACACCTTTCTGCGTGAGACCGCTCCCCTGCTCGAAGGCGCAGGGTTTGGGATCCTCGTCCCGCCGTGGTGGAATAAAAAGGGTGGACGGCTGGGTGTCAAAGTGAAAATGAAATCGCAGGGCCGGGATGTTGTCAAAGGGCACATGTCTTTTGACAATCTGGTCAGATACCAGTGGAAATTGTCGCTGGGGGAAACCGAGTTGACCGAAGCCGAATTCAAAGCGCTGGCGAAGTTAAAGTCGCCGCTGGTGCAAATTCGCGGACAGTGGGTTTCACTCGACGCGGAACAAATCGAAGCCGCGATAAAATTCTGGGAAAAACATCAACTCGCAGGCGAGATGTCCCTGCTCGACGCGATGAAACTTGGCCTGGGCGGAGAAACGTCCGCAGGCGGATTGCCCATTGCCGGAATCGAAGCTGATCAATGGGTAGCCGGTTGGCTGAAAAACTTCGAGCAGGCAGACAAACTCGAACAGCTTGAACAGCCCAAAGGTCTGGATGGTCAACTGCGCCCGTATCAACGTTACGGTTATTCATGGCTGGCATTTCTCCGCAAGTGGGGCATGGGCGCGTGTCTCGCGGACGATATGGGACTCGGCAAGACAATTCAAACGATTTCGCTGTTGTTGAACGAGAAGGGAACGAAGAAGAAATTATCCGCGCCTGCATTGTTGATCGCACCCACCTCCGTGGTGACCAACTGGGAGCGGGAGATCGGCAGATTCGCTCCCGGGTTAAAAACATATGTTCATCGAGGAGCGGGCCGGTTGAAGGGCGGAGAGCTGCGGGAGGCCGTCCAGGACCAGGATGTGGTGCTGACCAGTTATCCCATCGCGCGGCTCGACGCGGAATCATTCCAATCCACAAAATGGCTGGCGGTCATTTTGGATGAAGCGCAGAATATTAAAAATCCCGAAGCGAAACAGACGCAGGCCATCCGCAAGATCGGGGCGGAGTTTCGCATTGCGCTGACTGGCACGCCCGTGGAAAATCGTCTATCGGAGTTGTGGTCCATCATGCACTTTTTGAACCCCGGATATTTGGGCGCGCGCAAATCATTCCGCCAGAACTTTGCCTTGCCCATCGAACGTTATCACGATGAAGAGGCGATCAAACAGTTGAAGCAGTTGACCGCGCCCTTCATTTTGCGGCGCGTCAAGACCGACCCGCGCGTGATCTCGGATCTGCCCGATAAAGTGGAGACGAAAGTGTATTGCCCTCTGACGGAGGAACAGGCGACGCTGTACGAGGCGGTGGTGCAGGACGTAATGAAGCAGATCGAGGAGGAAGAGGGCATGAAACGGCGCGGGCTGGTGTTGAGCATGATGATGCAGTTGAAGCAGATTTGCAATCATCCCGTGCAGTATCTTCATCAAAAGAGCAAAGGCAGCGCGGACGTTTCGCTGGCCAATCGCAGTGGAAAGTTGGAGCGGCTTGGCGAATTGCTGGAGGAAGTGCTGGCGGACAACGACCGCGCACTGCTCTTCACGCAGTTCGCGGAGATGGGCGAGATGCTGGCAGAATATTTGCCGCGCGCCTTTGGTGCGGCGACGCAATTCATGCATGGCGGCACTTCCGCGAAAATGCGCGACCGGATGGTGAAGCGTTTTCAAGAGGATGAACATGCGCCGCCGATCTTTGTTTTGTCGCTGAAAGCGGGCGGCACGGGGTTGAACCTGACGCGCGCCAACCACGTTTTCCACTTCGACCGCTGGTGGAATCCTGCGGTCGAAAATCAAGCCACGGACCGCGCCTTCCGGATCGGGCAGAAGCGCAATGTGCAGGTGCATAAGTTCGTCACGACGGGCACGCTGGAAGAAATGATCGACGACATGATCGAATCGAAAAAGGGGTTGGCGCAGGCGGTGCTCGGTTCGGGCGAGAATTGGCTGACAGAAATGAGCACGGAGGAACTGCGCCGAGTGGTCACGTTGAGGAGGCAGTGATGCCCTACGATTATTACTTCAAACCTACCAAAGCCATCCAGACCAAGGCCGGGATCAAAGCCCAAAGCAAGCGCGGGGCGTTCGCCAGGAATTGGTGGGCGCAGAGATGGATTGTCGCGCTGGAACGATTGGTGGATTCAGGCCGGCTGGCGCGCGGGCGGAGCTATGCGCGCAAAGGTCAGGTGCTTTCGATTGATGAGACCAAAGACGGGATCGCGGCGCGTGTGCAAGGCTCCATGCGGACTCCATACAAAATCAGTATCAAGATCAATCACCTGACCGATGCGGAATGGGACAAGGTGATCGAGGCGCTGGCGGAGCAGGCCATTTTCAGTGCGCAACTGCTGGCGGGCGAAATGCCGCAGGACATCGAGCAGGCTTTCGCCAGAGCAAAGGTAAGTTTGTTTCCGTCCAATCGCACCGACCTGCAAACAGATTGTTCCTGCCCCGATGATTCCAATCCATGCAAGCATATTGCCGCGACGCATTACATTCTGGGCGAGCGCTTTGATGAAGATCCATTCCTGATCTTCCGCCTGCGCGGCCGCACGCAGGAACAGGTCATGCAGGAACTTCGCAAACGCCGCGCGGGGGATGAGATCGTTGAAGGGGAGGCAGAAGAGGCGGAAATCGTTATTCCGCTTGAAGAACAGATCGAAAACTTCTGGGGGATGCGTGCGCCGCTGGAGGGTTTCTCGGTTTCTATCCGTCCGCCCGCAGTCCAGATGCCGCTGCTCAAGCGGTTGGGCGAGGCGAATTTTGTCCCCGAACCAGGGATACAAGGTTGGTTGTCCACGCCGTACCAGACCGTAAGTCAAAAGGCGATCCGAGCGGCCTTTAAAGATACAAGCGGGGAAGCATGACGAAGAAACGATCCCCTCGCCATCAGCGGGAACAGGAAATGATCGACGCCTACCACGATTACGAGTGGCATTTGGCGCTCGACCCCCTGTATGCTAAATTTCAAAACTGGAAGGCTGGCGAAACTTCGCACGATGAAATCGATGAAGCCATTCACAAAACCCATAAAGCCTGCCAGGATGTTTACCGCCTCTTCACGACCAGGCGCGATCTCCTGATCCGAATCATCCAATCTAACGAGGACTGGTTTTCACAATGGGTAAAGGATCATCCCGGGCCGGCAGAACAGTGAATTACAACTCGATCAAAATCAACCCGGCGGGATACAATCGACGGGATAGGTTCCGCCCGTCTGGGTTTGTCCGGCGGCGATCCCGCCGGCGGCATCTGTTCCACCGCGGGTGCTTGGGCTTGACCTTGGAGTATTCGTAAAATATCAAGGTTGAGTGTACAGTCAATTCGCGGTTGCGATCCATTGTCACCTTTTGTGCCAACGCCAGTTCATCTCGCTTTGGGTGGAAAAATCCCTGCCGCGCCCCGTCGTTTCGAGGCGCCGCCTGTAACATCTCCAATCGTGCCTGCAAGCCGGCAGAACGCCCCCGACCCGCCCATCCCAATCCTGAAAGGGTGGTTGCGTCCATCCCGTTGCCAGCCGGCATTAATTTGCGCCTGAGAGTCAATTCCTGCAAAGTCCGCGCGCCCGACGGATCGCCCAGCTCGCTCCGGGAAATTCGGCCTCTGCACCCCCTGGGTGATCACCCCTTGCCGCTTTAAAACGTGTGCATCAAGATCCTTTTGGATTCTGTCCTGGACATCTCCCGGTGTCTGGGAGTTATCGCGCAACGGGTCAACCATTGGAGGCGCGGTGGCCATCCCTATTTCAGGGTCTTGGATTGCCCTGCCTGTCTTTTCCAGAACGGAATCCGCTGCTCCAATATGCTGTTGAAAGACGACATTTTTGTTTTATACTTGGACGCATTGTTAACACATTCGCTGCCAAAGGACGGTCTTATGGTTATCTCAAGCAGGCATGCCAAAGCCAGTTCGTTGATCGAGGTTCGAAATCTTGTTAAGGTTTATAGGACGCCGGCCGGGGATTTTACAGCCGTCAAAGGCATTGATGTGGAAGTCAAAGCAGGAGAGTTCATCGGCATCATTGGCAAGTCCGGCAGCGGCAAATCCACCTTTATCAATATGTTGACCGGTATCGATCGGCCCACTTCCGGCGAGGTGGTGATTGGCGGCGCGCCGGTACATACGTTCAATGAGAGTCAGATGGCGGCATGGCGCGGAAAGAACCTTGGTATTGTCTTTCAGTTCTTTCAACTATTACCCACACTGACTCTGTTTGAAAACATCCTGCTTCCCATGGAGTTGAATAAGCAGTATGCGCCCCGTGAGCGACGGGAACGTGCCATGCACCTGCTGGAACGCGTGGAGATGGCGCAGCAAGCCAATAAACTTCCATCCGCGGTTTCGGGCGGACAACAACAGCGTGTGGCGATTGCGCGCGCTTTGGCGAATGATCCGCCGCTGATCGTGGCGGATGAGCCAACGGGCAATCTTGATTCTAAAACCGCTGAAAAGATCTTTCGATTGTTTGAAGAACTGGCGGCATCGGGCAAAACGATTTTAATGGTTACGCATGACAGCGACCTCGCGCGCCGCGTGAACCGCACGATCGTCATCTCGGACGGTGAAATCGTCAACGAATATCTGGTGCGTGCGCTTTCGGCGCTGACCCAGGACCAGCTCGTGGAAGTGGCGCGGCGCGTCAAGCCGCAAGTTTATGCGCGCAATGCCAGCATCATTAAGCAGGGCGAAGTTGGGGACAAATTCTATGTTCTCCTGGACGGCAAAGTGGACGTGCTGATCGAGCAGCCCGGAGGTACGGAGATCCTGGTCAACCAACTGGAAGCGGGTCAATACTTCGGCGAGATGGCATTGATGGGTAACGGGATTCGCACGGCTACCGTGAAAGCCTCCAGCGATCACGATGCAAAGGTCGCCGCACTGGATTCGAGGGCCTTCAACGATCTGGTTTCCGACTCGCGCGTCTTGCGCGAGGAACTATCCGGTTTGATCGAACAACGCACAACAGCAAACGAAGTCAGGAGTCTTTCCGAGATAAAACAAGATGACCTTCTTTCCATGGTCAAGGGTGCGCAGGCGATCACCTTCAAAGCCGGAACGGAGATCATTCGTCAGGGTGCGCTTGGCGATTCATTCTTTATTATCGAAGATGGCAAAGTGGATGTGGTGATCAGGGATGCCGCCGGCAGCGAATCCCGTGTTAATCAATTGCGGCGCGGTCAATACTTCGGCGAGATGGCGCTGTTGGGAAACAGGCGCCGCAATGCGAGTGTACGGGCAAGCCAGGATGGCCCGGTGCGGGTGATCGAATTGGGCGAGGAAGAATTTCAGCAATTGATCAATTCTTCGGATGAAATCAATCAAAAAGTCCAGAAGGAAGCGAGGCAACGCAAGAAAGATCTCGAACGGGTCCGCAAAGGAACGAGGCGCAAATGAACGTGCGTCTCACCAAGATCCTGCGCGACCTGTGGGTGAACAAATCGCGCAGTGTCCTGATCGTTCTCGCGATCGCGGTGGGGGTGGCGGCGTTCGGTCTGATGATTTCGGGCAGAATCATGCTTGAATCGAATCTCTCGCAGGCATATTCAGCCAGCCATCCGGCCCAGAGCGTTTTGGTCGTTCAATCTTTCGACGATGCTTTGCTCTCAGACGTGCGTGGATTGAGCTA
Source organism: Anaerolineales bacterium (assembly GCA_035515435.1). Classification (GTDB taxonomy): domain Bacteria; phylum Chloroflexota; class Anaerolineae; order Anaerolineales; family Villigracilaceae; genus Fen-1038. Next base: position 18,787 of record DATJBI010000142.1, read on the forward strand.
TGTGCAGAACGCGGATGCCCGGCTGGTGACCCAGGCCCGTTTGGAGGTTGGGACGGGTCCGGCCCTGAGCCTCGAACTGACCGCGGTTCCCGATTTCCATGCGATGAACCTCAACCGGTTCACTCCGTTCAATCAAGCGCCCGCAGCGGATTCCATTTTGTTGGAGCGCTCATTGAATAATATCGCTGCCACAGGGAATGCGGTGAGAGTTCAGTTGCTGGACGGCAGCGAACACACGTTGAAGGTCTCAGGCTTCGTAAACGATCTGTCGCAGTTGCCATCCGATATCAGCCTGACCGCATACGGTTATATTACGACGGATACTGCCAAAACGCTTGGATTACCGTCAGGCTATGACCAGCTGTATGTCACGTTCAAAAATGCTTCGGCGCGTACCGACATCGAACAGAATTTAACCAAATTGATCAATGATATTCAACGGCAAGGCTATGCCGTTTATAGTGCGCCTGTGCCGGCACCGAACAAGTATGCCCTGGGCGACAACATGAACTCGGTGCTGTTCATTCTCGGCGCGCTGGGCGGGCTGACGTTGCTGCTAAGTGCCTTCCTGGTAACCAGCGTTATGTCAGCGGTCATCACACAGCAAATCCCGCAAATAGGAATTTTGAAATCACTCGGGGCACGTATCCACCAAGCCATCACACTATATTTATTTGAAGTGTTGATCTTCGGAATCTGTGCGCTGATCCTGGCTGTCCCGATGGGCCTGATCGGATCGTACTTTCTGGCAACCGGCGTTGCCAGTGGCATGAACTTCGATGTGACACAATTCAGCCTGCCGCCTCTGACGTTGTTGCTTCAAGCGGCGAGTGCATTATTGGTTCCCTTGATGGCTTCCCTATTCCCGATCTTGACGGGCTCACGCATCACTATTCGTGAAGCCATCAATAGCAATTCGATGAATGCCGGCGCGGGCGGAGCAACGCGTCTTGGCGGTTTTTCTCAATTGATGAATCTTTCTTTTCGTAACACCTTCCGACGTAAGGGACGGCTGGCCCTGACGTTTGCCGCCCTCGTTCTAGCAGGCTCCATGTTTATCGCGGTGATCGGCATCCGCCAATCCATGCGCGACGCGGTGAAACAGATCCAGGGCGACACCAACTACAATATTAATTTGGATTTTGTCCAACCTTATCCCGCGGCTGATATTCAAAATCAGGCATTATCGGTGAGCGGGGTGAAGTCGCTGGAGACCTGGTCCATTGCGGATGGGCGGGTCTTCTTCAACCAGGATTGGCTGAGCGGCAGTGTGATCATTTATGGCGTGCCATCCGACACACAAATGGCGAAACCAGGAGTAAACACCGGACGCTGGCTGAATGCCAGTGATAAGTATGCGATATTTGTCAACGCAGACTTTCTTGATCTAGCACCTGGGTTTCACACCGGCTCGCCGGTCAAGCTGCGCATCGCGGGCCAGGAGCATGATTGGACCATCGTGGGCACCGGCGCACGCGGCTTTGTGCCTCAAGCCTTCGTCCATCTCGATGATCTATCTGCGCAAACTGGTTTGGTGAATCTTGCCAACCGGCTGGTCGTGATCACGAATACCAGCACGCCTGATTTTGAAGCCGCAGTCCAATCCGATTTGTTAAAGCGCTACTCTGCGGATAAGATGACAGTGGCCGCTTCGGAAACCACCACGCAGCTCAAACAGACCACTGCCCAGCAGATGGATACGCTCATCATTTTACTGATGTCCATGGTCATTCTCATTGCGGTGGTAGGTGGACTCGGCCTCGCCATCACCATGGGCCTCAATGTACTTGAGCGTACCCGCGAAATCGGCATCCTGCGTTCGCTCGGTGCGCAGACGGGTGTCGTGCGCCGCGTTGTTATTCTAGAAGGGTTGGTGATTGCCTTGATAAGCTGGGCGCTGGCGATCCCGGTTTCCATCCCGCTGGCGGTTTACCTGGGCAACGCACTCGGAGTATCGCTCCTGGATCGCCCGCTGGACTATGTTTTTTCCTGGCAGGCAGTGGGCATATGGCTGGCATTGATCGTGATGATCGCGGTCGTTGCCAGTTTGATCCCGGCACAGAATGCAGCGCGCTTGACCATCCGCGACACACTGGTGTATGAATGAAG
>DATJBI010000143.1:0-40475 GCA_035515435.1 Anaerolineales bacterium
GAAACCGCATCCGCAGCCGCTGCACGAACAGCCGCGGCCGAAGCCAAAGCGTCTCTCAAGCCATACGAAGACCCTGTCGAGCAAGAAGAGTTCAAGCAGACCGGCCAAACAGCCCTGACGATTACGCATGCGATCCTCCTGGATTTTGCAATTTGAACATTCAAGTCTAACATGAAGCCGAAGGATGGTCAAATTTGCAGGCAGCCGGCTGGGCAATTTTCGGGAGCCTGGTTTTATGGTAAACTCAGGCAGATTAACTCACGGAGCGACCTTTATGGCTAAATCACGCGCCGAACAAATGGTAGACCGCCTGCGATCCATGCAGGCCGCCGCGCCCGATATCGAAGCCTCCGCCATCGTTTCAGTGGACGGCTTGATCATGGCGTCGGCGCTTCAACAAGGCGTGGAAGAAGACCGCGTCTCCGCCATGTCGGCGGCGATGCTGAGTCTGGGTGAGCGTATTTCATCCGAACTTGGACGCGCCGGCCTCGAACAGGTTTACATCAAGGGCGATAAAGGTTCCATCGTGCTGACCTCCGTTGGAACGGAAGCGGTTCTGACCGCGCTGGGGCGGCAGGATGCCAAACTGGGCTTGATCTTCCTCGAGATGCGGCGCGCGGCAGAAGATATCGTTAAGTTGGTGGGATGAAAAAGAAGCACACGCCTGAGTCAATTAAGATCGCAATCCCCGGTGGGGAGGGCTTCATCGCCCTCCCCACCGCCTTTGTAGCAGGGATGCCATTGCAAGGCAGGCGGAGGCTTGCGCGGGAACGTTCATCGGAACGCGGGTTTGCTGCACGGACAGCGGACAGGGCAGGCGCGCGCGCTGCCCGCCGCAATGACCTGATCGATGGAGGTGACTTATGAACACGAAATATTTATTCTTCACCGGCGGCGTTGTATCATCCGTTGGCAAAGGCGTGACCGCCGCGGCAACCGGGCTGATCCTCAAGGAGCGCGGCTTCAAGGTCGCAGTGCAGAAACTCGACCCGTACATCAATGTCGATCCGGGCACCATGAGCCCGTACCAGCATGGGGAGGTTTTTGTGTTGGATGACGGCGCCGAGACCGATCTGGACCTCGGCCACTATGAACGCTTCATTGATATTCGCCTGACGCGCGTCAGCAACTTCACCAGCGGGCAGGTCTACGCCGAAATCATCGGCAAGGAACGGCGCGGTGATTTTCTCGGCGGGACGATCCAGGTGATCCCCCATATCACCAACGAGATCAAGCGCCGGGTCGGCCTGGTTGCGAAAGAGACCGGCGCCGAGATCGTCTTGGTTGAGATCGGCGGCACGGTGGGCGATATCGAGTCCCAGCCGTTCCTCGAGGCGCTCAGGCAGCTCAGAAATGAGGTCGGACGCGAGAACGTGTTCTTCATCCATGTGACGTGGCTGCCCTACATCGGTGCAACCGGTGAACTCAAGACCAAGCCGACCCAACATTCCGTGGCGGCGTTGCGCTCGATCGGCATTTCGCCGAATATGATCATCGCCCGTTCCGATTTTCCGATCGAGGACGGCATCTGCGACAAGATCGCCTTGTTCTGCGACGTGGAAAAACGGGCCGTCATCCCGATGGTGACCAGCGATGTGCTGTACGAAGTGCCTTTGCTTTTGGAGAAAGCGGGCGTGGGGGATTATCTCGTTGAAAAGTTGAAGCTGACGGCCACCCGCCAATCCGATATGAGGCCCTGGCAGAAACTGGTGGACAATGTCCGCAAGCCAAAGCCTACGGTGAAGATTGCGCTGGTCGGCAAATACGTTGAACTGCAGGACGCGTATATGTCCGTGCGTGAGGCCCTGAACCATGCCGCGCTCGCCAACAATGTGGAAGTCGAGATCGGCTGGGTCCATTCGGTTGACCTGGAAAAAGACAAGGGCTGGGACGAGATCCAGAGTGCAGATGGGATCGTCGTGCCCGGCGGATTCGGGTCGCGCGGCATCGAGGGCAAGATCATGGCCGCGCGCTATGCGCGCGAGAAGAAGATCCCCTACCTCGGTCTTTGTCTTGGAATGCAGGTGATGTGCGCAGAGTTCGCGCGTCACGTGCTCGATCATGAAGATGCCAACTCAACCGAGTTCGACCGCAGCACGTCCGCGCCGGTCATCGATCTGATGACCGATCAAAAGTCCATTACCGACATGGGAGGCACGATGCGGCTCGGTCTGTATCCGTGCGTCTTGAAGGAAGGCACCCGGGCCGCAGCGGCCTACGGCGTGCCGCAGGTGGACGAGCGCCATCGCCATCGCTTTGAATTCAACAATGCCTTTCGTGCTGAATTCGAGCAGGCCGGGATGGTCTTCTCGGGAATGTCGCCCGACGGAAAGCTGGTTGAGATTGCGGAACTGGCCGATCACCCTTACATGCTCGGGAGCCAATTCCATCCCGAGTTTTTGTCGAGGCCCATGCGGCCGCATCCATTGTTCGTGGGTTTGATGAAGGCCGCCAAGGAGCGGGGCAGGAAGTAGCCCCGTTCGGCAGGCGAGGCGGCCCAACTCTTTGGTCAGCGCCTTTCCGCGTAGGCGCCCCGCAATTCCTCCGATAATGCGGAGGCAATCGTGAACATCAAACGGTCGGTCAATTCCAACGCGGTTTCCGCCGGCCTGGGAAAAAGCGCCGGAAGAAAGGTCACGCTCACCCGCGTGCGGCGCGGAAAAGATTTGAAGAACCGGTCGCTGCCGGTGATCGCCACCGGCAGGATCGGGCAATCGGCCTCGATCGCCAAGCGGGCCGTGCCGGTCTTGGCCGGGCCCAAGCCCTGCCCCCTTGAACGATGGCCTTCAGGAAACATGCCGAGCGTCTGCCCGTGATCCAAAACTTCACGCGCATGCCGCATGGCCCAGGCGTCGTGCTCGCCGCGAAAGACAGGGAACGCGCCGCAATTTCGAAAGATACCGTCCAGGAGCGGGAAGCTGAACAACTCCGCCTTGCCCATAAAGAAGATCACGCGCGGCAGGGCCAACTGCATCGGGATCACATCCCAATTCGTATTGTGGTTGGAAGCCACGATCAGCGCGCCCTGCCGTGGAGCATTTTCCATCCCCCGCACGTCGAGCCGCATGATCCATCGAAACGCCTGCTCCAATCCCCACCGGATGAAGCGCCTGAGCGTGGTTTCATGGAAGACATAGTGCTTCTGATCGCGCGGATCAAATTCAACGCATTCGGACGAGGTCAACGCCAATTCTCCGGACAATTTGCGATTATACCTGTTGTCGCCCGACGATTCAATTTTCCGTGCAGCACCCGAAGCTTGCGGGGTCCTTCTGCGTTCTGAGCGCCTGAGTGACCAAACCCGGGGGGTCAGGCATGGGACAGGATGACCGCAATCATTTCTGCGCGTGAAATTCTCGATTCCCGATCAGTCCAGCGCCTGGAAGGCTGCTGGGATCCAAGCCGGCCTACCAGCCCGGTCCGTGGCGTGGCGACATCGAATCATCTGTTCCGCCTCGAATCCGACCTCGGCCAGAACGCCAAATACGCCGGCTGGACGGCGTTGAAGCACGCCGCAAAAGGATCAGGCCGTCACTCGACGGCGCGCCTTTCACTGGCAACTCGGGCCCGTTTGGAGTATAGTTAAGTCACTATACTTTCACGACAGGAGGAAGCTATGGCAAGTGTAACGTACGATCACGTGACGAAGAAATTTGCGGATGTGGCCGCCGTCAACGATCTGAACATCAAGGTTGACGATAAGGAGTTCCTAGTCCTGGTGGGGCCGTCGGGCTGCGGCAAGACCACGGCCTTGCGTTGCCTGGCAGGGCTGGAAGAAATTACGGATGGCAGGATCCTGATTGCGGATCGGGTCGTCAACGATGTCGCGCCAAAGGACCGGGATATCGCGATGGTGTTCCAATCCTATGCACTGTATCCGCACCTATCGGTCTTCGATAACATGGCTTTTGGTTTGAAACTTCGCAAAGTCCCCAAGGATGAAATCAAGCGCCGCGTGGAGAAAGCGGCCGACACGCTCGGCATCATGGATCTCCTCAACCGCAAGCCGCGCCAACTCTCAGGCGGTCAGCGCCAGCGCGTCGCCGTGGGACGCGCCATTGTGCGCGAGCCAAAAGTCTTCCTCTTCGATGAACCGCTTTCCAATCTCGATGCAAAACTGCGCGTGCAAATGCGCGCCGAGATCAGCAAACTGCATCAACAGCTGCAAACCACATTCATTTATGTGACCCACGACCAGGTCGAAGCCATGACCATGGCCTCGCGCATCGCCGTCATCAACAAGGGTGTGTTGCAGCAGATCGACAGCCCGCAAAATCTCTACGATTCGCCGAACAATGTTTTTGTGGCCGGTTTTATGGGATCCCCGGCAATGAACTTCTTCCCCGGGAAGCTCCGCAAAGAAAACGGCAGACTGCTGGTGGATGCCGGGGATTTCGTCCTGACCATTCCAGCCGATCATACAAAAGTCTATGATGCGCACACCAATCGAAACATCATTTTTGGCATCCGCCCCGAAAATATTCACGACGCAGAATTCATTCCGACGAATATCCGCGCCGAGAGTGTCGAAGCCAAAGTGGATGTGACCGAGTTGATGGGCAATGAAATTTACCTGTACCTGGTCACTGGCAAAAACACCTTTGTCGGCCGCGTCGATCCACGCTCGAAGATGCGCATGGGCGATAAGGCTCAGATCGCGTTCAACATGGATAAGTTCCACATCTTCGATGCGGAGACAGAACAAGCTATCCGGTAATTGAACAAGAGAAGGAGGTGGTGACCTATTGGCACAGCTGGTGGAACTTGATAACACGTGAAAATGACCAGGATGAACTGAAATTGCGGAATTAAAAAGGAGAATGAAGAGAATGAACAAAAAACTGCTCGCGCTCGTGAGCCTCGTTCTGATCGCGGCGTTTGCGCTTACAGCGTGCGGAGGCGCCGCACCGGCCGCCGGACCCGTCACGTTGACAATCTGGCATGGTTATCATGCGGGAGGCTCGGAAGAGGCCACCATTAATCAAATCGCGGCCCAGTATCAGAAGGACCATCCGAACGTCAAGCTAAGCGTTCTGGAAGTGCCCTTCGATCAACTCTTCAACAAGTGGGACACTGCCGTCTCTGCCGGCGGCAATGGTGGCCCGGACATGTTCACCGCTCCTAACGACAACCTTGGTACCGAAGTCCGCGCCGGCACAGTCGCTCCCATCGATTCATTGGTGCAGGGCAAGCTTACCGGATATACGCAGGCCGGAATTAACGGAGTGACCGTGGACGGCAAGATCTATGCCGTGCCCGGCATCGCCAAGGCCGTGGGTCTCTTTTATAACAATACTACGATCCCGAATCCTCCCAAGACCACGGATGACTTGATGGCGCTGGTAAAGTCCGGCAAGAAGCTCGGCCTTAACAATAGCGACTACTTCATGTGGGGTTTCTGGTCCGGCTTCGGTGGTACCTTGATGGATAGCACGGGTAAATGCACGGCCACGCAGGGCGGCTTTGCAGATGCTCTGCAGTATTTCAAGGATCTCCAAGCCGCCGGTGCAAACCTGGATACCGATGAAGGCAAGCTCGAAACTGCCTTCACCCAAGGTCAGCTGGATATGGTTGTCACCGGCCCGTGGGTATTGGGCGATTTTGAGAAGGCCCTTGGATCGAAACTCAGCGTGGAACCGCTGCCCGCCGGCCCTAAGGGCCCCTCGGCGCCCATGATGGGTATTGACGGCTGGTATCTCAACCCCAACAGCCCGAACCAACAGGCCGCGATTGATTTCGCCCTGTATGCCTTCGGCAAAGATGGCCTTACACTCTACGAGAACAATGCGGGCGATCCCGCCGCTCGTTCCGATGTGACCTCTACCGATCCGCTGGTCAAGTCGTTTGCCGATATCGCCGCGAGCGGCTCCCCACGACTCCAAACCAAGGAATTTGGCAACTATTGGGGACCGTTCGGGGATATGATTACCGCCGCCCTATCCGGCAAGGCTACACCAACAGATGCCGTCGCGACTGCCTGCGCCGCAATGGACAAGGCCAATGGCAAGTAGATCAGTTTAAAGTATTCCAATCAGGGAGCGCTATACTATCATATAGCGCTCCCCGTCTATTCGCTGTTCTTGACTACAGTAAGTGATTGCCACGTCGAAATGCTTAAGCACGGAGGCAGCTATGACAGGTTTACAAGGAAGCGATCACTCGCAAGGCAGGAGCGGAAACAAAAAACCCATTTGGAGAACTCTCAATCCGTACTTTTACCTGATCCCGGCTTTTATCGTCATGGGCGTGATTACCTATTATCCCATGCTTTTTCAGGTTTGGATGTCTTTTACGGACTACGGACTTAAGAACCTGCGTTTCAACGCCCCGGCGCCCAATTTTGTGGGCCTTGCCAACTATATCAACATTGAAACGAATCAGCTGGGGCTTTCCTATTTCTCATTTTGGCGCGTGCTCGGTTTTGACCTGTTTTGGACTTTCTCGAATGTGATCCTCCACGTCGCACTCGGCATTTTGATCGCCGTGATCCTGAACCGGCAGGGTCTGTGGTTCAAGGGGATCTACCGTGCCCTCTATATCCTGCCGATCGTTGTCCCGCAGATCATTGTTGCCAACATTTTCCGCAACATGTTCGATCCTGATTACGGCGCGATCAACCAGGGTCTAGCGATCCTTGGAAAATTCTTCCTGGGTCTGAGCCCCAGCCTCTTCCACATCCATTGGATAGACCAAATTGACTATCCAATCAGTTGGATACCGCTTACGTTGTCCTATTACGCCCTGCTCATCACCAACGTTTGGCTTGGCTGGCCGTTCATGACCATAGTTGCCAGCGGCGCTCTGCAGAGCATCCCCAAGGATCTTTATGAAGCTGCCAGAATTGACGGGGCTAACGAAACCCAGCAATTCTGGCGCATCACCCTTCCCTTGCTGCGTCCAGCCATGATACCCGCCGCAGTTTACGGCCTGGTCATGACATTCAATCTATTTAATTTGATTTACTTCCTGTCAGGCGGCGGCCCATTAAGGCAAACGGAGATCCTGGTCACGACCGCTTACAACCTGATCAACCAGCAACGACTCTACGGGGTCGCGGCTGCTTTCTGTGTATATATCTTCTTTATATTGCTCGCGTTGACGCTTGCCACGAACGCCATCACGCGGGCTACGGAGAGCTACGATGTCTAATCCTGAAAAGCCATCTATCCTCAACCGTCTCCTCGGAATTTTCACGGCGCAGCGCGTGACGAAATCCGGTGAGCGCGGCATGTCGCTTATTTCACAACTGCTAAGTCAATTGTTCCTGTTGTTTGTTGCGGCGACGGTCATTTATCCAATTCTGTGGGTGGTCAGCATGTCTTTTGACCCGCGCGATATTTCGCGTCCGACCGAACTTCGTTTAAATCCCTTCCAGGGCGGGCTGTCCTTAAAGGCCTACGCGGACATCATCAAACAGCCAACGGCCAACCCGGTCAGTTTGGGGGAATTAATGTTCAACAGTTTCCGCCTCGCCACGTTGACCGGCATCGCCTCCATTATCGTGGGCATTTTTGCGTCCTATGCTTTCTCGCGCTTGCGTTTCAAAGGGCGTCAGGTATTAATGATCGCGGTGCTGGCGGTGTTAATGCTTCCATCCGTTGCCATGTTGCCCGCGTTATTTGTGCTGCTCAATAAGGTCAATATCACCATGGGAGGCATTTCTTTCAACCTACGCGATTCTCTTATCGGTGTCGGGTTTGCGGTTCTTTCCGGGCTATTGCCCTTTGCCATCTGGAATATGAAGGGTTACCTTGATACAATTCCAAGAGAATTGGAGGAAGCCGCATTAATTGATGGCTGCACGCCCAATTCGGCTTTCTTCCGCGTCACGCTTCCACTTTCCACTCCCGTTCTGGCTGTGACCTTTTTCCTCGGCTTCATGAGCACCTGGACCGAATTCACCACCTCCTGGCTGTTCCTCACCAACCCGAAAGATTTCACTCTAATGATGGCGCTTTACAACATGGTCGGTCAATATTCAAACACCACGCCCTGGTCACACTTCGCAGCCATGTCCATCATGATTGCCCTGCCGGTGACCATCGTCTATTTATTTGTTCAACGTTATTTCGTGGGCGGACTCGCCATAGGCGGCGTCAAGGGATAAGAACAGCCCTCAGGGCGGTCAGATTGACCGCCCTGATCTTTGAAAAATCATTCAGCTCAACAAGGTATTTTATCCATGGATACTCCTGCCTGGGTCGCAGACGCGATCTTTTATCAAATCTTTCCCGATCGATTTGCAAAATCCGAACGCCTGAGCAAGCAAGGGTTGAACCTCGAACCCTGGGAGGCGCCCCCGACCACTCATGGTTTCAAAGGTGGCGACCTGCGCGGCGTCACGGAACATCTTGATTACATCCGGGATCTGGGCGCAAACGCCGTTTATTTCACGCCGATCTTTGCCTCGGCATCCAATCATCGCTATCACACCTATGATTATTACAGCGTTGATCCTCTCCTGGGCGGCAACGATGCACTCCGCGAACTGCTTGACAGGGCACACAAGAAGAACATTCGGGTGGTGCTCGACGGCGTATTCAATCACGCCAGCCGCGGCTTCTGGCAATTCCATCAGACGCTGGAAAACGGCGCCGCTTCTCCGTATGTCGATTGGTTCCATTTCGATCCTGAACATCTCCAGGGCAAGATACATTGGGGAGCATATCCTTCGCCGCAGGAACAGGAGGCGATTCAACGCGAGGGCAGTTATAAAGCCATTGGATATCAGGGCTGGTGGAACCTGCCTGCCCTGCCGAAGTTCAACACGCAGACTCCGGCGGTGCGCGAATTCATTTTCAGCGTTGCGGAGCACTGGATCCGGTTCGGGATTGACGGCTGGCGTCTGGATGTTCCGGGCGAAATCGATGATGACTTGTTCTGGCGGGAATTTCGCCGGCGCGTGCGCGCCGTCAATCCTGAAGCCTATATCGTGGGCGAGATCTGGCATGACGCCCGCCGCTGGCTGCAGGGCGACCAATTCGATGCCAGTATGAATTACCTGGTCACCGCGGCGTGCCTGAGCTTCTTCACCGGCAAGCATCTCGACTTGAATGAAACACTCAAGTCGGGCGGTTATCAGGGATACGTCGGACACATGGACGCAGTTGAATTTGCCGATCGGATCGATGCGATCCTTGGGATGTACCATCCGGACGTGACGCGGGTTCAACTCAACCTGCTCGACAGCCACGACACGCCCCGTTTCCTGACCTGCGCCGGGCGCGACCTGAACAGCCTCCGGCTCGCCCTGACATTTATCTTCACCTACCCCGGCGCTCCCTGTCTTTTCTACGGCGATGAAATCGGTCTCTCCGGACGGCATGATCCCGAATGCCGTCAGCCTTTTCCGTGGGATGAGTCGAAATGGGATCATGAACTGCGTGATTTCGTAAAAGGACTGATCGCATTACGCAAAGGGCATCCTGCCCTGCGCGGGGCTGGAACCTACCAAAGGCTTTACGCGGCGGATAGAATCTATATTTTCAAGAGGGAATCTCAGGACGAAACGATTCTGGTGGCGCTGAACGCCGCGGAAGTCGCGCATAAGGTCAAATTGAATAGGGACGATCTGGGTCCAGGAAAGAAGCGGATTCTTTTTGGGCGGGCCGAGCTTGAAATCGAGAAGGAAACGGCCCGATTAAATATTCCGCCGCGCAGTGGCGTTGTTTTGAAATGATTCCAAATCGGCGGCTTTAACCGCCGATATTATTTTCAGGCCAGACTGCTTTCACCAATTCCGGCAAAATCTCACCGGACCTTCCCTGGAGGAAGAAATCTGTTTTGGGGGTGAGGGCGGTCCGTTCCGCGTTGATCTCAACCACCACGGCCTGCCGGTTATGCGCGGCATAGGCCAACGTTGCCGCGGGTTGAACAACACCCGAAGTTCCGATGGAGAAGAACACTTGGCAGGTCCGGGATGCTTCAATGGCGGTATCGAGTTCCGCGCGGGGCAAAGGCTCACCGAACCAAACCACATGGGGTCTCAGCAAGCCCCCGCATGAGGAACAGCGCGGCACGTTCCCGCCATCCTCGTTCCAATCTTCCGCAAACTGGCCGCAGGCGGAGCACCGCACACGTTGAATATTCCCATGCAGTTCAATTACTTTTGGACTACCTGCCATACAATGCAAGCCGTCCACGTTCTGAGTGATGAGCGTGAAATCCGAGATGCGCCGTGCCATTTCCGCCAAGGCATAATGCCCGGGGTTGGGCCGCACGGCTTTGATGGCTTCACGCCGCCAAGCGTACCAGTCCCAGATCAGTTTCGGATCACGAGCAAAGGCTTGCGGCGAGGCCAAGTCTTCGGGTCTGTATTGCGCCCATAAACCTGCCTGGGGATCGCGAAAAGTGCGAAGCCCGCTCTCCTGCGAAACACCGGCTCCGGTCAGCGCGGCGACGCGCGAAGATTCGCGAAGCAGGTGGATGAGCCAATCGGGAAAGTCCACATACAGATTGTACAATAAAACGCGATTAGGAATCAGGTGGGATAGCTCAGACCAGGCAGGGCGTGGTAGCATCTGCGAGCGATGAATGGTGGTGCAACCAGGAATGACCATGAAATCGAGAGGAGCGGTATCGGTCGGAACCCTATTATTGAGCACCCTGCCCACTTCCGTGCCTTTCGAAACGCGGGGATAGGATGCCTGTGTGAATTCCCCGGCGTCGGGTGCCGTGTATGGCCCGGGTACCCAGACCAGATCTCTCTCCAAGGGGCAGACGATTATGCGTGCAGTCAGCCCTCCGCCCTGCGTCTTATCTTCTGGGCAAACGGCAGGAAGGTCTTCTGATGCCTCGGGTAATTCAATGCGTGGAAACCTGGTTTGGGAATTGCAGGCCTTTGGCAGCGATGGGACCCGGCTCGCCGGCGCTGGTCCGCATTCGATCCTGGCCGCGCCCGGTAAAGCGGGTGAACCGGAGATCATCGCTGCAACCCTCCCTCCCAACCCGGGCCTGCTGCAGATCGTGCCTGGCGGCCCCTGCCTCCGCCCGGGATCGTCCATCCGGGACCTATTTTGCGGACGCAACGCATGGATGCATCCCCATCGCAACGCCCATCCCACCAACCGCGGCGCGGTTGTATGCTCCAAAATCATTAGTAGTGCGATTGGCAATTCCACTCCCGGATGCCACTTTAACACAAGGGCCCAGGCCCGCCAAAAGATGTAACTCGCAACAGATCATTTTGATTTTGAGGTGAATTCCGATGAAACCCTATTTACGTTTTTTGTTTCGTTCGTTAACTCTTCTGATGATACTCCTGGCTGGATGCGGTCAACTCCCACATAATCCACCACATTTTTACATCTACAGTCCAAACGACAGGACAGTATATCCTCTGGGATCCGACATCATCCTTCAATATCGGACCAATGTCCCTTCTGATTCCAACCGGACGAATTTCGAGGTACAGGTATTTGATAATGGCGCCCAGGTCGCGGATGTTCTTTATCCGGGCACGCTGACAGCTGCCAGCAGGACAATCCCGCATGAGGCACCAGGTGGACACATCTTGATGGCAAAAGGTCGCGGGATCTATCGAGACGGTACGCACAGTGATTGGTACCAAACGCAGGAAGTGTGTACCTTTGTTGGAACACCGCCAAGCGGAACCGATTTCTGCGCTGGCGGCTACTATCAATATGCTCAAGGGCTGCAGGTGAGGCCAACCAGCACACCCACCCCCGCACCAACCCCCATTCCCGTCATTGACTCTGTGCAAGCCTATCCCAGTCCAGTTTACTATGGTGATACCTGCCCATCCCTATCCACCGTCACTTTCCGCGCCGCGCTCGCGCTTCCGACGGGCGTCACACCGGATCTCGTGACGGTCGAGGCGCACGTCAGTGTGGTCATTGGATCGGGCGAGGCTAACGAGGGCAATTTGCTGGTGCCCCTGCTGTCGAATGGAACCTGGGATACTTCTAGTGGCGGTCAAGTCTTCCTGGGAATGCTGGCCCTGTCACATCGCTACAACGACGCGCTCAACCATTTCGATCCCGCCTCGCTCGAAGGCAGCCCCGGCGCGCTCCTATGGTATGTGGATGTTTCGAGACATGATCCGTCCTTCTCTACGGCGGCGATCATTGGCAGAAGCACCAATCAGGTTCTGGATCTTTCGCCATGTCCCGTCAGCGGGCACAATCCTCCGTCAACCCATGGTGGGAGTGGATCTCCTTCCGGCTGCGGTCAATATTCAAATCAGACCAGCTGCAATCTGGCGGGCTGTTCATGGAATGGCACTGCCTGCAGCGTAGCCCCTTGAAATACGCCCCAGGGGTCAGCGAGAATCAACGCCCGGCGGTCAAAAGTCCGCCGGGCGTGATTTTTATGGAAAGGGACTTTTGTCTATTGGCACCTCGAAATCGTGATGCTGTTCAAATAGACCTGTGTCCAACCTACGCGGCGGCCCTCATGGGTCGCCACAAATTGATATTGTAGCCAGGCGCCGGGAAAATCTTGATAGTTGGTGATGTTCTTGACGGTCACCGTATACGTAAAGGTTCCGGCCTCATCGCCATTCATGATAGCCCCCGCCCTCAACCCCGTGTATTCTCCGGTGGTTGGACTTTTCAACCCCAGAAAGAGCAGGACACCGGTCTCATTGACCGGATCCGCAACATGCGCCGTGAATGTGATGGAGGAAGGCTCGCAACCTCCCCAATGGAGAATGTTGCCCGATATCCTCACCGCGGTAAATCCGACACCCGGCGGGGTGGCAAGCGAGATCCCGGAGATGATCAGGGTGGAAGTGGTATCAGCGGGCGACTCAGTTACGGCCGGAGTCTGGGTCAGATCCGCGGCGCTCAGGGTCGGAGTGTCGGTGAAGCCACCGCCGATCAAGGTCGGTGTTCCTGTAAAGGTCGGGGTGGGCAATGTGGCGGTGATGGTCGCGGAGCTGCTGGGCGTAACGTACATTGTGTTCGTCGCCGCTGGCGGGGGCGCAGTTGCTGGGGACAGGAGATTGGAAAGCGAACAGCCCAGCAGCATCAACCCCAGAGCAGAAATCAGTGCGATTTTCTTCATGGAATACCTCGAACAGACAGGTGGCGATTAATACTATTGTACAACAAAGCGACTCCGGAATCGAACGGGGGAATTGATGCAATTTCATTGCCATATTTGTTCTGACAAAGAATCCCACCTGTAATTCCCCTGTAAGTTCAGAACTGCACAAAAAAGACTAAAATTTTCGTATGGCATCTTCATTGAACATCCACCCGGATTTCTACAAGAGCCTGGTCCAGAACGCCTTCGACGGCATGATGCAAGTGGATCTCGAAGGATACATTGTGGCCTGGAACGCCGGGGCCCAACGCATGTTTGGCTTCACGGCCAAGGATGTGATTGGCACTTTGTATCAGAGCCAATCCGTAAAGCAGGTGTCAGAAAACGACAGCAAGCTGGTATCCTCGCGACTGCCGCTTTTCCTGACACTCCAGGATGGCCAGGTCCGGGAAGATCACATCTACCTTCAACATCTGGAAGGCTACCGGGTCTCCGTCCTGGCGCGGGTGATCCCCATTTTCAACAACAAGAACAAGATCATCGGGGCCCTGCAGATCTTCAATGACAGCAAAAGCCTGATCGCGGCGCGCGAACAACGAAAACGGGTCGAGCAGACAATCTTCTTTGATGATCTGACCGGGATCGGCAACCGCAAACACATTGAAAACCGGATCAAGTTTGCGCTGGATGACTACAAGGTTTCCAGGGCCGAATTCTGTGTCCTGTTCATCGACATTGATCATTTTAAACGTCTCAACGATTCGTACGGCCACCTGGCAGGCGATAAGGTCCTGCGTTTCATCGCCAACACATTGAGGCATAACCTGCGCGCGACCGATTCCTGCGGCCGCTGGGGTGGTGAAGAATTCCTGGCGCTGATCCTCGACATCAACCTGGAAGGAGTCAAGATCGTGGCCGAGAAAATCAGAAGGCTTATCGAACAGGCCAAGATCCAGGAGGGCCACAGAAATCTGGGCGTGACGATCTCCATCGGCGCAAGCGTGTGCCAGCCCGACGACACGGTCGAAAGCATCATCCAAAGGACGGATGAATTGATGTATAAGAGCAAGGAAAATGGGCGAAACCGGGTCACTGTCGGCTGATGGCAGTTTTTCTGGTATAATCGCCGTCCGTGACTGGTCCTGCCTGGCGGTCTTGAAGGCTGCCGGCACGGAGACCTGCGTAGTGCGGTACTCTTGCCGCCATACTCCAAAGAAAGGAAGCACACGTCATGCCACTGGCTAAGGAAGCAAAGACCAAACTGATCACGGACTATCATCGCCACGATACGGATACCGGCTCGCCCGAAGTACAGGTTGCCATCATCACCGGCCGAATCCAGCAGTTGACCGAGCACTTGCGCGCCAACAAACACGATGAATCCTGCAGGCGGGGTCTGCTCAAATTGGTTGGGCAGCGCCGCCGCCTGTTAGCGTACTTGCGAAAGTCCGAGTACCCGCGTTATCTGGCGCTCACCGAAAACTTGAACCTGCGCCACAAATAAACTTTGGGGACACGGCCAGCCCGTGTCCCTATCCTCATCCGCCGTCAGGAATTGAAGAGCGTGAATAACGAAGTTGTCCCCGCTCTTCAGTCCCTGACCAGGCGGTAAATATTCGCGGTGAGGTAAATTGCCATTTCTATCCCACCACAGGAGACCCTATGAAACCTGAATCAAAACGCTACTCGGCCGTGGTCGGCACGCGCACGGTGACCATTGAGACCGGTAAATTAGCCGCGCAAGCCGGAGGCGCGGTCACGGTTGGCATCAATGATGCCGTTATCTTTGCGGCGGCTACCATGGGCGGCGTGCGCGAAGGCATTGACTTCTTCCCGCTCTCGGTGGAATACGAAGAGCGACTCTATGCCGGCGGCAAGATCCCGGGCTCGTTCTTCCGCCGCGAAGGACGTCCGTCCACCGAAGCGATACTCACGGCGCGCCTCACCGATCGCCCGCTGCGTCCGCTCTTCAAGCACGGCATGCGGAATGAAGTGCAAGTCATGATGTTCTCGCTCTCCGCCGATGCGGATAATCCGCTCGACATCCTTGCCATCAATGCAGCTTCGGCCGCGATCATGATCTCGGACATTCCCTGGGACGGACCGGTCGGCGCGGTCCGGGTGGCACGGGTCAAGGGCGAGTTCATCATCAATCCGACGTTCGCCGAGATGGACGCCTCCGACCTGGACCTGAGGATCGCCGGCACGAAGGACGCGATCCTGATGGTTGAATGCGGGGCAAACGAGGTCCCGGAAGATGTGATGGCCGCGGCGCTCGATTTCGGTCACGGCTCACTGCAACCCCTGATTGACCTGCAAATCAAAATGCAAAAGGAGGTTGGCAAGCCCAAACGCGAACCAACGATTGCATTGGCCGATGAGGAACTGCAAAAGAGGGTCTTCGAACGGGTCAACGCGCCGATGAACGTATTGCTCGACAAGCCGCTCAGCAAAACCGACTTCTACGGCGGCATGGATGCTTTGAGCGAAACGGTCGTCGCTGAAATGTGCACGGTTCCCGAGGGCGGCAACGCCGCAGATTACCCGGGAGCCGAGGCGGTCAAATCGGCCTTTGGGGAGGCAGAACACCGAATTGTGCGGGAACGGATCTTGAGCGCCGGCAAGCGGCCGGACGGTCGCACGCCGACCGACATCCGCCCCATTTGGTGCGAGGTCGGATTATCGCCGCGCGCCCATGGATCCGGCTTGTTCACGCGCGGCGAGACCCAGGTCTTGTCGCTCGCCACGCTGGGCACGTTGGGAGAGGCGCAGGAACTGGATAGCCTTACGCCCACCGACACGAAGCGCTATATGCATCACTACAACTTTCCGCCGTTTTCGACCGGCGAGGTCAAGCCCCTGCGGGGCCAGAGCCGCCGCGAGGTCGGGCATGGTGCGCTCGCCGAACGCGCTCTCGAACCGGTCATTCCGGCCGAGGAATCCTTCCCGTATACCATCCGCGTCGTATCCGAAGTACTCTCATCCAACGGTTCAACGTCCATGGGATCGGTCTGCGGTTCGACCCTGGCCCTGATGGACGCGGGCGTTCCGATCAAGGCACCCGTCGCCGGCGTTGCGATGGGCCTGATCACCGACGAACGGGGCCGTTATAAAATCCTGACCGATATCCAGGGCACGGAAGATCATCTCGGCGACATGGACTTCAAAGTGGCGGGCACCGCGCAGGGCATCACGGCCTTGCAGATGGACATCAAGACCAGCGGCCTGAGCGCCCAGATGATGAAAGAGGCCCTGGAACAGGCACGCGTGGCGCGCCTGGCGATCATGGGGAAAATGTTGGAAGTGCTCGATAAACCGCGTCCCGAGCTGAAGCCTCACGCGCCGCGCATCATTACCGTGAAGATCCCTGTGGAAAAGATCGGCGCCTTGATCGGGCCTGGCGGAAAGAACATCCGGGCCCTGCAGGAAGAGACCGGCACCAAGATCGACATCGAGGAGGACGGTACGGTCTATATTGCGTCCACGGAAGGTGTAGGGGCGAAGGAAGCGCAGGAGCGCGTTGAATCGCTGGGCGAATCGGCGGTGGTTGGAAACATTTACACCGGCAAGGTTGTGCGCATCGCGGACTTCGGGGCATTTGTGGAAATCCTGCCGGGCGTGGACGGCATGGTGCACATCTCGCAGCTTGACAGCGAGCGCGTGAACAAGGTCGAAGACATTGTCAACATGGGCGATGAGATCACCGTGATGGTTACGGACATCGACCCGCAGGGAAAGATCCGGCTGTCGCGTCAGGCGGTGCTCGAAGGCTGGACGGCCGAGGAGGCGCGCGGGAAGGATCAACGCAAGAGCGGACCGCGACCGGGCGGGGGCGGCCGAGGCGGAAACCGCAGTGGCGGGGACCGCGGCGGCCGGGGCCGCTCAAGTTCCGGTCACAGCGGCGACCGCGGACGTTGATCCGGTTCTATGAAGGACGGACCTCTGCTGAAAAAAGCGGAGGTCTGTTTTTTTTTCCAGGAATATAATATGGCCCTATGAGCACGGCCTGTTTCTGGTTCTATGGGAGATTGAAGGATTTCCTGAGGCGCGATCAAAGGGACCAACCGATCCGCGTTGATTTTCGAGGGCGGCAATCCATCAAACATCTGGCGGAATCGCTGGGCGCGCCGCATCCGGAGATCGGACGGATACGGGTTAATGGGGAAGACGGGACGCTCAACACCCTCACGCAGGACCGAGATCGAGTCGAACTCTATCCGATCGAAAACATTCGTCCCAGCGCGCCGCGCTTCTTACTGGACTGCCATCTCGGACGTTTGGCCGCGCATTTGCGCATGCTGGGATTCGATTGTTTGTACCAGAACGATTATGAGGATTCAGCCATGGCAGAGATCATACAACGCGAAGAACGGATCCTGCTGACCCGGGACCGGCGATTGCTGATGAGGAAAGTGATCCTCCAGGGGTATTGCTTGCGCTCGCCCGAGCCGCGCGAACAGTTGTTGGAAGTCATTGCGCGTTTTGGATTGAAAGACAGGATTCAACCCTTTCATCGTTGTCTGCGCTGCAACCAGCCTCTGGAAATGATCGGCAAGGATCTGATTCTCGACCGCCTTGAGGAACTGACCAGGAAATATTTCGACGAGTTTCACATTTGCCCGAACTGCAAGCAGATCTATTGGAAAGGCTCGCATTACGAGCGGATGCGCGAATTAATCGAGGAGATCGGATCAAAAGATTAGAGAAATTGAACAGCAGATCCATGCCATCGCCCCCAACCCGCCGGATGCGTCCCTCCCAGACCTCCCTTTGCCCTGTTCCCCGCTCGTTTTGATCATTTCGATCGGATCGCCGCTCTCAGGCTGCGTCAATCAGACCCAGGAACACATCTACAATTTTCGGATCGAAATGCCGTCCTTTTTGATATCTCAGATAGACAATCACATCCTCCCGCGGCATGGCGGCCCGGTAGGAGCGGTCCGTGGTCATGGCATCATATACGTCCACGACCGCGAAGAGCCGCGCCGATAATGGAATCTGTTCCCCCTTCAAACCGCGCGGGTATCCGGTCCCATCCCATTTCTCGTGATGGCAATACGGGATCTCCAGGGTTGGCTCGGGAAAACCGAGGTACTTCAGCATATCGTAGGCAATTTTCGGGTGCGTGCGCACGACGGCTAGATCCGCTTTGCTGAGCTGTCCGCGCTTGTGCAGGACGGAATCCGGAATGTTCAACTTGCCTATATCGTGCAGGAATGCGCCGCTGCGAACATTCAGCAGCGCTTCGCCGCTCAGGCCCAATGCGGAGGCCAGGCGGACGGCCATGCCGGTGACACGGAAAGTATGCCCCTTGGTCTCGAGGTCACGGTCCTCCAGTGCTCGGACCCAACGCTCCAACATTGCTTCGTGTGTATCAACCAGCTTGTTTGGTGTCGTCGTGAATGTTGCTTCCATGGGCCTGCGTTGCCTCTGAGTACACTTCCAAGATTTGGATGATGGCTTTCGCTCCGAACACCAAAAGTATATGTCAACTTGGGCCTGCCCCAGTTATCATTTTCGTTATGAAATGTATTTGTAAGTTTTGATCGAAGAACCGCCCCCGTTTCCGAATCAAAAGCGGATGGATCAATTCATCCGCTTTTGATTCGGCTGCCCTCTCGGAAGGGCCTCAATGCAAGATCTCCTGATTGGCCTGGTCGGCTTCCTGATAGATCCTTTTGACGTCTTCCTTCATCTCGGCCGTCGCGCTCGGCTGCATGGGAATGAATTTGATCAGGTCGCGCGCCTGGCGCAATAGATCTCTGACCTGCGCAATGTAGGAGAAATCGGCGCGACCGCCCTCCGGTGGAACCGGCAGATCGCGCGCCTGTTGGATCAGGGCACGCGCACGAATAATTCGCTCAGCGGCGGGAATGAGTTTGGCCATCGGCGCTTGTCGGACCGGCCCTACAAGTGGAAGACGTTAAATATCAGGACGACAGCCAGCGCCAGCATGATCGCCACATTGAGCCAGAACAGCACCGGCTTTTCGGAGCGCCTGATGTAGGATGACGTGGGCGAATCGTTTCCGTAGCTGATTTTCCCTTGATAAACCGCGTAGACCGCATACAGCAACGCCGCAATCCCGATGAGTGTAGTCCATATGTTCATCTGACCTCAGCTCCCTGACCAACAAGGATAAATTCAACTCGTGCAGATTGTACCGCTCCGGTTGATTCGGACGCCCGACCCCGGAACGCAACTTTGGGTTCGTTGCTGAGGCATGCGCCCTCGGATGCAAGACGCGCGCCCGGACGATCCGGGCCCTCCTCGTGGGCCTGCCCGCTGGGGGATCAGCTCAGGCCGGGTTCAGGCCCGCCCTCCCCAGATCCCCTGCAGCTGGGGAGGCCTGGAGGGATCAGCACTCACTATATCCGCAGGCGTAGCACTTGCGGCATCCCTCTTCATTTACCACCGCGGCTTCGCCGCATTCGGGGCATAAGTCGCCGATTTTGATCGCGGCAGGCACGCCATCATCCACCGGCTCTGGCACAGAAGTCATCGCCCCGCCATTGCCGTTCGGCTTGATCTCAGCCACTGCGTCATCGGACGCGCCCTCCTTCTCGCGCAGATACTGGTCGAGCACCTGACCGATGCCGTCGGGCAACGAACGCACGCGGTTCGGACCAAAGCCAAGCGAACGCCCGCCGCCGATGCCGATCAACTGGCGCACCACTTCGCGCATCCGTTCGGTCGGCGCGATCGGTGATGCCATGCGCAGGATGTACGAGATGAGCCGGCCAATCGCTTCGGATACCGCCGCGGTCTCCGAGCCGGCCTTGGCAGTATTGATAAACGCCTCAAAGGGTTGTGCGCCGCCGTTCTCATTGATGGTGATGAAAGCCTTCCCGGCGGGCGTCTCGATATTATAGGTTTTTCCCCTCAAGGCGCGCGGCCGCGGCTTCTTGCCGTCGTGCCAGACACGCGGTGTCGAGGCGGGGGCCGGGTGAGGCGACTCCTTCTTCTCGGCAGTGGCTTTCGTCTCCAGGACAACTTTTTCACGCGAGCCGGTCACATAGACCGTGATCCCTTTGCAACCCAGCTCCCAGGCCAACAGGTAGGCCTTCGCCACGTCGTCCACCGTTGCCGTTTCGTGGAAGTTGACCGTCTTGGAAAGCGAATTGTCCACGAAGGCCTGCAGGGCGGCTTGCATACGCACGTGCTCTTCTGCAGTAATATCGGCGGACACAACGAACACCTCACGCACCAGCTGGGGGATTTCAGTGATGTGCTGGCACGTGCCTTCGCCCATGACCTGCTCCACGATCTCCTGACGCTTCTCTTCGCCGAGGCCAAGCTTCTTCAAGCTTTCATCGAAGCGCGGGCTGGCATAGGTGAGCTTCAGGTCCTTGCCATGATCGTTGACATGACGAACGTAGGCCAGTGCGAAGACCGGTTCACAGCCATAGCCTTCGCATCCCGCGACCGTAGCAATGGTGCCGGTCGGCGCAACGGTGGTCTGCGCGGCATTGCGGATCCCGTGCCTTCTGATTCCGTCCGTGATCGCATCCCACCTGACTTCGGGTCTGCCCCAGTCATGCTGATACGGGGCCAGCGGCTGAGGCGGAGTCCACGTGACATTGTCCATATCGTAGATCGAACCTTCGATGGCTGGGAACGGTCCGCGTTCCTGCGCCAGATCGATGCTAGTCTGCATGGCATGATAGCGGACAAATTCCATCACCTGCGCGCCGAACTCCTGTCCTTCTTCTGAGCCGTAACGGACGCCGACGTGATACATCAAATCGGCAAGCCCCATGATGCCCAGTCCGATCCGGCGGGCCTTATGGGCGGCTTCGGTCAACTGCGGAACGGCAGGCACATACGCGTTCGCTTCGACGACATCATCCAGGAAGCGCGTCGCTGTGACCACGCTCTTGTGCAGTGATTCCCAATCCACCCTGCCATCCGGTCCGCAATGTTCATTCAGATTCACCGAGCCAAGACAGCAGTTCTCGTAAGGTCCGAGCCATTGTTCGCCGCAAGGATTCGTCGCTTCAAGCGGGTACAAGTGAGGAACGGGATTGCTTCGATTAGACGCGTCGAGGAACAAAACGCCCGGCTCGCCGTTGTGATGCGCCTGAGTGACAATCTTATCGAACAGCTCGCGGGCGCGCACCTTGCGATGGGTTTGAATGCGCACGCCGGCATTCTCCAGCTGGTCAATGGTGCCGCGCACGTCGTGATACTTGGGATCATGCACATCTGGGAAGCGCAATTCCCAATCCTTATCATCACGCACCGCGCGCATGAACGCATCGGTGATGCCAACCGAAATATTGAAGTTGGTGATTTGATTCTCATCGGTCTTGCAAGTAATAAACTCTTCCACATCCGGATGATCAACGCGCAAAACGCCCATGTTCGCACCGCGGCGCGTTCCGCCCTGTGCGATCTCACCAAAGGCATGATCATACACCCGCAAGAATCCAACTGGTCCGGTTGCCTGCCCTGCGGATGATTTAACCAGCGCACCTTTCGGCCGCAGGCGCGAGAAAGAAAATCCGTTCCCGCCGCCGGTCTGTTGGATCAACGCAGCGTCGCGCAGGGTTTGGAAGATGCCGGCGCTATCGCGTCCCATGTCGTCCGTGATGGGCAGGACGAAACAGGCGGCAAGCTGCCCGAGCGGCGTGCCGGCACCGGTAAACGTCGGAGAATTGGGAAAGAATTTCTTGCTGACCAATAAACGATAGTATTCGGCGGAACGCGCCATCACGTCGCCGCCCCATTCCTGCTCGACTTTTGCGACATGATACGCCACGCGCCAGAACATTTCCTCCACGCTTTCCGCCGGCTTGCCGTCCGCGCCGCGACGAACATAGCGGCGCTCCAGAACCTGGCGCGCATTATCCGTCAGCTGGGCTTTCGGCAGTCCCTTCGGCATGGAAGGCGTGGGCAGCAATCCCTGTTTCGATGGAACGATATTCTTGGCGACCATATGGTTCTCCTCTTGAACTGATTTTCGTCCAACAATAAAAAACGACAGCCCCCGCTCGCAGCGGGAGAGGGCGGCTGTCCTTCGATTAACCTTTGAGAAGGTTGTCTATTTCCTTGCGCAAGGCACCCAGATCATCCAGGCGCAGGTAAACGATCGCGTAGCGAATGTACGCAATCTGATCAATTTCCTTTAACTGGGCAATGACCATGTCGCCGACCACGCGGGAGGATACTTCCGCCTTGCCCATCTTCTGCAATTCTGCCTCCACATGCCCCACCAGGCGCTCGATGTCTTCAGCCGATACCGGTCGCTTGGCACATGAGATCCGGATGCCGCGGAACAATTTTTCGCGATCGAATTCTTCGCGCGTCCCATCCTGTTTGACGATAAGCGGCGTGGACAGGATCGGCCGCTCATAGGTACTGAAGCGCTGCTTGCATTTGAAACATTCGCGGCGCCGGCGGATTCCACCGTGGCTGTCATGGGATGTATCGAGCACCTTTGAGTCTTGGTAGTTGCAATAAGGGCATCGCATCGTGGAAAACGTTCCATTTATAGAACAGATGATATAGCCATATGTAGGGGCAATGATTAAGTCGACCCGTACATATGGCGAATTTAACAGGATTTTAACACAGAAGGCAAACCGCCTCAAGAGGCAAAAACAGCAATTGCCTTAAAGAATCAGATATTTTAAGAGGGGCGTATGGAAGGCGTTTTGGAAACCCGCAGACTGCCCAAAAAAGTCAGCACCACCCGATTAAACCAGGCGGGGTCAGACTGGTGCGGTACATGACCTGCCTGAATCGACTGGCCTTTGGCCCCGGGAAGCGCCGCCAGCATCTCGCGAAACGAGGAGGGCGCCAATGTCCGATCCCGGTTCCCCCAAACGACCAGGGATGGAATGGAAATGGATGGAAGATAGGGGGTTAAATCCTGAATGGTATTGGGCAGGTTATAAACCCCCGGAGCCGTACGGGTGTAATCCAAAGCGGTTTGGGCCCGGACCTCCTCCGGCAGGGCATGCAGGCCGCCTGCCCCATTTCCCATGGACAGGCTGGTCAGGTCAACAATGAAACGGAGCAGCCATTCTGGAGCTCGATTGGCGATCACCGTGCCGATCAGCCGCTGGCGATATGCCAGCCGCAGCAGCGGAGGCAGCTGGGCGCACGAATAAAACGGCGCAACCAGAATCAAGCCCCGCGTCCGGACCGAAAATCTACGCGCATATTCGAGGGCAATATAGCCGCCGAGCGAGTGGCCGATCAAAACTGCGGGATCGCTCAGGGCCAGAGAGTCGATCCATTCAACGAAGTGATCGAACAGGCGATCAATATGGTAGGCGCGCCAATCCGGTTTTGGGCTATCGCCGTGTCCCAGCAGATCGAGGGCGTAACCCGCATAGCCGCCCTGGACCAGGGGGGGAAATAGAAAGTCCCAATCATGCAAGGAAGCCGCCAGGCCATGGATCATGATGACCGGCCAGCCGCTGCCCTGCGAGACAAAATTCACCGGGTGCTTGATTCCCCGCTCCCCTTTAACCTGCAGCGTGCTGCTCATAGCGATTTGCCAACTCTCTTCGTAAGACCTTTCCGATGTACGTGCGCGGGAAGTCATCCATGAAGATAATAAATCGGGGAACCAGGTGCGGGGGCAGTCTGCGCTTGCAATAGGCAATGACGGATTCGGGCGCAGGCCGTTCCGGCCCGGCAATGATGAACGCAAACGGATGTTTTGCCACGGCAACCACCGCCACTTCCTTCACCTGCGGAATCTCATAAATCACTTCTTCCACATCGCGCGGAAAGGCCGGCTTGCCGGGCTTGGCCGGATACCACATATCGGCTTTGCGCGAAATAATCCGGAAGTAGCCGTCTTCATCCTGCTGCGCGACGTCGCCGGTGAGAAGCCAGCCGCCGCCCGTCAAAACCTCCTGGGTGGCTGTTTCATCTTTCCAATAGCCCTTCATCACCTGTGGGCCGCGCACAGCCAGTTCTCCGATCTGACCCGCTTTGACCTCCTTGCCGCCATGCCTCAAATCCACCACCGCGGCCTCGGTGGAGGGGAGCGGCACGCCGATGCTCCCGGCTTTTCCGCTCCCGCTCATCGGGCTGGCATGTGTAACGGGCGAGGCTTCCGTCAAACCATACCCTTCCACCAGGCGGCCCTTGGTTAATTTCTCAAACGATTCTTTGACCTCGACCGGCAACGGCGCGGAACCACTAATGCAGGCTTTGATGGAACGAATGTTGTATTTCCGGACGCCCCGAAAATTGCTGATTGCAACGTACATGTTCGGGACACCGGTAAAAATTGTCGGCCGGTATCTTTTGATGGATTTCAGCGCGTCCAAAACCTGGAATTGCGGTTTGAGGATCATCGCCGCGCCCAGTGCAACGGGAGTATTCAGGGCCGTGGTCAGCCCGTAGCTATGAAAGATCGGAACGACGCACAGAAAACGTTCGTGGCCTTCCCGGGCATTTGGCAGCCAGTGACGCGTCTGCAGGGCATTCGCAACCAGATTGCGATGAGTCAACATGACACCCTTCGCTTGGGCGGTGGTCCCGCCCGTGTATTGGATGACTGCCAGATCTCCCGGGACAACGTCAATCGTTGGGGATTTGGTGCTTTGACCGTCGAGCCAGCGAGACCAACGCAGCGCATTGGGAACTCGGAAGCCGCGATTGCGCCAGCGCGATATCAGATACTGCGGCAGAGAAAGATATTCCGCGGGGTCAGTCAGCACAACATGCGGGACCCCGCTCCCGGTGCGGATTTGATCCGCCAGCCCCGCCCAACTGGATAATGTGACCAGGACGCTTGCCTCCGCCTCCCTGGCCTGACGAATCACCTCGCCCGGATCAATGGTCGGGGGGATCAGGACCGCGGTTGCGCCGGCCTTCAAGATTCCATAAAATCCGATCACCATCTGCGGAACGTTCGGCAGCAGCAAAATCACGCGCGCGCGCTTACCGATGCCCAGGCCGATCAAGGCGTTTGCAAAACGATTGGCCTCATGATTCACATACCGGTACGAATGGCGGCTGCCTTCAAAAAAGATGGCCGGCCGGAACGGAAACCGCCGGACCGCCGAGCGCAATAAATGATGCAATGGAATGTCGGGAATGCCGATGGTGTATGGCACGCCCGCTTCGTATTGCGCCAGCCACGGCCGTTCTCGGCGCAACGCATCGCGTCCGCCGATTTTCCTGTGGATGGCCGGCGAGGCCTCGCGCCACGAGCGTTGACCTGCATCGCTCAAGAAGCGTTCGATGGCGCGGTTCACGGCTGCCCGCCGCTCCAGCATGACCAGGTGACCGGACGCGCGGATGTCGGCGTCCTGCGCGCCCGGAATGCTCCTGGCTACGTTCTCAAAATAGCCGCGCTCAAAGACCCGATCGCGATTCCCGCGAATGACCAGCGTCGGCACTTGCAATGCATGGAACTTCTCCCAGCCAAGCCATTGGGAGAGGGTATGCTGATAAAAAGGTTTAAGCACGCGCGGCGGAGCCGCAAGCCATCTCCGCGTAAACAAACCTGCAATCCGCAGCATCCAATTCGGAAGAAACAGGCCAAGTCTGAACAAGGGCTGCAATTTGAATTCGCCGGGAGTGGCGATCAAGACCAGCCGTTCGACCTGCTTGGGATGTTCGAGCGCATATTCGGTCGCGATCGCGCCCCCGAAGGAATGACCAATCAGAACAAAATTCCCTTTGACTTTCAGCACCTCCAGCGCAGATTCGAGATCGCCGAGGATCCGCTCCATCTCATAACCGCGCGCCGGTTGATCGGACAGGCCGTGGCCGCGCAGGTCCAAGGCGATGACGCGGTTCTCAATCAAGAATTCCTGAAGCTGATAATGCCATTGCCCGGCCTGCCCGCCAAAGCCGTGTAGAAAAACCAGCGTCCGCTGAGGGCGATCGGGCGAAATGTCGATCGCCGACAGCCGCACCAATGGGTCGGACGAGACGCGCACTTCCCGCCGGTACAGGTCGAGGTCTATGTCCATGAAAGAAGTGTACATGAGACCGCCAAGGCTGTCAATTTTTGGAACAACGGCCGCGCAGATTCTTCGCCTGGAATCCGGCTCTTAAACGGTTTATGCTATAATTTCCTACCTTGTGCAAAGCAATCGGAGGAAGCAAAAACTATGGGAGCCACTGTGAGTCTTGTCATCGGAATCATTGTGTTGGGCTGCGTATTCATGGTCTTTTGGGAATACCGGATTCGCCATCCGGATGTCCTGGTGCTTTACGAATCAAGGGATCAGATCAGGGTTCGCACGGGCCTGATCTATCCCCGTCACTTCAGTCTGCCTCTCAAAAGGACAACCTATCCGATCCAGCTGAATATCGAGGCGACCTCCGAAGGAGATCTGGGAGTACGCGTCAAACTGGTTGGGTCGGTCGCCCCATCGGTCAAGAACATCGACTGTCTGATCCGCGTGGGCGGCTGGGACCAGGAAGCAGTAGCGCGCACCGCGAATGAAGCCCAAGTATTGATCGAGGGTCTGGTAAAGGAATATGCCGAACATATCGGCATCCACGCGCTTTCATCAACCGGCATTCTGTTCTACTTGAACGAACATGCCTCTCTTGTGGAAGAGAAATTTGGCGTCGAGCTGGTTTCCATCACGATCCAGTCCGTGGAGCCAACGGATCCGAAAATTGCCGACGCACTGCGACAACAACAACAGGCCAGCCTGCTTGAGGAGACCGAGCGCAAAAATCATGAGGCGCGCGTGGCGGCCGCGAAATCAAAATATCAGGCGGATGAAGAAATTGCCGAAAGGGAATACGCTTTAGAATTAAAAAAAGCGGCATTAAAACAAACGCTGCTCGAAAAAGAATCTGCGCTGGCCCGTCAGCGTTTGGAAGATGAACTGGTGCGCGATCGAATGCGCCTTGCCTTCGAAAAGGAAGGATTGGATGTCCTGCGAAGCAGCCCGGAACTACTCATGCTGACTCCGCAAGCGGCTCGTCTGGCTGAAGCGAGTCAGAACCTGAAGAATGCCCGGACCGTCATCTCCTTATCTAATCAAGACCTTGAGCATGGTTCAGAGATTCTGGGCTTGTTCCAAAGCCTGTTGCAAAAAGCATTGGAATCAAGAAAAGACTCCTAATGGTGAGGAAGTGTTTCTCTAAAGTATTTCCATGACACCGCAATCCGACCCCATGGATTTCTTTCGGCTTAAGCCAATCCGGGTTGCTCGAGTCTCGGAGGTCAGCGAAACGACCGCGGCTTCACAGGTTCCGAAAGAGGAGCGCATCGATTTCCACATCGGCAATCCGCTGCAGGATCCAAGGCTCTCCTCGGCGTTCTTACGCATCGCCCTCGGCATTGAGGTCCATCACGAAGAGCTGCACGAAACTGCGCTCGATGCGATTCAGGAATATCTGCACTGGGAAGCATCGGACAAACCGAAACTGGAATTCATCCTGCGCATTTTGCAAAAGAGTTCGCCCTACATGCCGCGCGGCGGATATTTGCGGACGGAGCCTCACCCTCTCATCAAAACGTTTTTCAATTGGCTGGATCATCAACAGGACCCATTGCATTATGATGGCGGCGAACAGTCTGGCAGGCGGGAAATCATTCTTGCTTCAGGTGGGATCCAGGAAGCATTGCGAATCCTGTTGCTTGCACTTTCTTCTTATTTGGAGATCACCCCGGCGCGCGTCTTGTGCTATCAATTTGAGTCCCAGCGGTCGTGGAAAACCATCCCGAATCTCCTATTTGAAGAACTTTCCACGGACGAGCGCCTCGCATGCGAACAAGTTGAGCAATTCCTGATCCATCCAGCTGAAATACCCACCTTTTTGCTGATCGGAAGTCCGTTGGGCGAAGAGACGCGACGCAAATTGCGCCAGCTGAGCCTCAAGTATCCTCTCTCCTTTATCGAAGCCAACAATGCTCCAAATCACCTGTCTCTTGCACGCGAAGCAAAACTGATGCAGCGCGTGATTCGATTCCTGAGCCCGGCCATCTTTGCACAGCGTCTGCACTCCCTCGCCACAGTATTCATCGTCGGCAATGCTGATTTCCTAAGCATCATAGAGAACGTACATTTCAACTTTAAGGGCACGCCCTCGGCCTCGGAGGTTGAACTGTTGTCTTTCCTCCTGGAACAAAAACTCACAGGTATTCCAAATGACGTTCCCCGGGAAGTTCCTCAGGTCAAACCTGCGTTCGACGGACTGGCCCTGGGTATCGCGACCGAAACCCTCCTGCCGCAAATCGCCGAGCGGGCGGAACGGCAGCTGGACCGGCTGCTGGGCGAGCATGCCAGGCTGATCGAACATTCCCTGACAAGCTTCGAAGCGAGAACGAACGCTCTCGACCAGCGTGTTCAGAACGCGTGGAAGCGAGAGATCATTTCCGATGAATTCTCAGGCATCGATCCGAGAACGCTTCTCGATCTGCTGGTCCAAAACCTCCACGAGCCCGCCTGGCGCCAGACTCTTCAGCGCAGTTTTCTCAGCGCGTTTGTGAAGCATCAGCCGCAGTATCAGCTGGAGGCTTGTCAGATCACGAGCGGTTCTTCTCGCACCGCGTTGGGAATTCTGGGATTCCATTGCGGGATCCGCGAGGTCGTGATCGCAGACCTGAGCTGGACGTACGAACAATGTTTTCCGATCGTTCACGCCGTGCCCTTGAAGGAATCGCTGGAACTGGATGCAGAGGCCATGATCGCCAAAGTGGAGGAACTGCGCTACCGGGATCCGTCCTGGTCCGAACGGGGTGCAGTGGTCATCAACAATCCGCACAATGGCACCGGGCGGGTGTTCCAGGAAGATGCGATCCGAAAAGTTGTCGCGTACTGTTTGCAGCATAACCTCTATCTCATCGACGATCTGGCCTATCAAAATGTGGAACCCCGCAATGCCTTGCCTGAAATTAAGACGGTTCGTCAGCTGAGCGCTGAATTGGTCCGGTTGGGCGGGGTCAACCAAACCTGGTCCGATCGGGTGATCACGGTGCATTCGATGTCAAAAACCGACTGTCTGGCCGGGGCCCGGCTGGCAGTGGTCGAAATTCGCGATCCTATGCTGAGAGATCGTTTCGACGAAGTGAATTCCCAAATCCAGCCGAACCTGGCCGCCATTTTTGTTTGTTATTTGTTCTATCGGAACACGGTCGAATCTGGGCGGGCCTATTGGCAGCTGCGTAACGCAATCTTCCAGGAACGAACCCAAGCTTTAATGAGCGCGGCCGAGAACCTGCCGCCCGAACGCAATCCCTTTGATATAACGATCATTCCACCAGCAGGCAGTATGTATCCGCTGCTGCGGGTTGGCAGATTGCCGGCCGGATTGTCTCTGGATTGGCTGGCCTCCTCGCTGGCGCGAGGCGGAATCGGTTTATTGCCATTGGCAACATTTGCGCGCACGGAAAAAGGATACGAAACAGGAAGAAAGACCTTCCGCTTAACGCTCGGCGGGGTGGACAATGCCGAAACCCTTTTGGCGAAAACCCACCGATTGCTCATTGCACTGAACCGGCTGATGGCCGAAGAAGAATCCCACTACAACCGCAAACCACTGCCGATCCGGGACCCCGGGCCTGCCAAGGACCGATCCAGTGCACTCCGGTCTGCCTGGAGCAGCGTTGCCGAACAAATTCTGGAACGCGCCAGGGACCAGCGCCTCATCCGCCGCGCGACCCGTCTCCCGCGATCTGACGATGAATCCCTGCGCCGCGATTTTTTAGAGGGCTACATTTCCGAAAGACTGGAGGTCTTTCGTATTCGTCTGCTTGATCGAGCATTGATCAGCGACGAATCGATCCGCCAAGCATTGAGTGATGGAGGCACGCGGCTCTCTGAACGTCTGGAACGGGAGTTCATGAAAGACTCCCTGCAACGACGACAGGAACAATTTCGACTACGTCCTTACGACCGCACCGTTCATCCGACACAGATGTACTCGCTGCGGGCCGAACTGGCCCTGGATGAAATTGTCAGAGCCATCATCGCACAGGAACCCATCGGTGCCGCTCTGACTGAAAAGGTGGCCCAAGAACTGTGGCAGGAGTATCTGGGGCGCAACGTGGCGATCTCGTCTCGAGAGGAAGCGGACGAGATCCTGCTCGACCTTTCCGTACAGATCGCAGCCGAGGAACACGCCGAGCTGTTTACGAACATTGCCCTGTCACCATTCTTATCCTTTTGGAGCGACTGGGATGGGAGCAACCGGCCTTCCGGTCAGGGACATCGTCTGGTGGCCGCGGTGGTGATGGAAAACGTTCAAAGGCTGAGCCGGATCATCAACCTGCTGATGCAGGCCGACCCGCATGTGAATATAAAACCGGACCTGCGATCCGAACTGCAGGCGCTGCCGCAGCAACACCAGCGCTTCACCAGGCTTTTAAATGACATCACGTTTTTGACTCATCAGTTGGAACAGCGTTATCGCGGCATCCTGCCTTTCCCGGCGGATACCACGCCCGTTCAGCGTCTGGCGACGCGTTGGCATCTGCGCCGCGACCGGGCGCGGATTCTTTTGCAGCACAATGACCGCTATGAGCGCAGAATGATCGAACTTCGCCACGAACGTCGTGCGATGTTGGAATATTATTTCTCGCTGAACAAGAAACTTAGAAAACAACTCCACGCCCTAATCCCTGATATTCTCGCGAACCGCGAATCGGAATCATTGCTGCGCGAGGTGGTGGGCTATCGCGACATTCTGCAGCGGGTGGTGATCACGCCGCGCATTGACCAAAGAATGATCACGGCGCGCGACTCGTTCGCAATCGATACGACCGTTTATAACATGTACGAGCTCAACGCGATCGCCGGAGAATACGGCAATCCGGGGCTGGTGCTGGGAATACAATTGAGCTTATCGACCAGGCCCGAAGCCTTGATTTCGCTCGACCGAAAGATGCGGATTCAAAGAGAACAAACCCTCCGGGCTCATCCTGCCTCCGAACTTCCAGCGATTTGGATCATCCCGCTATTTGAAGATATTGATGCCGTCAAACACATCCGAGTCTACCTGGACCGCGTGTGGGATTACGCGACCCAAAGCCGGCAGACCGCACAATCACCGCAGGATCGGTTCGCGGAAATCCTCGCAGAGGTCTTCATTGCCGGTTCCGATTTGAGTCAGCAAGTCAGTCAAGCGACCGCGGCGTTCCTGTATCTGAAAGCCAAATATGACATCCAATCCTGGCTCGCCGAACACAATCTGTCCGACGTTGTGCGCGTTAAATTGGGCAGCGGCGAACCGATGCAGCGGCAGGGTGGATATTACTCCCGGGTGGCCGGACGGCCTGCGTTCCTGCATCGGGAGGAGAGCCAGCGGCGCTTCGCCAATCATCTGCCGGCCGCGGCGCGCCGGAGCACCGCGTATGCCGTCACGCCACTCCAGGGAGTTTATCTCGGCGGAGATCTAAGAACCTTTCAAAGCAACCTGGCGGAACAACTGCGCTTCCTGCCGGTCGGCGAATTGGTCAGCTTGCTTTATCACGTGCACGGAGCGCAGCAGGATCACCGCAGGGATTTAATTCGCGCCACGGAGTCCATCGCGGAAAGCCGTTTGGGGGCACAGCGTTCCAGCATGCAGGAACTGGAACGGTTAACGACCGGAACCAGCGAGGCGCTCTACGAGGAATTCCTGAAAGAGTTGACGGATAATTTCCGCCACATCCTGTACGGGCGTGATGAAGATGTCGTCGGCATTCACATCATCTCCTACTTTATCGGTAGATCCATTCCTCCATTGCGCGACCGCCCCACCTCGCGACCCATGCCCCGCACGGGTACCGAACGCGGACAGCAGATCCTCGCCGGTATCGCCGAGATCATTCCATTGGCTCAACAAGGAAGTCTGTTGCGCGCGATCGCACATAACCAGGCCCAAACGGTCGTACTCGGAATCAATCAGCTGACCACAGGACTCTTCCGGGCATTGGAACGGTTTGGACAAAAGGCTTTTGCGGATGCGGAACGCGAACGAATGATGGCGGAACGCTTGTTGCCGCAATTGCCCGTTTATGAGATTCTGAGCTCGCTGCGCATCTATCAGGATTCAAAGGGTCAATTTCTCAAGCGCATCGACACTGCCCTTCCGGCCGGAAACTCCGCTTTGGGGGCCCTGCGAGAAGATAGTGATGCAAGGGAACGTTATTTGCCGTTGTTCCAGCAGGAGCTTCTCCGGCGCCATGGCGTAAACGTCAGCGACTTCCTGGAGGAAGGTGTCTTCCTTCCGGACCTCCTCCCGACCCTGCGGCCCGACCTGGCCGTGTTATTGCAGAAAGATCTATTTAACACGGACCTCAACGTGCTGCTCGAAGGTGTCTCGGGGCGAATCGCTGATCCGTGGCGAGCGGAAATTACAGAATTGCTGCGGTTGCCCGAGAAGATTCAGCGCTGGCGCGCGATCATTTGGGAGGCCATGGGCGATTCAATCTATCAGCGGGTGCAGGGCTTCACCGAACTCGCGACCTCTTTATATGCTTTCTCGTCCACGCGATCGTTCGGTCCATCGCCTGCAGTCGGACGGGGCCGGAGGCCATCTGCCAGGCTGACGGATTTCCTGCGCACCAGCCGCGCCGATGATGAGATGCGCAGTTTTCTGCTCGGCGCCATCGACTATTTAAGTTCATTTGCCGAAGAGAACATCGAAGTGCCGGTCAGCATTATCCGCGCCATGAACGATGTAGAGCGCCTGGCGCAGATCGAGGAAGGCGCGCTTCCCCCGGTAAAGCAGGACGCGATTCGCTTCGCGCTGTTGCAGATCGCTCGCCTGGCCGCGGAGAACGGATAGCCATCGTAATCCGCCTCTTGAGCCTCATCACAATCAGCACCCTCACAGCTTGAGTTCCGGATCCAGGCGCGCAGTGTGCCCGAAAGGAGGCGGGGGGATATGCACTGATCCTTATCCGGGGGCTGTTCAGGTGCGGCGGCCCCTGAGCCGCCGGTTTACTGGACAACGGCCAGAAGAATTGTTTCTCAGACGCATGATCCGCGTCCAAACCCGCCCTCCAAGCGGTCACCCTGCAGAACAAGTGCCGGCCCTCGGGGTGCTTCGCGAACACAAATCGTTAAGCGTTATAATTCGTGTTGAGAAAGTGAGGTACCTATGGCAGAAAAAACAACCCGGCGCCAACCGTTTGAAGACAGGATTCCCGAGGAAGTCCGCGAGCATGTCCACGCGGCGCGTCAGGAAATGCGCGAGAGCATCCAGGGTTTGCTTCCACCCGAATTCGTCGAGCATCGCCGCAAGGCCCGCAGAGAAGTGTTGCTGGCCTTTCGCGGCCTGATCGACTCTGCCCTCGAACGAATGGACAAGAAAGAATAACCCTTCGGTTTTCCTGGAGAAAATCAAATAGCGTGGGCACGCGGGACACGAAGGAAAATGAGTTGCGCCTTGGTGGACCGGGTGCCCTGCCCATCTGGGTCTTTCAACGCCAGGGGGAATGACCACGGGCGATCAAGATCGTCCATAGCAAAGACAGCAAAGCCAAGCCCCACAAGACATATCCCAGTTTGAGCTCGCCGCCGAGATACAGCCAAACGCCGGCCAGGAGCAGCGCCGCAAACACCACGCTGCCCGCGATTCGATTCAGGGAGCCTTCCAAGTGATAGATCTGACGGCTGATTTGCGGCAGATTGACATTCAACTCGCCGCGCTCCATGCGCGTCAACACACGCCCCGTCTGCGCGGGCAGGGCGGCCAGTTCCCTGACCAAATCCCCGATCTCGTCCAGCCACGTTTCCCAATTTGAAATTCCTTCCTCGGCGACCATCTTCCGCGCATATGGTGACAACTGTTCCCACAAATTGAAATTCGGATTCAAACCAGTACACATGCCGGAAAGAATAAACACCGTCCGCACCAGCAGCAACAAATTATGCGGAACCTGAAACGGCATTTCATACATCAGTTCGCGGAACTGCATTGCAAACTGGTGCATCTCGGCATGATTGATATGCCGCAGTTCGCTCATGGACATGCCCCAGAAGCGGTCGAACAATTGCGCTTCGGCCTGTTCGAGCAATTTCGTGTCCGCGCTCGGCAGCAAAACGCCCAATGTCTGATAACTTCCCACGACCCGCGAGGCGTCGCGCGTCCCAACGCCGATAAGCAGATCGCGCAATCCATCGCGCAAATTCTCCGGCACGCTGCCCACCATTCCAAAATCAACGAAGGTTAATCTCCAGCCTGCCTTCTTTCTCGAAGTGGCCGGGATGGGGGTCACAAATAAATTACCGGGATGCGGATCGGCATGAAAGAAACCATCCTCAAAGATTTGTTTGAGATACGTATCCAATAAGGCTTTGGCAACTTCGGTGCGGTCGATGCCTGCGGCAGTGATGGCATCGTAATCCGTGATCTTGATGGCATACACATTTTCAAGCGTGAGGGCGCGTTGCGTGGTGCGGCTCCATACCACGCGCGGCACATGCACAGGCTTGCGCTCCCTGAAGTTTTCAGCAAACGTCTCGGCGTTTTTCCCCTCGGCCAGATAATCTATCTCACGATGAACCGTATCCGCCAATTCTTCGATCAAAGCCGGCACATTGACACGTTTTCGAATCGGCTCATAGCGTTGAAGCCATCCCCCAAAACGGCGCAGCGCCGAAAAATCCACATCGATTAATTGATCAATGAACGGGCGCTGGATCTTCACGACCACATCGCGAAACTCTGCCGCTTCCGGCGCGTCGACCCGCAGGCGGGCACGGTGAACCTGTCCGAGCGAAGCAGCCGCCAACGGTTCCGTTTCGAAGCGTTCGAAGATTTCATCCAAGCGCGCGCCAAATTCAGCTTCCGCCAGATCGCGGATCGCTGTAAAATCCTCCGCCGGCACCTCATCCTGCAGACCCGAGAGTTCATCTGTGATTTCGGCGGGCAATACATCGAGCCGCGCCGAAAGGAATTGGCCGACCTTGATCATTACGCCACCCATGCGGATTGCCATCTCACGAAATTGTGATGCTATCTTCTTGAAGCGCGGAGAACGCGTCCGCCGCGCGACCGCACGAAGGCCCATGCGGGGCAAGACGATCTCCCAGAAGATAAAGCTCGCCGCCGTGCGGGCAAAGAACCACATGATGTAACGATAACGGGCGCGCAAGCGCGATGATTGCATGAAGGCCTCCGAGTAATTTCAAATGAATTCTATCACCAAGAAAAGCGTGTAGAATCTATCCATGTCCTTCGAGAGCGTCACGGAAGCGATCATCAAAGAAGCCATGGAGCGCGGCGAGTTCGATAATTTACCTGGCAGAGGCAAGCCGCTTGATCTGACTGCCTACTTCGCGACACCGGAGGAAGTCCGCGCCCAGTATTCGATTTTAAAGAACGCAGGCATCTTGCCGCGGGAGGCGGAATTGCTCAAAGAGATCGCGGCGCTGAAGCAGGCGGCATCCACCCCGCTGGACGGAAAGAAGCGATTGGATCTCCCCAAAGAAATCGAAAAGAAACAAATCGAATTCAATTTGATGCTGGAAAGAAATCACCAGCATCGAAAAGAGGGAAGCCCGTTAACGAAACATTTACACGGGGGGCTTTGACAAATTCCCGTTCGCCTGCTATACTCACTGCCATTGATGTTGACTTTCACTGCCTCCGGGCAGTTTTGCAAGACCGTTAGAAAAGTATTTGCAGGTGTGGCACGAACAGCCCCGCGGGAGTCTTTCCTAGCCGGGCATTTTTGTATGACATGAAAGTGACTCCTCCCGCCCATGGCGGATCATAAATCTTTGAGCAAGCGAGGTAAAACAAACCTAATGAGTAAGCACGGAAAATTGAAGATCATTCCCCTGGGTGGACTTGGGGAAGTCGGTAAGAACATGACCGCCTACGAATTCGATAAAAGGATCCTGATCGTAGACGCGGGGATCATGTTCCCAGAGAACGATATGCTCGGGATCGATTACATCATTCCCGATTACGATTATCTGCGCGGCAAGGCGGATCAGATTCTCGGCATCGTCATCACGCACGGACACGAAGACCATATCGGCGCGATCCAGCACGTCCTGAACGATTTCCCGGTGCCGGTTTTCGCGACACCCCTGACCCGCGGTCTGATCGAAGTCAAGTTGGCGCGCAACAACGCTTCGAACAAGGGCTCGCTGCATACCGTGGAGGCCGGCAGATCCATCGAACTGGGACCTTTCAAGGTTGAGTTCTTCCACATTTCGCATTCCATTCCCGATGCGGTTGGCCTGGGGATTACTACACCCGCCGGCCTGGTCGTTCATATGAGCGATTTCAAATTTGATCTTACCCCGGTGGATGGCTGGCCCACCGATTACGCCAAACTCGCGGAGTTCGCGACGCGCGGCGTAGACCTGCTGCTTTCCGATTCAACGAATTCGGAACGCCCCGGTTGGACGCCCTCCGAAATGGTGATCGGGCCTGCCTTCGACAAGGTTTTTACGGAGGCCAAGGGGCGGGTCATCGTCGCCACCTTTGCGTCGCTGATCTCGCGCGTCCAACAGGTGGCGGATGCCACGGCCAAGCATGGACGCAAAATGGCGCTGGCCGGGCCCAGCATGGTCGACAACGTCAAGATCGCGCGCAAGCTCGGTTATCTGGAAATCCCCGATGAATTGATCATCCCGATCGACCAGGCCCTGCACGTGCCGGATCATAAAGTGACGATCATGTGCACCGGATCCCAGGGCGAACCGTCCTCGATTGTGGGGCGATTATCGACGGGCACCAACCGCTCGTTTGACCTCAAGGCTGGCGATACCATTGTGTTATCTTCGCATCCGATCCCCGGAAACGAGGAAACGATCAGCAAGGCCATCAATCGCCTGCTTCGCCGGGGCGCGAATGTGATCTACGATTCAATTGCACAGGTGCACGTCTCCGGACACGCGAGCCAGGAAGAGCAAAAGTTCCTGTTCAACCTCGTCAAGCCCAAGCACTTCATGCCCATCCATGGCGAACTGCGCCAGTTGACCCGGCATGCCGCGCTGGCGGTGCAAGTGGGCATTCCCCAGGAAAATGTGATTGTCGTCGAGAATGGTCAGGTGGTTGAACTTTCCGGCGGCAAGATCAAACTCGGAGAGCGGATTCCCGGCGGTTATGTCTTTGTGGATGGCGAATCCATCGGCGATATTGATCACGGCGTCATGCGCGAACGTGAAAAATTGGCCCGCAGCGGAATCCTGTTCATTGACATCAGCCTGGACAAGTCCACCGGACGGCTGCTCCACGATCCGGAGATCATCACGCGCGGATTTGTTTCCCCCGAGGACGCCGAACAGTTGATCCCCGAAGTCCGCAAGCGCGTGGTCGAACTTGTGGACGGCGGCGGAGGGGGCGACGAACGGAATATCGTCAGTGCCGTCAAGAATTATCTGCATGAAGAGACCAAACGCCGACCGATGATCTTCGTCACCATGAGCCGGGCCTGAAAGGCAGGCCCCCCGCTCAGCTCGCGCTCCATCCGTATTTGCCGCGCAAATGCACAAATGCCACATGGGCGATCGTCCGCCGGGCGAACCCGCTTCCATGCCGCATCCATACTTCCAATACCTGAAGGTGGTTGGTTTCCACGGGCAGGACCAGCCTGCCGCCGTCCGTCAGCTGCCCCAGCAGGGACTTCGGAATCTCACGGGCCGCCGCCGTGACAATGATCCCGCGGTAAGGGGCTCCCGCCAGCCAGCCCAGCGACCCATCGCCAACCTGACAATGGAGATTGGCGATTGCCAGTTCGCGGAAGCGTGTTGCGGCGCGGGCCATCAAGTCAGGGATGAGTTCGATCGTATACACTTCGCCGGCCAGATACGACAAGATGGCAGCCTGATAGCCTGAGCCGGTCCCCACTTCCAACACCCGCTCATCGCCGGTCAACTCGAGCAGACTGGTCATCAATGCCACGATATAGGGCTGAGAGATGGTCTGTCCAAAACCGATCGGGAGGGGCCCGTCGGAATAGGCCGCGTCGCGATATTCGTCGGGCACAAAAATATGGCGCGGTACTTTCTCAAAGACGGCCAGCAGGCGCGGGTCGCGCAGGCCGCGTTGAGCGATCTGTTCCTCGACCATGAGACGGCGCGCCCGCCCGAAGCCTGTTGCTGCCTCGTTTTCTTCTTCAGCCATCAGCACAATTGTCGCGCAATTTGACGGTCAATGCCACCCATCGGGTAATTTTCAAGTTCCCGCACCTTCACCCATTTCAGGCTCGGTTCCACCGGGGCCGAGGCCAATTCACAGCGAAACGGATAGACGGTCACGCTGAAATGACTGTAGGCATGCCGAACCACCCCCAGGGCCTGTCTCGGGCGCACTTTTAGGCGGAGCGCCGTCCGAAGCGCCCGGGCCAGTTCCACGGCCGGATCGCCAGCCACCCTGGCGTTTGGAAATTCCCACAGCCCCCCAAGCAATCCGGTCGCGGGGCGTTTTGCCAGCAACACGCGTCCGTTCTTGATGACAACTGCCGAGCCCTGGAAATAGTGGGGCGTCTTCTTCCTCGGCTTCAATACGGGGCGTTGATCCTGAATCCCCCGGGCCTGAGCCTGACAGAGCCCCCGCACCGGACAGATCGAACAGTGCGGCTCCTTCGGGGCGCAAACCGTGGCGCCCAGATCCATCAGGGCCTGATTGTAAGCACCTGCTCTGCCTTTCGGCAAATGTGCGGCAACCAGCTGCCAGAGGGTCTCTTCGCCCGCCGCTGATTCCACGGGTACGCTGATATCGAAGACGCGGGCAAACACGCGGCGAATGTTTGCATCGAGGGCCGGTTCATCCAGGCCGAATGCCATCGAGGCAATGGCCCCGGCGCTATAGCGTCCGATGCCCGGCAGTCGACGAAGCGCTGTCAGATCGCGCGGCAAATGGCCGTGATACTTTTCAACGACGATCTTGGCGGCTGTATGCAAGTTGCGGGCGCGCGCATAATATCCCAGACCTTCCCACAAATTCAATACGTCCTGTTCCGAAGCCTGCGCCAGGCTCTGGATCGTTGGAAAGCGCTTCAGCCAGCGCTTGAAATAGGGAATGGCCGTCTCGACGCGCGTCTGCTGAAGCATGATCTCCGAGACCCAGACCGCATACGGATCACGACGGTTGC
Organism: Anaerolineales bacterium; assembly: GCA_035515435.1. Lineage (GTDB taxonomy): Bacteria > Chloroflexota > Anaerolineae > Anaerolineales > Villigracilaceae > Fen-1038. The sequence goes on from DATJBI010000143.1 coordinate 38,990, forward strand.
GCCAGGGAAGAGTCCGCGCGTGGCGGCGGTACCATGTCAAAAGCCGTCGCGCGAACGGGCTCATTCGCCGGAATTCGTGCATGGATCGTGCAGGGAACCATTTTCGAATATCAGGTTCTGCGCCGGGAGGATCATCACTCTGGCTTCCAGATAGTCGGCATGCTTGCATCCAAAAATGAACGCCTCGCCCGTCTCGGGAACCGATGGAACGGTCTTGTCCGGGAAAACAATCGGCGCGGCCTGATCCGTCATCAGCAAGAGAAAGCCCAGGCGGGAATAATCGCGCGCGACGTACGCCGGGGACGGATGGGCCTGGGCAATGCCCTGCCCGCGCCAGAAGAAGCGGGGATAGAGGAGTCTGCCCTGCAGGACTTCGGCCGCCGGATTTGTATTTTGAGCGAGAAAGCCAGCCAACTCCTCTTGCGTCAGATGCGCGGTTTGGGCAGCCGGTACCTGGGAGGCCCGTTCAACGAGGGCACTTGCGGAGAGCGGGACGAGCTGCGGCGGAACGGCGTGCTCTGCGATCCAGGGCAACGATCCGATCAGGGCAAAGCCTGCCAGAACCGGGAGTGCAAATTGCAGATTCAATTTCACGGCGTTCTGCTTTAGCTCGGCGCCCGCAAACAGGCGTTGGGCAGGGGCGCCGAAGAGCATCGCGGTCAGCGCGAAGATCTCCACGACGCCGATTCCAAAATAAAAATAGGAAACCCAATCTGCCGGCAGATCGTACCGCCACCCGGAGAACCGGCCAATGCCGTTTGCCAGGGCATATCCCAGGCTGAAAGCCAGTGGACCCAGGCCAAGCCACCGCAGTCCTTTCCAGGCCGCGCCCAAACCGACCGCGATGATCCCCAGATACAAGATGACGAGCAAGAGGTTGTACCAGTCCAGATGCCCATCCCACCCAAACCAGTAAATAGAAATGGGGGCCCGCAGACTCTGGAAGGGTTCGACCAACGGCAGCGCCAGGACCCCGCCGATTTCCGTGGCCAGAAAATGATTGGCGATGAATTGTGACACAACCCCGGGATATTTTAGCGTAAAGGCCATCAGATTGCCGGTCAGGCTCTGCGACTGAATATTGAACCGCGAGGTATCCAGATTTCCGCTCAATGCATATTGACTCGAGATCACGGCCATCTGCCGGGGATCATCAAAAGCAAATCGACCGATCGCCAGGTAATTGTGGACCAGCCACGGGGCAACCGCCACGGCAGCGCCAACAATAAACAAGGCGATCGTTCGTCCCGCGGCGCGCCATTCGGGCCAGAACACGAGCAGCGCCAGCAATACTGCAAAGGGCAGAACGAGCATCGACTGGGTCCGGAGCAGCAGCAGCACGCCGCAAACACCCCCTGCCACCAGCGCCCGCCGGGCGCTCTTATTTTCCAGCCAGCGCATCACGAACAGGCAGGCGAGTGCGACCATCCAGGCGGTCGGCAGATCGGTCAGCAGGGTGCGCGTGTCGGAAACACGGGTTGCCGAC
>DATJBI010000144.1:0-22759 GCA_035515435.1 Anaerolineales bacterium
TATCCACGGCGCTGTCCACGGAGATGCCCACGTCTGCGGCCTTCAGGGCCGGAGCATCGTTGATGCCATCGCCCATGAAAGCGACAACATGGCCTTTGCTCTCCAGGGCGTGAACAATCTTCTCTTTCTGGGCAGGCACCAGCTTGGCAAAAATGCTGGTCACGTCGCAGGCCCCGGCCAGTTCTGACGCGCTCATTTCATCTATTTGTGGACCGAGCAGGATTTTGTCCGCCGGCATGCCCACCTGTTTGCAGATGTAAGCGGTGATGATCTCATTGTCGCCGGTCAGAATTTTGACATCCACATTCAGGGCCTTCAGCCGCTTCAGGGTCTCCGGAGCGGTTTCCTTGGGCGGGTCCAGGAAAGCCAGGTAGCCAAGCAGGGTCATATCCGATTCGTCCTGCAGCTCATAGCGCGGCTCGGCGTTGCTGCCGGGCATGACTTTATAGGCCACGGCAACCACGCGAAAACCCTGTGCGTTCAGATCCTGTACCAGTGCCCTGCGGTGGGCGTCGTGCTCCGGGGTCACATCCAGCACTTTCCCTTCGACTTCCACGTGCGTCGAAAGGCGCATGATCTCCTCCACCGCACCCTTGCAGATCAAGAGGTGCTGCTTCTGGTTGTCCTCCACGATGACTGACATGCGCCGTCGCTGAAAGTCGAAGGGAATTTCGTCTATCTTGTGATAATCCGTTTTAACTTTAAGATCCTCCTCAAGATGACCGTAATCCAGGACGGCCACATCCATCAGATTTTTCAGACCGGTCTGGAAATAGCTGTTGATATATCCATACTGCAGGACGCGTTCACTGGGTTCGCCGTGAACATTCAGATGCTTCTCCAGCACGATCTTGCCTTGGGTGAGCGTGCCGGTTTTGTCGGTACACAGCACATCTGCCGCTCCAAAGTTCTGAATGGAGTTCAGGCGCTTGACAATCACCTTCTTGCGTGCCATCGCGAGCGCACCATTGGACAGGTTGACGGTCACGATCATGGGCAGCATCTCCGGTGTTAACCCAACGGCCACGGCCATCGCAAAGATGAAGGCTTCCAGCCAATTATGTTTGGTCAGCCCATTGATCAGGAAGACCGCCGGCACCATCACGGCCATGAAACGGATCATCAACCATGTAAATTTATTGACGCCTTTGTCAAAACTGGTTAAGACGCGCTGTCCCACGATGCTATCAGCAAGCGATCCAAAGTAGGTCTGCTTGCCGGTGTGGATAACGACTGCCAGGGCGGTGCCGCTTTCGACGCTCGTGCCGAGGAAGCCGACATTCGGCAGATCGAGCGGATTGCTGATCTCGCCAGACGCTGGAGGCGCATTTTTCTCCTCCGGCACGGATTCACCGGTCAGTGCTGCCTGATTCAGAAACAGATCTTTGGCGGCAACCACCCGCACATCCGCCGGAACCATATCCCCGGCCGCCAAGCGAATGATATCGCCCGGCACCAGCAGCTTGAGGGGGACTTCTGCGTCCTTGCCGTCCCGCACCACGGTGGCGTTGGTGTTGACCATGGCTTTGAGCTTTTCTGCGGCATGGTCGGCGCGACTCTCCTGGAAGAACCGCAGCACTACGCCCACTAATACGATCACAAAAATAACGATCATTGCCCGTACATCGCCTGTCAGATACGAGAGTATTCCCAGCGCAGTCAATAGGATGACCAGGGGATTCCTGACATTATCCACCAGGCGCGTCAACGGTGACTGGCGCTTTTCGCGGGCGATCTCATTCAATCCATAGCGTCTAAGACGCGCCTCGGCCTCCAAAGCGCTCAGGCCGCTTAATCGCGACTCAAGTTCCGTCAACACGGACTGCGATTCTTCGCGCGCCTTCGCGATAAGTTGATTAGAGATCGCGGCCTGGTTTCCGCCTGCAGGATTCACGGCAGCTTTTGAAGGGGTTTTGGATAAACTCACTGATTCCTCCGTGGAAGGCATAAGATGGGAATTTCGGCGTAATCAGCAGGAGCGCAGTCGTGGGATACGAACCCGATTACATTGATCGATGCTTGCGGTCGACAACGCCGGGACTATGCTTGATACATACTTCAATCAGCAGACCTGCTGTTGGCCAGTACTGTGACCTGGAACGTTCTTGACCCGCGTCCCGGCAATTGGAACGGCCCGCTGCTGATGGGCCAGAGACACCATCAGCAGCGGGTGACCGCTACCGATCCTGGTCCCGACCACGATCAGGCGGATCCCGCCCGCCCGCTCCCATTGCCGCTGCAGCCACTGCCTGGCAATCGGTTTGTACCGCCGACGAACGTCGATCGAGGGGTTGGCCAGAAAGCGGCTCAAGCGTCCGACCGTGCTTTCGTTCCTGGCATTGGCCATCATTTTTCCGGCAATCCTGCCCAGATGTACTGAATGACTATGAAACGGGCCCACCGCCAACCACACAAAGTTCCGGGCCTGCGTTTTGCGCTGCTTCGGACACCGTTCACAAATTTCATGAATCCAGGAACGATAGGTCCCGTTGATCGGCATGGGAATCTCCTGGCAAAGAAGTTTGTGGTAAAACACCCTTACCCGATCTTCCCTGCCGATCAACCTTTCTTTTGTCAAAGTGTCCCCTGACTGGAAATTGAAAAGAGATCATCGCTAAACCAAAGAAGCCAATTGACCGCAGCCTGCCTGGATGTCAATACCGCGCCTCATGCGTATCGTGCAGGGAATCCCGGCCCGCTCCAGCGTTTCCTTGAACTCCTGCGCGCTCTGGCGGGTGGTCGCCTGGCCGTGATAGCCCTGGGTTGGATTGAGGGGAATGGCGTTGACATGACACAACAGGCCCTTGAGCCGCGCCGCGAGTTTGCGCGCTTCTTGTGACGTATCGTTGACTCCGCTGATCAGGGCCCATTCAAAAGTGATGCGTCGTCCAGTCTGATCCACGTAATAGTGACAGGCCTCCAGGACTTCGCTAATGTCATATCTCTTGTTGACCGGCATCATGCTCAAGCGCAGATCGTCTTCGGCGGCGTGCAGCGAAACGGCAAGATTCACCTGCCGCTTCTCGTCGGCAAATCTTTTGATCTGCGGCACAAGGCCGACGGTTGAGATTGTGAAGCGCCGCGCACCAAAGTTGTAGCCCTGATCATCGTTGAGACGGTCGATCGCCGTCATCGTATTCTCGTAATTATGAAACGGCTCGCCCATGCCCATCAGAACGATATTCGTTACGCTCAGAGCCTCTTCATGCAGCAAACGTGCATAATGCATGACCTGCGCCACGATCTCGCCGCTCGACAGATGACGCTTGAAGCCCATTTGACCTGTCGCGCAAAAAACACAGCCCATGGCGCAACCGGCCTGCGTGGAAATGCAGAGCGTACGGCGCCTGTCGTACCGCATCAATACGGCTTCAATAAAATGTCCATCCGCCAGCTTGAAAAGCGTCTTGCGCGTCTGACCATCGGACGAATCGAGCTCACGAACCGCCTCCATGCCCAGGAAATCGAATTCATATTCCATCTTCTGGCGGAGACTTTGGGGAATGTTGGGAAACTGCGCAGGTGAATTATAGAAACGTTGATATAAGCCCTGCCAGATCTGTCTGGCGCGGTAGGCGGGCTCATTCCATGACGCGGCGAGCGCACACAGAGAATCCCAGCTCAGGTCATAGATCAGCATCATTCTAGGAGTGCAGCCAGATCATCGGCAATCAGGTCAGGCTTCGGCCTCCAGCCCCGGGCCTGTTCAAGCGCGCTGACCCCCGACAGGACGAGCGCGGTGCGCGAGGGCAGTGCCTGGCCGCCCGCGATGTCAGTTTCGAGCCGGTCGCCGACCACCAGCACTTCCTCCTTGTTCAAACCCATTCGCGCGGCGGCCAGTTCGAACATGAACGGCGCGGGCTTGCCGATCACGATCGCTTTCACATCGGTCGCCGTTTCCAGCGCGGCGAGGATCGACCCGGCGCCCGGGATCAGCCCCTCCGGTGTGGGAAACGAGCGATCGGCGTTGGTGGCATAGAGCGGTGCGCCGGCGCGGACGTGCAGCGCGGCGCGCCGAAGTTTTTGAAACGTCAGCTCCCGGTCAAAGCTGGAAACCACGGCGATCACGGGCGTTCTGTCATCCGGATCGCTGATGGGCGTAAAGCCTTTGGCCCGCAGTGCCGAGGTGATGCCGTTCTCGCCGAGGACAAAGGCCGCCCTCTGCTGGACCGCCCCTGCGCGCTGCGGGGGAGCAGGGAGCGTCGGAAATCTTTCCGCCAGTACGTGTACCATGGCATCAGAGGAGGTAACGATCTGCCATGGCTCGAGCAGCACGCCGAAGCCGCGCAGTTTTTCGAGATATTGCTGGACCGTCAGGGTGGCATTGTTCGTGGCGAGCGTGACTTTGAGGCCGCGCGCCCGGAGGCGGTCGAAAACTGCGGGGAGATCCCCGATCGGCGTGTCGTCTTTCCACAACACACCATCCATATCGAGGATGAGTCCGCGTACAGGAGGAGAGAGTTTATCAAGCATGAATTTCCAGTTGGGTTGGGGAGGCGGATGGCGGCGCGGCAGTTTCCTCTTTCCACGGCGATATTTCCGCGTCCATCCTGCCAGCCGCGCGGGCGCGGGGAACGCCTATTTGAATTTATTAAGCAAATATTCCAGAACCGGGCCATCGATCCAGCCGGCCCTGGCATCGGCGCGCGCCTCAAAGTTCTCATTGCCGATGAAAACATGGAACGCCTGGCGCGTCGCATCATCATATTGACCGCTGGTCGGCGTGTAATACCCCAGCGCCTTCATGATCTTCTGTATTTCCTTGACTATCTTTCCTTCGAGTTTTACGCGCTCCGGCCTGGGACTCCTGTCAAAATAAAGATGATGAAGTTCCAGCAGTTCGCCGAGCCGCGTGATCGGGTTGAGGTGATCGTCCACGCGGTAATCCATCCAGCGATCGTTATAGCCGCCATATCCGCCTTTCGGTTTGACCACATACAATGCAGCAGACTGCTTGCCGCGGCGGTCGCCTCCGGCGCGATGGCCCGCCTCCAATGCGGCAAAGAGACGCTCCGGCAATTCGCCCCTGGCGTCCAGGAAGGCATGCTCCATCCGATTGACGACTTCCGCGCCCGTCAGAATATTTCCCTGAATGCTATAGCCTGGGCCATGAACTCCGCCGGCCCACTGGGCACAAAATTTTCCGGTGAAAGCGGCCGAACCGCCCTTGGCATCCACCAGACCGACCTGCCGTTCTTCGCGTTCATGATCGTGCATAAGCAGTCTGGATAAGGTTTCTGGTGCCGAGAGCCCGCCTGCCATCATCTCGAGTCCGCGCGGACCGAATGAGGTGTTAGCGTGGGATTGAGTGGCCACGGCGCCTGCATTCGCATGCGCCCAGGGCACGACGGCGCCGACGGCCGGGAACTTGGACGCGACCGCTATGCCCCAGGCCTGCGCTTTCAGATCGCACGCCACAATTGAAAAGGTGGAGGGATGCAACATTTGTTGGATAATGGTTCAGCACTACGGAACCATTATAAACGCAATACGAGCGGGTCTCCTGATCGGAATATTTCACCAAAGAAACCCGCCCGTGGCATTCGATCCGGCAGAGCTTATGCCTTCACTTTCAGCTGCTTTTCAGGAGCCTCCAGGACCTGGTCCACCAGGCCGTAATCCACCGCACCTTTCGCATCGAGGTAAAAGTCTCGATCGGTATCCCGCTCGATCACTTCCAGCGCCTGGCCGGTCTGGTTGGCAAGGATCGCATTGAGCAGCGCCTTTTGCTTCAGGATCTGTTTGGCGGCGATCTCGATATCGGTTGCCTGTCCCTGGGCACCGCCCAACGGTTGATGCATATGGATGGTTGCATGGGGCAGGGCATAGCGTCTGCTTTTTGTTCCGGCGGTCAACAGCACCGTCCCGAACGAAGCGGTGACTCCGACGGCGACCGTGCTGATCGGATTCGAGATCATCTTCATGGTATCGTAGATCGCGAAGCCCGCATAGACCTGTCCGCCGGGCGAATTGATGTACATTTGGATTTCTTTTTCAGGATCTTCATGGTTGAGGAATAACAACTGTGCCACAATCACGTTCGCGACCTGATCGTCGATCGGCGTGCCGAGAAAGATGATTCGCTCCTTTAACAGGAGAGAATAAATGTCATAAGCCCGCTCGCCGCGGCCCGACGTTTCCACCACCATGGGAACGACATCGTTAATATTCTGAATATTCATACCATCCTCACTTTTTACTGGTTGATTTCTTCGCAGGTGATCTCTTTGCGGTCTTTTCGCTGCCTGTCCTCTTGGACGCCGCGGAGTTTGTACTCTTACCTGCACTCTTGGAAGGAGCCTTCGTCCCCTGCTTCTGCGGGGTTTTGCCGGATTCCTTTTTTGCCGCCTTGGGCTCAAGTTTGGCCGCCGGCGCCTCCGTCGCTGCCGCGGCTTCCTCTGGATTCTGCTGCGGCTTGTATTCGCCGGTGGCGATGGCCTTCAGCCTTTCCAGCGTGCGGCGGGTGAGCAGGCGGTTCGCGGATTCCATGGCCACGGCCTCCGCGACGCGTTTTTGTCCCTGTTTGCCGCCCCGGATCTTGTTGATGTTGACGCCCTGCATTTGGAGGTCCACGAGCGTGCTGTTGAATTCCTGATCCAGCGACTCGTTGTCCACCCCGATTTTCTCCTTGCGAGATATTTCATCGAGGATCAGAGAGCGTTCCAGGCGCTTCCTAGCAACCGGCTTGGCCTCCTCCTCAAAGAATTTCGCGGCATCGGTATTGCGCATCTTGTAATATGTTTCCAGGTCCAGCTTCTGCTCTGCCAGGCGCTGACGCAAGTCGTCCACCACGTGTTCCGCTTCGTGGGTGAGAGTCTGCGGTGCGTATTTAACGGTCGCGCCCTGTTTGATCTGGTCCACCACCTGCGCATAATACTCGTCATCGTACTGGGCACGGGCACGGGCCTCGAGGTCCTTGGTCAAGGCTGCCTTGAGCTCCTCCAGCGATTGATATTGACCGACCATCTTGGCGAAGTCATCGTTCAACTCGGGCAGGGTCATCGAGCGCACGGTCTTGATGGTCGCCACCAGGTCAACCTTTTGACCCTCCAGGGTCTCATCGCCCTCGCCTTTGGCGAACTCGTGGCTGATGGTTTTTGCATCGCCCGCCTTCATTCCGAGCAGCTCGCGCGCGAAACCGACAAAGGGGAATTCAACTTCACGGTCTTCTTTGCGGGCCATGGTCGCAAAGCCGGTCCGGGTCAGCGACTCCTTTTCGGATTTCAAATCCAGGAGGATATAATCGCCTTCCTGTATCTCGCGTTCGACCGTTTCGGTCGTTCCATACATCTGCTGCAATTCCTCCAGGGCCTGTTCCAGCTTCTCGCTGCCGGGTGCTGCGAAGTCATACGGCAGGCGGACCTTTTGATAATCGCCCAGTTCCACTTCAGGCATCAGCGGGACTTTGAAGGTGAGCTTGGGAAGTTCCTTGCCGTCTATCTTTTCAAGCGTGCCGGCCGCGGCCGGATCCAGGTCCGCCTCCTTGAGCATGGCCGGATAGACCTCATCGACCAGGAGGTCCACGGCCTGTTCGTAAATGGCTTCGTCGCTGTAGTATCGGCGGATGACCTCGTAGGGAGCTTTGCCCGGTCGAAAGCCGGGGATTTTGCCCCGTTCGGCCAGTTTACGCGCGGCGCGGCGCTTGGCAGCCTCCAGTTGATCCGGTTCAACGTCGACAATGACTTGTGCTTGGTGATCTTCCTGAATGGTCTTTTCGAATTTCAAAACGTAATTCCTTCTTTCGCTGCGATTCGTCTGCGTGGTGGGGACGGAGGGACTTGAACCCTCACGCCTTGCGGCACATGATCCTAAGTCATGCCTGTCTGCCAATTCCAGCACGTCCCCATTTGCGGAACGCGGCGGAATTATAAAGCACGGGGAGGGGTGCGTCAATAAACCGAACAGGGCGTTAACTTTATGCTTATATTGGCCCTTCGGCAGGCTGCGCTTGCGGTGAGAACGACCAAAGAGGCGAAAATGTATCCCCGACTCGACAGAAAACCGACGGGCTTGGAGCGGGGCCCTGCCTTGATTCGTGCCTCCAAAACGCGCAGTTTGCCGCCGGCGAAGGCAAAGAGCGCGCCTCGCCTTTCGCAGCATGCCAACGCAGGGCGCACGAGCCATGACAAATGACACATGACAAAGCGCGCGGAAATCCGTAAACTGGAGAGTGAACGCAGGAATTTCGATTTCCGTCCACCCGATCCCCCTGTCAGGGACATTGTCTGCCGAACGCCTGGGTGCGGTTATGCGCGGCGATAAAGCCCCTGGCCGGGCGGCCGGTGAAGTCTGGGACTGCCGGAGTTCGCCATGGCGAAGAAGCCCGAAACAAAGTACGCCCGAAGCGGTGAGGTGAACATTGCCTATCAGGTCACCGGCGGTGCACCTGCCGATGTGGTCTGGGCACCGGGTACGACCACGCACCTCGATATCTCGTGGGACTGGCCTGCCGAAGCGGACTTTATTGAGAGGTTCAGCAAGTTTTGCCGCCTGATCCGTTTCGACAAGCGGGGAACCGGCCTTTCGGACCGGCCCACCAATGCAGCCACACTGGAGGAGCGGACCGACGATATTCGAGCTGTGATGGATGCGGCGGGCAGCGAGCGGGCGACCATCTTTGGCGTCTCGGAAGGGGTAAATATGGCCTGCGTTTTTGCGGCGCTGTATCCCGAGCGGACGCGCTCGTTGATTCTATGGGGCGGACAAGCGCGCTGGGTCAGGGCGCACGATTATCCCTGGGGCCCAACGCCGGAGGAGCAGGAAGCACTGATCCAACATGCTCGACTCACCTGGCCGTCGCGCGACTATCTCACACGGTGGGGTGCCGGCCTGGGCGATGATGTCGACCAAGCTTATCTGGACTGGTGGACCCGCAAAGCGCAGGCCTCCGCCAGTCCTGCGGCTGTCGCCGCCCTCGAAGAAATGAACGCTCAGATCGATACCCGCGCGATCCTGTCCAGCATCGGCGCACCCACCCTGGTAATGAACTATTCGGGAGATCCGGTCGCGAATGTGGAGGCTGCCCGCGATCTGGCAGCGCACATTCCCGGTGCGCGCTTTGTCGAATTCCCCGGCCGAGTGCACCTGCCCTGGATGAATATGCCTGACCGCATCCTTGCGGAAATCGAGGAGTTCGTGACCGGTGCGCACGCGGCTGGCAGGTCGGATCGTTTTCTTACCACCGTCCTGTTCCTGGATATTGTCGGCTCGACAGAACGCGCCGCCCAGCTGGGAGACAGCGCCTGGCTGAATCTCCTGGCCGCCTTCTACGCCGCGGCCCGCGAAGAGCTGGTGCGATTCCGGGGGTGCGAGATTGATACGGCAGGCGATGGTTTCCTTGCAACGTTCGATGGGCCCGCCCGGGCGATTCGCTGTGCTTTGGCGACGCAGCAACATGTCAGACAGTCGGGAATTGAATTGCATGCCGGCCTGCATACCGGCGAGTGTGAATGGATAGGCGAAAAGGTGGGCGGCATCGCGCTGCATATCGGTGCCCGGATCGCAGCGCACGCGAGAGCAAATGAAGTTCTGGTTTCAAGCACGGTAAAGGATCTGGTTGCCGGCTCCGGCATCCAATTCGAAGAACGCGGCGCGCAGGCACTCAAAGGTGTTCCAGGAAAATGGCATTTATACGCGGTGGCGCCGTGAGGGTCAGAGGCTCATTGGTAGAGTTTTAAGAGAGCAGCCATCGGTCAGACCCTGCGGGCAATTGTGGCTCCCCCGATTTCAATCCCGGCAGAATGTCATTGAGCATGGGCGGGACGATTCCCAGCTCCGGCCATATGCTTGAAGTGTTTTATCACTGCGGCCGCGCGGGAGAGCACCCTGTAATCGGTCTGACCTCCAGCCTACCAGCCGCTTCGCATCATGGTTCTGCTTTGCCGGAAGATCCTGTGAAAGAGGCGCCGGTCCATGAAAAAATGGAGCAGATCGGCTCCGGCCAGGCCCAGGAGGGCCACGCGGAATAATGGAACGAGAATCAACTCCATGCCAGTCTGCGCAAGCCAATTAAAAATGGAAGGATCCAAAAAATAGGTGACCCCCAGGCCCGCCCAATACGGGATGGTCAGATAGAGCAATCTCCCCAGCGTGCCGATAATGGGCCAATGACTGAGGGGCGAGCGATGGGGCAGAATCAGCCTGTAAGGATACCAATAGATCCACCACAGGTTCTCTCCCACCGGGGAAATCTCCCGGACTTCCTCTTCGCTGATACTGCCGGCATTCACATCGAGATCGGGTGTCAGGAACAGGCCGAGCATCGCACCGCCGCCCAGCGCCGCAGAATATGCGAGCGTGGGTCCCAGGGCCCCTCCAGCGACCCTGCCGAGGGTTGCTTCCGCCGCAAAAAGAAGGACCGCCAGCGTTTCTGTTCCGAGCGCATGCGTCTTGCCGTCTGCCATGATCATGTCTCCGCTTTCCAAAAATATTGGCCTATTGTATACGATTCTGAACAGTTGTGCTATAATCCAAATGCAGGTCATTTTCTTCATTTTACAAGGAGACTGAAAATGGGCTACTATCGGAGAGGCGGTTACCAGTTCGGCTCGACCCGTCTGATCGTCAAATTGGAACATTTACTTTTTGCAGGGGTGGTGGTCGTCGTTTTAAGTATCATCTGCCTGCTGATCAGCAGCGTGATCCAGCTGGGATATGCGGACGCGGTCAATACCGCGTTCCAATCGTTGATGAGCATATTGGCCGCGATTCCGTGGTATGTCTTTCTCGCGACATTGATCGTGGGGGTCGTATTCTTGTGGTTGGCTGGAGGCAAAGGAGAATAGGGCAGGGCCTCGTCCGGCATTGGAGCCGATGCGGTCAGGGTGCGACGCCCTTTGGTATAATCCCGGCCCATGTCTCGAGTGATCAATCCTGATTCTGCCGGAAAGCAGAGAACACAACTAAGCAAGGCCGTGGTCCTGGCGGTGCGGGAACTTGCACGCCAAAAGGAGATTACAGCCGAAACCCGCGATCTGGCGGCATTTATCGCGATCGCGCTGCAGATCATCGCAGATGGCATTGATGTGACCGTGACCGCCTGGGAGAAGCGCGATTACTGGATCAAGGCGGACAAATTTCGCATGGAGTGGGCCTGGGCCGGGCAAATTGCGGAGAAGATGCGGGCCTCGGTATTGTCGGGCGATTGGGCCTCCGTCGCGCTGCTCTCTGCGCAGATCGCGCAGAAGCTGGCGAAAGTGCACCTCAGTGAGAACCACAGGTTGGGCAAGCCCTGGGTGGGAGCATACCAGGAACTGAACGGAAAATGACCTAGCCAGACAGGCAGGTCATTTTCCGTTCCATTATCTGATGTTCATTGGCAAAGGTTGCGTTAAACTCTGATCGCATTTCAATCCATACTAAGATGCAAAAGGAGAACCAATGACAACCTTGAATGATTTTTCGAACGATCTTGTGGCGGCGGTCGAACGAGGTTCCGCCGGAACTTTATTGGTGGACGCTCGTAATCGCTATCCCGCCAGCGGGATCGCATATGAGGCCGACCTGGTCCTGACCGCCGATCATGTCATCACGCGCGACGAGAACCTGCGCGTCGCGCGGGCCGACAATAAATCGTTTTCCGCGACCGTTGCCGGCCGCGATCCCAATTCGGATCTTGCGCTTCTGCGCCTTTCAGAAAAAGCACTGACGCCCGCCAGGGTCGCAGGCGCGGCGCCCAAAGTGGGCCAGCTGGTCCTCGCGCTCGGCCGTCCCAGCCGCGAAGGCGTGCAGGCCTCCTGGGGCATTGTCACCGCGATCGGTGGACCTGCCCGTACCGGCCGCGGCGGACTGCTCGAAGAATACATCCAGACGGAGACCACCTCTTATCCGGGTTTTTCCGGCGGTCCGCTCGTCAACACCTCGGGCGAGGTACTTGGATTGAACACGTCGGGCCTGACGCGCGGCATGGCGCTGACGATCCCATCGGCCTTTGCCTGGCGGATCGCGGAGGCACTTGCAAAACACGGAAGTGTCAAGCGCGGCTACCTGGGCGTACGGACCCAGGGAGTCGATCTTCCGGAGTCAGGGCGCACGGCGCTTGGACGCGACCAGACACAGGGACTGCTTGTGATGTGGCTCGAAGAAACGGGCCCGGCGGAGAAAAGCGGCATGTTCGTCGGCGACATCATTGTGGCAGTCGGCGGGCAGGCGGTCGGCGATCCGGACGATCTGTTCGCGGCGCTCAATCGCGATGTTGTGGGAAAGACCATTGCGGTGGAGATCCTGCGGGGCGGCAAACGGGAAACCCTGCAGCCGACGGTGGGCGAGAGGAAGTAATTGATCCGCGTTGTGATCATTGCTCCCTCGCCGGCCTTGCGCGCAGGCTTGCGCGCCCTGCTTTCGTCGGATGAGGAAATTCGGGTGCTTTTGGAGGCGGGGCAATGGGACGACGCCATCGCCGATATAAATGAAGCCGACGTGGTCATCACGCCGGCTTCCTCGGCTTCTTTCCTGGACGATGAAGTGACCGCCTCCTGCCCGGCTTCGATCCTGATTCTCAGCGACGATCCCCTCCGAGGCCGGCAACTCGCCCGGTCTGGATCTGCCTGGGGGATATTGCCGCTCGAGGCGTCCTCTGACGAACTGCGGGCCGCGATCCACGCCCTGGCGCAGGGGCTGGTCGTCGGCGAGCGGCAGCTGCTGTTTGCGTCGGATGACGAAACGCTCGCCAACAGCCCGTTAACCGATCGCGAGACGGAAGTCTTGGCCCTGCTTTCCAGGGGATTGGCAAACAAGCAGATCGCCGTGTCGCTCGGGATCAGCGAGCACACGGTCAAGTTCCATGTATCATCAATTTATGCGAAACTAAATGTGACCAACCGAACGGAAGCGGTCCACGCCGGATTACGCGGCGGGTGGATTGCCCTGTGAGATCTCGCTGTAGATCCGGTCGCGCTCGATGTTGACGAGATGAAGTTCGGTATTGTTCAGCAGCTCGATCATCAGCTCGCGGATGTGACGGTTTAGAAAATGTTGTTCGAGGGTCGACAGCGGCAGGAAGCGCGCACCCGCAACCACATGGATGCAATTGGCCGCGCCGCACAGGCAGATGAACGGCGAACTCATTTCCCATTCCGTGGAGGGATAGAAGAAGGTCAGCTCCTCACCGGCTGTGATATCGCGGGCGGCAAAGACCAGCATGCGGGTCGTATCCAGGAACGTATTTGGATTGCAGGAATGATTCATCGATGACAGTTCTTTGACTTCCACGTGGCGGTCGCGTCCAATTTGAACTGTGAACCGATTGGGTTTGTTATAAAGCGTATCGGTGGGAATCGGGCAGATGATCTCACCTTTTTTGTGAGCGCGCTTGGTCGTTAAACTTTTGTATTTATCTTGCGTCCGAATAACAAGTGATGCGGCCGTGTTCATGATCTTGATCGCGTCCTTTCATTCAATTGACCTGTAATGTTCATACTATATGACGAACCGCGTTGAATGACAAGGTTTCCGGCCGGTGTGCTTGAAAACTTTAAGGTTGCGAACGCAGGCGGTCGCGGCGGAACGGGACGCCATGTTTTGGCTTGAGGGATCCATTCCCTAGAACAATGCCAATTGCCCGGCCGCGCGTTTGCCGTTGAGCAATATGAACGGGGTGCTTCTCTCAACTGCAATGCCGAGCTTTCGCAATGCAGATACATCGCTCAGCCTGCTGATCCTTCTGGCGCGCACGATGGCATCCGCACCTTTGGGCCCGATGCCCGGAATTCGAATCAGATCCTGCCGCTCCGCCCGGTTGATCTCAATGGGCCGGTCCTTCAGATTCGCTCGGGCCCAGGCCAGCTTTGGATCGGATTGGAGCGGAAGAAAGCCATCCGCCGCGAACGGCATGTCTTCCAACTCGAAGCCGTAGTCGCGGAGCAAAAAGGAGGCTTGATATAGTCGATGTTCGCGCAGCGGGTCGGTGGGGACTTGATTTGCAAGCGGAGTATCCTCAACAGGGCGAAATGCCGAGAAGTAGGCGCGTTTCAGCCGTACATTCTTATTGAGCCAGGAGGTCGTGGTCAGCAACTCCAGATCGCTTTCCCCCGCGCCGCCGACGACGAATTGGGTGGTGGTGGAAGGCCAGCGGCCATTCCACCCCTTGCAGGCGGGCTGGCTTGTCCGGATCTCCTCCACCCATTTAAGCGGCTGCAGCAGCTCATCCATGAATTGTTTGTGGGGTGCAAGCCTTGCCAGGCGATCTGTGTTGGGAGCTTCGAGGTTGATCGAAACGCGGTCGGCCAGCTGCATGGCCCGTTCCACTTGAGCTTTCTGGGCGCCTGGCATGATCTTCAGGTGCAGGTAACCGCGAAAGCCAAGTTTGTTGCGCAGGATGTGTGCCGTATCCAAAAGTTGATCCTGGGTCCGGGTTCCGCCGCCCGCAATTCCCGAACTGAGAAACATTCCCTCCGCGATGCCTCCGCGATTTAATTCATTGAACAGATTGGCAAATTCCTGCGGCTGGAACGTGGCGCGGCGAAAATCGCGGCCGGCACGGAACGGGCAGTAATAGCAGTCACGTTCGCAGGCGGACGTGAGCAGGGTCTTCAATAATTTGATGGTTTGGCCGTTGGGCAGCTGCGCCGGATGAACAAAGACCGCCCCGCGCCCTTTCGGCGTGAAGCAGGCCGGGGGCGCTTCCCTCTGGCGGCGCTCTTCGGCGGGTTCCAGTTCCATCTGGCTGGCCAGCATCTGCAAGCGGATCAGTGGATCCATGCTGACAATTATAGAACGTATATTCTAGTTGTCAAGAGCAAGCGGGAGCGTCACCTCGAACGTGGTACCGAAGTTGACCCGGCTCTCCACCCGGATCTTGCCGCCATGGGCTTCCACGATCCAGGCCACGATGGAAAGCCCCAGGCCGCTTCCGGTGGGGGCAGAGGGGTCATCCTCCTGGGTTCGCGCCTGGTCGACGCGATAGAAACGGTCGAACAGGTGCGGCAAATGCTCCGGCGGAATGCCCGGGCCGGTATCGGTGATGCGCAGCAAAGCAAATTGCCTCCGATCGGCGGGGCCCGGCCCGGTCTCCACCCGGACCGTCTGTCCGGAACCGGAATACTTGATGGCATTCTCGATCAGGTTGCTGATCATCTGAATTAAATATTGACGGTCGCCTTTCACGATCAATTCAGGCAGCTCGGTCGTCTCCAGGGTAATCTGCTGCTGCTCGGCCAGCGCGGTCAGGCGCTCCACGGCCTCCAGGGCGGCATCGCTCAGATCCATTTTTTCGAATTGCAGGATGGCCTGGCCGGAATCCATGCGGGCCAGCGTCATCAGATCGTTGACCATGCGGGTCATTCTTTCATTCTCGACGTGGATGGTCTGCAGCGCCCGCTGATAATCAGCGGAAGAGCGGTCCCTAGCCAGGGCCTGGTTGATCTCCAAATTGGTGATGGTGAGCGGTGTGCGGAGTTCGTGGCTGGCGTCCGCCACAAATCTCCGTTGACGGTCGAAGGCGATCTGCAGGCGCGAGAGCATGTTATCGAATGTGCTGGCGAGCTCGGCCAGTTCGTCGCGGCCGCGCAGGTTGATGCGGCGGCTCAAGTCGCTCTCACTGATGTTGCGCGCGGCGTGCGCGATCGTCTTGACCGGGCGCATGGCACGGTCGGCCAGCCACAATCCGCCGGTGAAGGCGATCAACAACATGAACAGACTCCCCAGGATCAGGGAGACCCTCAGCCGCTGGAGCTCGCTCGTGAGACTGGTCGGAGTGCCGATGATCAGCGCACCGATCGGCATCCGGCCGCGCAGCACCGGCGACACAATGAAAAGATAATCCGCGCTCGCAGCCGTCCCGTTCGGATCCGTGGCCGAGATGGTCTGCTCGTACACATTGAGACCCTGCTGCCCGCTGGCCGCTGAGACCAGATCACCCACCAGCTTGCTGCTGGGTGTTACGCCCCAGCTCTGGATGATCTGGCCGTTGGCATCCACCAGGGCCAGCATGTCGCCCTGCTGAAGAGGGGGTGTGTTGTCCGGAACATCCGACAGCCCGAGGCTCGAATTTTGCCAGGCGGCACTCCTGAAATATCCCAGCAGGCGGGCAAATTTCGCCTGGATGTTCCCGACCGAATCCCCCTGCAGATCGCGGGCCTGATTGAAGTAAATAAAGCCGCTGAAGATCGTCAGGACGATCGCCAGGATGAAAACAAACCAGAGGGTGATCCGGAAGCGGATGCTGTGCAGGAAATCACCGAACCAGTTCCAGGCAGACTTCAGGAACCTCATCAGATCATCGCTCCGGATCCCGCAGGCGATAGCCCGCTCCGCGGATGGTCTCGATCAATTTGACCTCGTGCGGATCGTCCACCTTGCGCCTCAGCCGCCGGATATAAACATCCACCACATTCGAGGTGATGGTCTTGTCGTAGCTCCACAGGTTTTGGATGACCATCTCGCGCGTGATCAGGCGGTTGGGATTGCGCATGAGGTACTCAAGGAGCGAATATTCGCGCGCCGTGAGGTCCAGCGGCGCCTCGGCCCTCGACACAAAATGCGTGGCTGGATCCAGCTGCAGATCTGCGGTTCGCAGCGAGGGGCTCTTGTTGTCCGTCTCGCGCCGCAGCAGAGCGCGCAGGCGGGCGCGCAATTCCGGGACTTCAAACGGTTTGACCAGATAGTCGTCGGCACCGCTGTCCAGGCCGGTGACCCGGTCGTTGAGCGAATCACGGGCGGTCAGCATCAGGATCGGCGTGGCGACATGTTGATCGCGCAGGGAGCGGCAGACTTCGATCCCATCGCGCTTGGGCAGCATCACGTCCAATATGATGAGGCTGTAGGATGTCATCAATGCCAGGTCTTCGCCCTCCACGCCATCATAGGCGGTATCGACGACATAGCCGTCCTCCATGAGGGTCCGGCGCAAAACGTCGCTCAAACGGCGATTATCTTCAATTAACAGGATCCGCATATTCTTATTTTAGCACTGCAAGATGATTGGCAGATGACAAGGCTCTCAGAATGCCGAGGGCAGAATGGTCATGCGGCTGTCATCTTGCGTGAGTATACTCGACCCTGAAAACAATCCCTTGGAGAGTGACTATGAAAAAACAATTGACAGCTTTCGTCGCCGCCCTGTTCATCACCATGTGCATCGCCGCCGGTATTTTTGCGGTCAGCGGCGTGGCGTATGCCAACACGAACGGAACTCCGGCCTCGAACGCGGCCGGAGGGGGTGCCTCCAGCAATGTGAACGCCAGCAATGTGGTCAGCCAGGTGCAGATCCAACAGCAGCAGATCCGGCAGCTGCAGGGGCTCGTGGCGCAATATCAGCAGCGCGACCAGCAATACCAGCAGCGTGAACAACAGTATCAATCCCAGCTGAACCAGGCCGCCCTGCAGGTGACGCAGGCCCAGCAGCAGTTGCAGGAATACCAACAATTGGTGAATTTCCTGCAGCAGCGCGGCATCATTACCGTTACCAGTGACGGGCAAGTCTACGTCAACCGCTGATCGAGATTGGATGAGACCCCATGCGATTCTTCAAGGCTAGTTTGCGAACTTTGATCATGCTGGCAAGCACGTTCAGTTTCCTGGGCGGCTGGGTGCTGCTGGCCCATTCCCTCAAACCGACCTCCAGCTCCTCCAGCGCGTCTTCGGCGGCTGCCGCGATCGTCCCGGGGAATGCGGCCGCCGCCCTGCCGACCCTGGCGCCGCTGCCGGGCCTCAATTCGCAGCAGATCCAATCCATGCCGCAGAATCCGCTTACGATCATTGCGCAGCCGCAACAACCGCAGCTTCAAGCCATGCCCATGTTTCGGACGAGCGGCTCCTAGCCCATGGAGTGGATCCAGTTTCGCGCCATGAGCACGGATGTGCTCGTGGCGGGGCAGGGACCGTTGGCGCAAGACGGCATGCGTGCCGCCCGCGCGTATATCGAAGCGGGCGAGCGCCGCTTCAGCAGGTTTCAGCCGGAGAGCGAACTCTCACGATTGAACCGTTCGGCGGGCAGGTGGTTCACGGCCTCCGTTGAGATGGTGCAGCTCCTGCAAAAAGCGCTTTATTTCCACGGCCTGACCGGCGGCGTGTTTGATCCCTCCGTTCTGCCGGATCTGATACGCCTCGGCTATGACCGGAGCATCGACGAGATCCGCGCGCGGCCTGGCATGGTCCCCGCCGCGGCCTCGGCGCGGGAGCCGAGGCCGGGATTGGATGAAATGGAGCTTGATGAGGGCTCCCGCCGGGTCCGTTTGCCGAAGGGCCTGCAGCTTGATTTCGGCGGGATTGCGAAGGGCTGGATCGTGGACGGGGCGGCGGCTTTGCTAGGCCGCTACTGTGATGCCTGCGCGGTCAACGCGGGGGGTGACATGCGTTTCATCGGTCACGCTCCGCTTGGCCTCGGCTGGCCTGTTGAATTGGAAGATCCACGCGATGCATCGCACAGCATCGCGAGGCTGACACTCAGCGATGGGGCAGTGGCGACCTCGTCGGTTGCCAAGCGGAGCTGGAAGCAGGGCGGGTCGACCCGCCATCACCTGATCGACCCACGCACTGGCGAACCCGCCCGATCCGAATGGCTGTGCGCCACGGCCATTGCGGCGGATGCGGTGACGGCCGAGGTGTACGCCAAGGCCCTGCTGATCGGCCCGGGGGCGGGGCTTGCGGAGCTTGCCGCAAGAAATAATATTGTCTATCTTCTGGTGGACCGCAAGGGAAACTTGCATGGTTCACCGCACAGTCAGGAGCTTGTCCATGAGCACGAATTTATCCGTCAATGATCCCAAGGAAGATTCCCTTGTGGATAAGATCATCCGGGGATTGTTCCTGGTTGCCTTGCTGCTGTTCTTTACGGCGCTGATGATGGTATTTGTGGTGATCCTGCAGACGCCGGCCGGTTCCTCGGTTTCGCAGGCATTGAATTCCCTCTTTGCACTGGACAGTGTGCAGATGTGGTGGTACGTGACCCGCGCCGCGGGCCTCACCGGTTACTTCCTGTTATGGCTTTCGATGGCGTGGGGGCTGGCGATCTCCAGCAAGATCCTCCAGGGAGCCATCGAGGGCACGTTCACGTATGATTTTCACGAATTCCTTTCGCTGTTGGGAATTGGCTTCATTCTTTTGCATGTGATCGTCCTGCTGTTCGACCGATTCCTGCCGTTCAGCGTCCCTCAGACGCTCATCCCGTTCATCGATACGTATCGTCCGCTCTGGGTCGGACTGGGCATCATCGGTTTCTATCTGTTCCTGCTGGTCACGGTGACCTTCTACATGCGCAGGACGATCGGAACGCAGGCCTTTCGCTCGATCCATGCTTTGAGCCTGGTGGGCTATCTCGGCGCGACGCTGCATGGACTGTTCGCCGGAACCGACTCAGCTCTGTGGATGACGAAGTTGTTATATGCCATCACCTTCATCGTGATCGTGTTCCTTACGGCATACTGGCTGGTCATGGTCAGCTTGAACAAGCGCGAGAAAGCCGCGGCCGCGGCCAAAGCAGCGATGGCAAAGCGGCAGGCCCAACGCTTGAGGCCAAACAGCAGGTGACCCGTCCAGGAGGCGACAGGGAGGCCGTCTCTTTCTCTTCAGCTTGATAATAGGAGCAGCCGGCCCATCGGACCGATCGTTGCCTCGCGCAATGGGGTGGGGGAGTTTGAACGGATGAATTGGGGGGTTGGGAACAAATGAGTCTTCTCATGTCTTGTTTTACGCTTCCCGCATCAGGGTCCAAGCTCGCGGTCAGTGGAGCATGGCAGTGGGGCGGGTTTGATCGATCACAAATTCCCTTGCTACGCCGTTGTTTATGATAAGTATCATTAGCATAAACATATTGACGGTTGGGAACATCCTTCGTATAATCCAAACATGCCCACGATCCAGCAAGCCATTACCAGCTACATTGACATGGTTACGCTCGCGCGCAGCCCACACACCGCCCGGGCCTACAGCCATGCGCTCGATGTTTTCCAAGGCGTTCTGAAAAAACACAAGCTTGACGCCGCCACCTCCCCCATCGGGTCGCTCACGGAGGAGGCCTTGGCCTGGCTCCTGCTGGCCCTCAAGGACTATTCGCCTGCCACCGAACAGATCTATCTGCAGGGGGCCAAAGGGTTTTACAAGTTCCTGGTTGCCGAGCGGCTGGCAGATATTAATCTGCCCAGGCTCGAGCTGTTCATTGAACAACGCGCCCGCCGCCCCGGTATCCGTCTGCCGCAATTTCCCTCCGATGATATTGCCCGGGTCCTGAACTTCTTCAGCGATCCATCGTCCGTGGTCAGCACCGATGAGACCGAATATCTACGCGCACTACGTGACCGGGCCTTTCTGCTGACGCTGGCAGATACCGGCCTGCGCGTCCATGAGGCCTGCCAGCTTCGCCGCGGTGATATCGATTGGAACGAGGGCCAGGCCGTGATCATCGGCAAGGGCAACAGAGAAGCCGTCGTGCGCTTTACTTCACGCGCCATGAAAGCGCTCAAGGAATATCTGTCGAAGCGCGCTGCGCTGGATGGCGGCTCCGGCAGGCCCCTGCCCTCCCTGCCCCTCTTTGCGCGTCACGACAAGGGCGCGGGCAGGAAGATCAAGCCGATCACGACCGCCACCGGGCGAAATCTTGTAAAGGAACGGGTCAACCAGGTCTTGGGCGAAGACGCCCATGGCAAGATCACTCCCCATTCGTTTCGGCATTACTTTGTGACCGCCATCCTGCGCGGCACGGGAAATCTCAGGTATGCCCAGGAACTTGCACGCCACCAGAACATCCAGGTGACCCAACGCTATACTCATTTATCAAATGACGAGTTGGATAAGGCCTATCATGATGTTTTCGAGAAAAATACTGAGCCGAGGTCAAAATGATCGAGGTGGAATCCATTCAATGAATAAATAGACATACAGACATATTGAAAGGCTCGCGAAGCGGGATAGTATAATCGCGTGACCCCATGAAACGATTATTTGTTTATCTTCAAGAACACGGCCAGGAGACCTTCTCGTCCCTCTATGTTCGCAACTACCGCCTGTATTACGTCGGGCAGATCATTTCCACCTCCGGCACCTTCATGCAGTCCATTGCCCAGGCCTGGCTGGTGCTGCAGCTCACGAACTCCGGCACGGCCCTGGGCATCACCAGCGCCCTGCAGTACGTACCCATCCTGGTCCTGGGTCCGTACGGCGGCCTGATCGCCGACCGCCTTCCCAAACGAACGATCCTGTACTTTACGCAGTCCATCGCCGGCATCCTGGCCCTGATCCTGGGTGCGTTGGTGATGACCGGCCTGGTGCAGGTGTGGATGGTCTATGTCCTGGCCTTTTGTCTCGGGCTGGTGAATGTCTTTGACAACCCCACCCGCCAGACCTTCTACATTGAATTGGTCGGATCGGACAATCTCAGGAACGCGGTTACGCTGTATTCGACCCTGGTCAATCTGGCGCGCATCATCGGACCCGCCCTGGCCGCGGTTTTGATCGCCACCCTTGGCCTGGCCCCCTGTTTCATTATCAACGGGATATCCTATGTCGCGGTAGTGATCATGCTCTTCATGATGCGGGCCGGCGAATTGATCACCACCCCCCCGGTGCCGCGTGCCAAGGGTCAAATTCAGGAGGGCTTCAAGTATGTGGTTTCAACGCCGATCATCGGTTCCACCCTGGTGATGATGGCACTCATCGGCACGCTCACGTATGAATTCCAGGTCAGCCTGCCGCTGATCGCCCAGTTCACTTTTCATGGGGACGCCAGCAGTTATGCCCTGCTGACCGCTTCCATGGGTTTCGGGGCCGCGCTCGGAGGAATCTTCTTTGCAAGCCGCAAGGGCATTCAGCCGGCCAAAGTGATCAGCGCCTCGCTCCTGTTTGGACTGGCTGTTTTGGGGGCCGCGCTCATGCCCACCCTGATGCTGACAGGTCTGGCCATGGTGTTCGTGGGCATCAGCTCGATCAACTTCTCGTCCCTCGGCAACAGCATGCTGCAGCTGGAGAGTTCTCCGCAGATGCGCGGGCGCGTGATGTCATTCTGGTCGCTCGCCTTTCTGGGCTCCACCACGAGCGGCGGCCCGATCGTGGGCTGGTTTGCCGAAGTGGCGGGGGCGCGCTGGGGTCTGGCGTTGGGCGGTCTCGCCGCCCTGGCTGCGGCGGCTTTGGGGGCCGTCACATTACGCAACCTGAAAACGGTCACAGACGCGCCTGGATAGAGGCGAAACGGCACGCCTGTTCGTGATGTGAAATCTCCGCCCAAAAGATGCTCATTGACGAACTCAAGCGAAAAAACCTGCGTCGGCCTTGATCGCATCGGTCAAATTGACCGCCTGGCCGGCGCCCAGGGCACGCGCGGTATTGAGCACAACGGACTTGCCGCGATGGCTGGCTGCCTCGTAATGACCCGTCAATCCGGGCTGGTTGAGAATTTCACCGCCCTGTGCTTAGAACATCGCGGGCACTTCGTCCTGTGGAAGGATCGCCGGTTTGGATACATTCTGCCGGACAAACATTTGCGCAAAGGGTGTCGCGCAAACAAGGGCCGGTAATTACATGAGTCATGACGGTACCTCCTGTGAAGATTGTTTGGTTCGAATAGAAGCCGCTACCCCATCCAAAAGTTACCGTGGTTTGTGGGCGGCTCATGGTACTCTCATGGGCTGAACCTGAAGCGACCTGGAGCAGGAAATCCTGCAGTGCAGGGTCTGCTCATGCTGGCCCGCATCGCCGCCCTGGCCGCCGCCTTGACACCTTTTCGCAAGTCGTGATAAACTCTCATCGTAAGTTAATCTTCAAGAAAGGAGACGCACTTCGTGAGCACAATTCTCTACATTGTTCCTGTTCGCAAAGCTTCGGGTAGTTTGCA
>DATJBI010000145.1:0-4668 GCA_035515435.1 Anaerolineales bacterium
GTGACAAACACTGTTATTGCAGAACGCCTGACCATGACATTGGTAGCAGCTCTGTTCCTGGGCGGGCGTAACATAGCGATGATCGATCGTCCAGCGGAAATCCTTATGACTGGCCGGCGGATCCCCCACCAGGACCGGTGCCGCCACCACGGTCTGATTGCCGCGGTCCACGATCGGAACCGTGTGACATAAATTACACTCATCACTGATGGTCTGCTGATTGCCCTGCGCATCCATCGAAACATGATTGCCATCGTGACAACGGAAACAGCCCAGGGTCGGCGTGTGTTGTTCATTGTTCGGATTGGTTCTCCAATTCAGGTTCATATCCGGAAAATTCGTTTCGGTATAAAGTTCCTTGATCTGGGCAACGGCCTGATTCACATCCCGGGCCGAAAAATCGCCCGAAGCCGGCAGCGCCTGGTAATAATCTTTGAGGGCATCCACGGCATCGAACGCACGAGCCCCATCGGCGTAGGAACCGCTCAGGAGGGCCACGGCCTTGGAGCGAATATAGGGCAGGTTCCTGGAAATCAGACCGTTGGCGATGGCCTGGTCCACAGACTGTTCGGGATAGGGGATGTAATGGGCGGCGCGGTTATGGCAATCAATGCAATCCATCAAGCGGACCTGGCCAGCCTTCCGTGCTTTTTGCACGAACTCCGCCTCGGCCGTCGGGCCCATGCTGAGCAGATCGCGCGAGAAATATTGTTTGAGGGAACCGTCCGGTTGTTTCACTCCGATCCAGGCGATCGTCTGGCGCTGGTCATCCAGCGCGATGTAAAAGACCTGGCCCTGGGTGTGCCAATGGATTCCCATGCTGTTGCCCGTCGCTGGATTCGTTCCGCCCATCTTCAAAATGAGGGTGGTTTCGATCGGTGTATTTTGGGCATCGTCATCATAGGATTGAATGGTCTTGATGACATTGTCCTTGAAGGAAGACGGCGTATGGCAGGTCTCGCAGGTCTCGCGGGCGGGCCGCAGATTCGTGACCGGGCTCTTGATCGGACGCGCATAGGTCCCCAGGATCGTGTCAATTAGTTGACGCGTCCCTTCGATCTTGGAATTCACGAAGGCCGTAAAACCCGGTCCGACATGACACTCGGAACAGGCCACGCTGGCATGCGGCGAAGCCTCCCAGCGAACATAATTGGGTTCCATCGAGTGGCAGAGCGTTCCGCAGAATTGCGGACTTTCGGTAAATTGATATGCCTGCACTCCGCCGATCGAGAGGGCGACCGCCGCGACGAGTCCACCGAAGACGATCAAGACCAGGCGCAGACGATGAGACGGCTCGCGCAGATCAACAGTAAATGTCGGCCATCCAAGTTTGAGGCGCGGGAGCTGGATCGGCGGCATGGACTAGGCTTCTCCCTCGGGAACGGTCTCCGTGGCAGGCCCCTCGTCCGTGAGCGGGGAGGGCGATTCTTCGCCTGCGCTTGCATCGGCCTCGTCATTCGCAGGCAGCGGACTCTCAGCTGTCTCGGCCAGGCTTGATACTTCCTGCGCAGCCGGGCCCGCATTTTCCGTGGACGGTGCGGGGGCCGGCAGATCTGCCGCGCCGGCCACGGATCCCTCTTCCGCCCTCCTGCCTGTTTCTTCAGGCGCAACGGCTGCTGCCTCTTCCGCTTCTTCTCCCAGCGGGATTTCAATCAGGGCGGGCCAGGTGCTGCTCTTCAGAGCCAGCGCGGCCTGCTCCAGATAGGCAAGCTCAAGCGGATGTTCCTCCTCCATCTGGGCCATGCTCATCAGGCCGTTAAAAATGCTGAAATTGCGTGTCTTGATCAGGGTATGGTACAAATGCCAGGTCAAAATGGCCAAAACGGCCAGGATCGCCTCCCAGCGATGGAAGGCATGCGCCACCGGAATGATCCAACCCGGCAGAACGCTCGTCACCTGCAGCGGGAACCCTTGGATTAATCCGGTCGCGCCCATAACGATCGTGCCCCAGATCAGGGCCCAATATTCCGCCTTCTCCTCGAAGTTGAATCGATCAAATCTGGGATGGGCCCGCGATAGACCCAGGTTGAGCTTGAGCATATCGATCAGGCCCGTGAAATCGCTCCAGTCAGGCCAGATGCGGCTGATCCTGCGGTACACGAACATCTCGTAAATGGAGATCGCGAAATGATAGAGGGCTTCGACCCCGAAGATAAACGCCGCCACATGATGGATCTGTCGTGCCGAATCGATGCCGCCGCAGGCCAGCAGGATGAAGTTCCCCAGGGGCGTATTGTAAAAAGTCTGAGCCAGACCCGTGATGCCCAGGGTGGTAAACGAAAGCAGCAGGATCCAGTGCTGGATGCGCTGTTCCGTGGTAAAGCGAACGACATAACGCGTCCCATCCTCGGCCAGGCGGAATCGCGAGGCGGCTTCCATCGCTTCGCGTCGTCGAACATATCGCCGCAGCTTTTTCGGGCCTCTCTTTTCAGGCATCTTCTTCATCATCATGACTTTCCGCCGCGGGCCTTTCCGCGTGTCGTTTCTTTAACCAGCCTGCCGCACGCCGCCGAGCATCCAATGCGATATAGAAGACAAATCCACCGATCACCGTGGGCACGAAAATCAGGTACCCTTGATTCACGACAAATAAGGCAGGGGTCCGATCCCAGGTTGGTTCATAGTGATTCAGCCAGGCCTGCGGAAAGCGAATGCTGGCATCGGCATGACACTTGCTGCATGTCGCCTGCAGATTGGTGGGGTACACCGTGGAGAGCGGGTCATCCGGCTTGCGAATATTATGGACACCATGACAGTCATAGCAGGTCGCGGTCGGAACGTTGATCTCACCCGTTTCGCGAAAAAAGTTCACCGTGCGGCCGTGAAAATCATCCAGGTAGGTGGTAAACACATCCGTGGATATCCCGTATTTGCTCATCATCGCCTGGTTGCCATGGCACTTTCCACACAGCGCGATCGAATCGGAGCGGAAGTTTGGATCGCTGGGGCCGGTCACATTGTGGGTGCCGTGGCAGTCTGCGCAAGTGGGTACGTCGGGGTTGGACTCGTCATACAGCGCGGCGCCGTGCACGCTGCTCAGGTATTCTGTGTATTCAGCCATATGGCACTTGCTGCAGATCTTCGCGATCGCGCTGCGGGATCCATTCAGTTGGGCGATATTGTGACTCCCATGACAATCCACGCAAACCGGCGCGTACCGGTCGCCTTCCGCCATGATCTGGGCATGTGCGCTGTGGGCCGTTGACGTAAATTCCTCGGCGTGGCACTTCTGGCACGAATTGTTCATATCCAGAACCATGGCGCGCTTGTCCTGGTCGGTGCTTACGAAAACCATCTCGCTGGGTGCGGTGGCGTTGCCAGCCACCTGCCAGTGGCAGACCGCGCAATTGCCATTGTTTCCGGAGTCTTCATGCGGATAGGTGGCTTGAGCCTGATGGCAGACCGTACACGCAAAATTATTGTGGACGGCCTGTTGCGGGTCAAAGGAGATGATGTCGGTATTGCCATCCGCATATTTCACCGTGAGAGGTTGCGAGTGGCACGCCAGGCAATTGCCGTCTGTGTGGGGATTCGCAGAGGGTGTCGCCGTGGGGGCATTGGCCGACCCCACCCCCTCCGCTCCCACCGGGTGAGCCCGTGCCCCGCCCAAAGCCCCAAGAGCTGCCAACGCCGACACGACAATGAACAGACAGAGCGTGTGAAGTTTCATGCCCTGTCCCCCCCGGAGAAAGTTTTGATAAGCCCCACCAGATCGTTTGCACCGTCCACCTTCCGCTCGATCCTTGAAAACACCTTTACCAGGTCGTTGGAGAGGTTGAGACTGATGACTTTGGCATTCGGAGCCGCTTCGAGCAATTGCACGATGGTCGTTTCTTGACTTAAATTGGAATCGCCGGCATCCACAATGATGATTTCCGGCAACTCGTTCTTCAGGGCACTTAGATAGTCTGCCCCCCTTATATCGAGCGTCTGCACGGCAAGCAGCTCTTTGTACTCGGTCAGCTTGCTGGCGATCCCGCTCGAAAGCAGTGAACTATGTGCCAAAATAACGATGTTTAGGATGTGCATAGATTAAAGCTGAATAAATATATTGTGAATATTAGTACAGCGGAGAGAGTTGGTAGACCCCATTCCGGGTGATTCTTAAAGGGCGAACGGGTAGTTGTGTGTAAATTCACAACTACCCGTTCGAGTATCTTTGTACCAGTCAAACCTTAAGCAAAATATGACATCTCGCGCGTTGGCAGCGGCAAATCCGAAATCCTTTCCAAAGATGGAATCGGCGTGATGAACAAAGAGTGAAAGACCTAGGCGCGCACTCGCTCGACGGATTCGACTTGAACGGTCTGAGGTTCTTCGCTGGCATAGCGGTGATCCACAACTCTCAAATAGCGCACGCCCAGCGAGAATGCCGTCAGGCCGTAAGCGATCACGCCCGAGCCCGTGACAAATTCAACCAGCGAGGGCGTGTAGCTGGCATAGGAGATGGCTGCCGGGCCCGGCAAATAGGAGATGACCACCAGCAAACCGGAGAGGTTCGTATCCCAGCGGTATGCAACGACCCCACACACCACCAACCCCAGCGCCAGCGTACGCCAAAATGGATGACGCCGCGTGTAAGGCGTCAAGAGCAGGATCATCGGGATGACTGTGCCCAGGATCATTTCCCCAACCCAGAAGTTGAAGGAAAGTGTTCCGCTGATGATC
>DATJBI010000146.1:0-15596 GCA_035515435.1 Anaerolineales bacterium
CGCCATCCAACACGCCGACCAAGACATTCACTCCCACCTGGACGCCATCCAGCACACCGACGCAGACATTCACCGCGACCTGGACGCCGTCCAACACGCCGACGCAGACATTCACCGCGACCTGGACGCCGTCCAACACTCCGACCAAGACATTCACTCCAACCTGGACTCCATCCAACACGCCGACCGCGACTTTCACCGCGACCCGGACTCCTTCCAGCACGCCGACCAAGACATTCACTCCCACCTGGACGCCGTCCAACACACCGACCAGGACTTTCACTCCCACCTGGACGCCATCCAACACACCGACCAAGACTTTCACTCCCACCTGGACGCCATCCAATACACCGACCCAAACACCTACGGCGACCTGGACGCCATCCAACACGCCGACTGCAACGCTCACTCCCACGTTCACCTGGACGCCGTCCAATACACCAACGAACACAGCTACACCGACCGCGACAATCGATACTTGCGATCGCGCTTCATTTATCAGCGATGTAACCGTCCCGGATCAAGCCATCCTGCACATTTCGGAGACTTTTACCAAGACCTGGGAGATACAAAATGTCGGCACGTGCCCGTGGACAACCGCCTACAAGATGATCTTTACAAGCGGTGACAAAATGAGCAGCCCTGATTTTGTCTTCCTGCCGTCCAACGTCTTGCCGGGTCAGATTGTGGATCTATCTGTAGATCTGGTTGCTCCAGAGGCTGCAGGCAAATATCAGGGAAATTGGGAATTCGAATCTCCGACTGGAAAGATCTTCGGCGTTGGCGAAGCCGCCGATCAACCCATCTGGGTAAGGATCAGAGTAATCACACCCTCCATCAATACAATTACGATGACCCCCACGCCTTCACCGGTTGTGACACTGACCGGGACAGCAATTTCACCGAACGCCGCTGCCTATGATTTGGCTGCCAATGCCTGCAGCGCCCAATGGGAAAATGGGCACAGGTTCCTGCCCTGCCCGGGCACGGATGGCGACAAGAATGGGTTCGTGCTTTTGCTGAACCAGGCCAAACTCGAAGATGGCAGCATCGTGAATCTTCCCACCTTGTTGACTTTCCCCGAGTCCGCGAACGCAGGATCGATTCAAGGAATCTATCCGGACTATCTGGTGCAGGCGGGCGATCACCTGCAAACGGGCGCAAGCTGTGAGGATGGCGCCCAAGCCTGTTCGGTCCTCTTCCGGATCAGCTATATTGACCCTTCTGGATTAAAAAACGATCTGTGGACTATCGGTGAATTCTATGATGGCATGTCCTCCAATGCAGACATTGATTTGAGCCATCTGGCCGGGCTGAAAGTGAAATTTGTCTTAAGTGTCTCAGCCTTGGGCTCTCCGGTTGATAATCGGGCTTTGTGGATCGCGCCGCACATTGTCCATATGCAGGCCTCAACGCCCACCGCGGCCAGCACGGCCACGGCCACCTATGCCACCCCTCAGCCGACTGCAACTTATACCCCCATCCCAACGGCTTCTCCCGTCCCCCACCTCACGCCTACTCCACAAACTCCCGCGCAAAATCCTGCCTCCCCACCCTCCATTTCTGAAATCATCAACCGGATCATTTCGTTCTTCCGGGGACTTCTCGGCCACTAGAGAGGATCACGGGTCCGCAGCCACGGTCAACAAGGATTCTCTGCCAAAACTGTCTGCGGGAGCGCGCGGGTGCACGATCCGTCTGACAACGCAGAGCGTTTTCCTGAAGCATTGCTGCCTCCTGCGGAGGCAGCAATGCTTCGACGGAATGTGAATTTACTGATCAGTGAAGGAATCAGGGGCTGACCAGGCGGAAGGTCCGTTCGTACCCTTGACCCGTACGCGCCAATAGAGCGGAATCCCCGGCGGCAGGTTGGCAGTCGCGGTATAGCTGGTCGTCTTCGGATTGGCGGTCACGAGGCTGGAAGTGAAGGTCATGCTGTTCGAGATCTGAATGGTATACCCGCTGACGCCAGATGTGTTCGGGTCAGTCCAGCCAAATGTCGGGCGCGGACTTGAATTTGGGATCGTGCCGGTGGGTGAATTAAGTGTGGGCGGCAGGAGGCTGGCGCGCAGTGACCAGGTCGCCGACCAGCCGCTGAAGTCATTGTTGGTGTTGTAGGCGCGCACATGCCAGTAGTACTTGGTATTGGGATCGAGCGTCACAGTGCTTGGATAGCTGGAAGCAGGTGTCGCGGCATCAATGATCGGCAAAGAGAAGGCGGTGTTATTCGCCACCTGGATCTGGTAATGATCCAAGAAGGTTCCGGCGGGCGCGGTGCTGGCTTTCCAGGAAAACGTCGGATCGCTGTAATTGGTGACAAGCGAATTGTTGGCCGGACTCAATGGAACTGGCACGGAGGGAGGGTTCCCGGTCAGAAAAGCCCAGGCGGGAGATGACCAGAGCGACGGCCCATTGACGCCCTTGGTTTGAATACGCCAATACAGAACGGTATTCGCCGGCAGATTGGCTGGAGGCGTAAAACTGCTGGTAGTGGAACTGCCGGTCATTACAAGGGGAGCAAAGGTGCTGGACCTGGAGAACTGAACAGCGTAACCGGTGACGCCTGAGGCATTCGGATCGCTCCACGTGAGGGTGGGGCGATTCGTTTGGACCGAACTGGTGCTGTTATCAGCCGGAGTTAACGGAGTTGGCGGCAGGAAACTTGTGCGGAATGAGCGGACGGCAGACCAGGAACTGTATTCCCCGTTGGAATTATACGCGCTCACACGCCAATAGTATGTTGAGTTTGGGGCCAGGCTGGATGCCGGTACAAACCGGGAAGCGCCGATATCTGCCAGGGAACTATCGTCGATCAGTGGGCTGTTAAAACTGACATCGGTCGCCAACTGGACACGATAGTGATCAAAGGCCGTTCCGGGAGGGGTGGTGACGGGCCTCCACTGAAGAGTGGGGCTATAGTTTGTTGTCAAAGACTTGTTGGCCGGCAGGCTGAGGATCGGTATGCTCGGCGGATTGGCCGTGGTAAAGCTGGCTGCATCCGACCAGAGGGAAGGACCGTTGGATCCATTCGTGCGGACTCGCCAGTAGAAGGTGGTGACGGCCGGATAATCCGCGGACACGGTGTAGGAGGTTGCACCCGCAGTCACGTTTAATTGCAGGCTGGAGAAACTGCCATATTTCGAAATCTGCAGCGTGTAATTGCCTGCTCCATTCACCGCATTCCAGCTTAACGCGGGACGGAGATTAAGCAGGGAACCTCCACTCGCCGGCGCAAGCAGAGTCGGCGCAGCGAGCCGGGTGTTGAAGCTCCACCATGCATTCCCATTGGCGTAGGTGCTGCCAGCCGAATTGTCGGCTCGGACCTGCCAATAATAGATGGTGTTGGCATCCAATCCGCTGACGGAAGCAGTCGTGCCTGCCGCGCTGATCCAGGAGGTGTCGCAGGAGTCGTTATCGATCGTGTCGTAACAATATTCATAGCCGGTTGCGCCGGTGCTGGCGGCCCACGATAATGTCGGGCTGGAGGACTGCGCTTTTGCGCCGTTGGCCGGGGTGCTCTTGCCAAAGGCCGAGGGTGGATTCCCGCCGCTTTGATTGGCCAGGGCATGCAGCCAGCCTTGAATCGTCTGGCCATATATATATGCATCCGGACTGACCGTCCAATTGGTCACACTGAGAGACCGGCTTCCAGTTGGCGAAGAGTTCTGCTCGAGGATGCTGATGGTCCCGGTTCCATTCCCATCCAGATCGACGGCTGTAATGACGGCCGTATGTCCATATGGATTTTGGGAGGAGCCGTTCTCCGTAAGGATATCGCCGGGAACAATGGAATGGGTGCCGTTGGCATAGAAAACCATGGAGCCCGCCGGGTAGTTATTTTTTATTTGATTGGCATTTCCAGCCCAGGGAGCGATGCCCCATTCCTGATAAAGGAACCGCATGACCAGTTCCACACATTCAAATTCATATTCTTGAAATGCACCGGAAAAGAAGGCGGCGAGATGGTCAGGACTGGAAACCGTGTACGGGCGCGGCCCACAACTGGGCACACCGTGCCAGGCGGAGTCCAGAGGAACGGAATGAACTCCGGTGTACGGATAGTAATTATTATCGTCGCAGGTACCGCTCCACCAGGGAGCTGTCCCTACATCCACCGGAACGCCCGCTGCGGATACTTGAGGCGAGGCCTGCGATTTGAAATAGGCCCTGCCAAGGTCCTGCGCAGTATCCGGGGTATTCGTCTCGGGCTGCTGAATGGAAAAACCCTGCGAGGCGCTGATCCATTCATTTGCATTGTCCAATTTCGTATCCCAGGTCATGAGCACGGCCCAGAGACGGTCATTGTGTTCCAGATACCATTCCGTCGAACGAACACTGATCGTCCCTTGAGATGTTGCAAGGGTGGTGTCGACCTGCATGCTCGGAGTCGGCTCGCCCCAAAAATACCCTGCTGGCCCGTTGGACACCGTATATCCATTTTTGGACGATTCGATGTTCCAGACTTCCTGACGATACGCGGCAATTTCTCCCTCCCGATAGACGGGCCTTCCGATCCCCGGGGAATTTCCAAAAGCGACGGACTTTATATCAATAAGGCCATAGCCCTGTGTTTGATTGAATTGTGCATATGCAACCTCCGGACTGGTGAGGCTGTCCTCCACGGCAACGGAGGCCAGGCGGGTTGGAGCGCAAAAACCGATTTGCTCCGAATTCAAAGTGAACGATACCAGAGAGGTGGAACATGGGTTGGAAGAATTTTGGGGTACAGGGAGGGGTGTGATGGCCGGCGGGTCGGCCGCTTCCTGGGCGCGCGCCTGCAGTAATTCTCCAGTTCCAAACTTGGAAAACAATATTCCAAGCGCTAGTAGGAAAGCCACCAGGATCCTGCGAGCGTGGGTGAAATGGTTTTTAGGCGGCATGGCGTCCTCTCGGCCTCAAATACGAATTGGAACGGACTGGCCTATCCCCAGGCTGGCGATCAGGGGAGAAACAGTCAGGGAGGTGCATTGGGATTCTAATACTACAAATGAGGTTCCTGGAGAATATCTACAATTTTGCAAACAGGCATATTTATCGCCGGCGGAACGATCTCCCGTGCGAAACCCTCTGTAAGTTCTCAGCCTGAATGCCGCTCCACGGACGCCAGCGGGGGGAATAATTTCTGCTTCAACCTTGGTTGATAGAATGATCCGTATGCCCGCTGGGAGGCGACAGCCTGCTTCAGACGCCCCAGAGCTTTCTGCTTGATCGCATCTCATGATCGAGCAGCCGCTTGGATCTGCCGGTCCAATATCCGGCACTGTGAGCGGGAGAGCAGACGCGGCCGGTGTTCCACCGGCACTCATGCACACAATTTTAAACCCGGCAATCCTATGTGCTGCACGCCGGGAGGGTGCAAGTTGTGTCGGATTGCATCGGCTGGGCGGTACTGAAAGATCATGTGAAGATTTTCAGGCGCCTCGATCAGCCCCGGGCCTGCCCGAAGTCCGCCTCGGCTGCCTAGATGAAAATTGCGCCTCCCCGAAGGCCTGAAAGGGCGAAAGGATGTTTGATGGCCGCAAGCTGAGGCTGAGCGAATCGGCCCCGCCTGCGGGGGTTTTGCGCGCACCCGGCGGGCTGCGCCGGCCCCGGATCGATGACGGAGCCTCGCCTGGGGCCATGGGCAGCCGACCCGCAGTCTCCGGGCCAGGGCGGAAAGCCCTGCCGCGCCCCATGCAATACACGCGGTAGAATATTCATGGTCGCAAAAAGCAGCAGGTCGTTCATCGAAAAAGGGATGAAGAATGAATCCATCTGAACACACGAAAAGTGCCCCGTTCTTATTGAACGAAATGTATGGAAACCTGGAACAGATCACCAGGATATTTTATTGGATTATTGCATTGATCCTGCTCGCGCTGATCGCGGGGACTTTGACGGTTCTCTCCACCAACGACATCCTGGCTGCCAGGATAATAGCGATCAATATCGTCCCGGTCATTGCATCCCTCTTCCTGATCCGCCGGATGAAATTCGAGCTGGTCGCCACGCTGCTGGCGGTCCTGTTCATCACCTCGATCACGTTGACGGCAACGTTTGGAGAGGGGATCCATCATCTAAGTATTCTGGGATATCCAGCCGTGCTTATTGTTGCAAGCCTTGTCATCCGGAAACGGATGATGGTCCTGCTCACTTCTTATAACATCCTGTGCGTTGCGTGGCTGGTGTTTGGGGAATTACTGGGTTTTTATCAACCACAGGGAATTGCTGGGAGTGTGCCGGGAGACTTTTTCACGGTCTCGATCATTCTGATTGTTACTGCGATCATGGTGCGCTTGATCACGGAGACCATGTTTCAGAACGCCGTGAGATTACGGAACGAGCTCAGGGAACGCAAACGCATCGAGGCCGACCTGCAGAGGCGCGCCGATGAAATGACCCTGTTGTATCAACTGGGCATCTCGCTGGCATCCGGCCAGGACTTACAAAGCACCCTGCTGGCACTCCAATCGGAGATCGAGCAATTGATCAAGGCCGACTCCTTCTTTGTCGCGATCCACGACCGGGATACCGACCTGATCCGCTTCCCGGTCTTTTTCGATGAAGGCAAACCCATCCGGATTCCGGACCGTCCTTTGCACGAGCAGCCGGGTTTGACCGGCGCGGTCATCCTTAACCACCAGTCCCTATATCTGCCGGATATGATGGCTTCAGACGTGGATGACAAATATCATCCCTTTGATACGGATGGACCCATTCTGCACACCTTCCTGGGTATTCCCCTGGTGGTCAACGGGCAGGCGATCGGTGCGATCTCGACGCAAACCAGGGAAATTGACGCCTACAATTCCGATCAGATCCATTTGATGGAAACCCTGGCGGTTCAGGCGGCTCTTGCCATTGACAAGGCGCGTGTGCTGGAAGACCTGCAAAGGGAACTGACGGAGCGCAAGCGCGCCCAGGACGCGCTGGCTTTTTCGGAACTAAGGTTTTATCAGGCATTTCATAACTCGCCGGTTATGATGACCCTGGAAGCGAATCATTTATTTACAGATGTGAATCAGGCTTTTGTGGACGCGACGGGTTACAACCGGGAAGAGATCCTTGGGCATCCCGCTTCGGCCCTGCAGCTGTTTGGATCGGAGAAAGACAGGCAGCTTCTCTCGGATTTGAACACCGCCCAAGGAGGGATTCGGGATGTGGAGCTGCACTTCCGCCGAAAGTCGGGGGAGGTCGGCATGGTGCTGCTGTCCAGCGACAAATTCGATGTGAATGGAACGCTCTATGAATTGACCTCGGCGCTCGATATCACCGGCCGCAAGAAGGCGGAACAACAGATCCGCCTGCAATTGGAACGTCTGACCACCTTAAAGAGCATTGACCAGATCATCGCCTCCAGTTTTGACTTGAAGATCAGCCTGGAGATGTTGCTGACGGAGGTGATCAATCAATTGAAAGTGGATGCATCGGATGTGCTGGTTCTCAGTCCCTTCATGAACCGGCTCGAGTTCTGCGCGGGACGCGGATTCCGTGATCAAAGCAGGGAAAAAGTATCCGTAGCCCTGGGTGAGGGATATGCCGGGCGTGCGGCTTTGGAGCGCCAGACGATGCACATTGCGAACCTGAAAGCCGGCACCGATGACGCGGCGTTCAATGGTTGGGCCGGGGCTGAAAACTTTACAAGCTATTACTGCATACCGCTCATTGCCAAGGGACATGTCAAGGGCGTGTTGGAGGTCTTCCACCGTTCGACGCTCGACCCCGAAGCGGAGTGGCTCGACTTTCTCGAAACCCTCGGCCAGCGCGCGGCGATCGCGGTGGACAACATTGGATTGTTCAACGATCTCCAGCGCAGCAACAACGAACTGATGCTGGCTTACGACGCGACCATCGAAGGCTGGTCGCGCGCCATGGATCTCCGAGATGAAGAGACCGAAGGTCACACCAAACGTGTGACGGAGATGACCTTGAAGCTGGCCGCGGATTTCGGCGTTCCGGACGGGATGCTGATCCAGATCCGACGGGGCGCGTTGCTGCATGATATCGGCAAGCTGGGTGTCCCAGATTCGATCCTGCTCAAGCCGGGCAAACTGACGGAGCAGGAACGGGCCATCATGAAAAAACATCCGGCCCTCGCCTTCGAAATGCTTTCTTCCGTTCAATATTTAAACCGGGCGATCAACATCCCGTATTGCCATCACGAAAAGTGGGACGGTACCGGCTATCCCCGCGGCTTGAAAGGTGAGCAAATTCCACTGGAGGCCCGCATATTCGCCGTGGTGGATGTCTGGGATGCACTGACCAGTGATCGACCCTACCGCAGGGCCTGGTCCAACGAACAGGCGCTGGAACATATCCGCGCGCTGGCCGGTATTCACTTCGATCCGGCGGTAGTGGAAAGATTCATGGGGTTGAAGAAATAGGCAGAATCGAAACAACAGCACGCCAGAGGTGGCCCGCCGCCACAGAAAACACCGGACGCCGCCCGGCGGACGGGCCAGGGGAGCATCCGCGTGCAAAGGGCATGCGCCAGGAGGGCCTTCCAACCACGGTTTTCAAAAGGCCCGGCGATGGTTTAGATACGGTGATCAACGGGCATCCGGGTGAAAAATGAGGTCTACAAACATTCCGTGGAGGCTGCGGTCTCGACCGCCCATGACCCTGACTGCACACGCAGCGGGAAGGGAGACTCTGTTTGCTGCGGCGCTTTCGGCGAACAAATGCGCGCCCGGGCCGGTTAAGCAGGGCAGGACGATCTCAGGCCGCCATCCGATCCGCAACCACTCTTCCCACTTAAATGCGCAATGGACGCGCTTGCCCCGGGCGTCCATTGCATTTCGGAAGAGTAGTTTAATGCTCTTTACTCTAAATGGAATAATGCTCCAGCAGGATGCTAGTTTGGATAGCTGATGTGCAGGTCTGATTCGTTCAACGCTTCAATCAGCACTTCGCCCCTTTGGCGGATCACAACACGGTGCCCGGGCCTGAGCGCATAATCCTGACGGTCATCAGATTCCGTCAACCAGATCATTCCCTTGTCACAAGAAATGATCGTGCCGGGTATCACACCGACCAGTTTCCGAACCTGGTGCGGCTGAAGATTGAGTAAAACATTCTTGTTTTGGTTCGAATGGCTGATCATATAAGCTCCTTGCTTAGCGTTGCATCATCTTTTCGGTTGTATTTTCGCACGAAAGCAAAAAGCAGTACAGATGCAGAGAATGGCAAATGTATTCATAACAGTTTGGGGTATAATGAACTGTACCCGCAAAATTTCAATCAAACTGTATTGTGGATGCGTGCCATGAAATCGGAAGAAACCAGGCCAGGCAGCAAGGATCCTTATCGCTACGAAAAACTGACGCGTCAGATCACGCAGTTGATCCGCCAGGGCACCTATCGCCCAGGGGAACGCATCCCTTCAGTAAGGCAGATGAGCCGCCAGCAGGGCCTCAGCATCAGTTCTGTGCTGCATGCCTATCTCACGCTCGAAGACCAGGGCCTGATCGAAGCGCGTCCCCAATCCGGATATTATGTCCGCACCGGCACCGGGCTTAAATTTCCTGAACCCGAGATCTCCGCTCCGAGCCTCGACCCCAGCCACGTCAACCTCCACGATCTGGTCATGCGCATCATGAAAGATTCATCCAATCCGAACCTGGTTCAGCTCGGGGCTGCCATGCCAAACCTCGAGCTGCTCCCCACGGAACGCATGAACCATATCCTGTCGGTGCTGGCGCGCAAGTCCGATCAGCGGACTCACCAGTATAATTTTCCGCCCGGGCTGGAAAATCTGCGCGTGCAGATCGCCCAGCGGGCAGTGACCAGCGGCTGCCAGCTGGCCCCTGCGGATATCATCATTACCTCCGGCGGCACGGAGGCGATCGATTTATGTCTGCATGCAGCCTGCAAGCCTGGAGAGATCGTCGCGATCGAGTCGCCGATGTATTTCGGAACATTGCAGCTCATTGAGGTCCATGGACTGAGAGCGCTGGAAATCCCCACCGATCCGCATGACGGCATCAGCCTGGGAGCCTTGCAGTTCGCGATCGAGCACAATCCGATCAAGGCCGTCCTGACCATTTCGAACTTCAACAACCCGCTTGGCAGCTGCGTCCCGGATGAGAAGAAGAGGGATCTGGTGGAGCTGCTGGCGCGCTACGAGATCCCCTTGATCGATAATGACGTGTCAGGCGAAATCTACTTCACCGAAAAGCGTCCTCTGGTCACCAAAGCCTTTGACCAGAAGGGCCTGGTGATGTTGTGCTCCTCATTTTCCAAGGATATCAGTCCTTCTTTAAGGGTCGGATGGGTTGCACCCGGACGATACTTAAGCTCGGTGGAATGGCTGAAGTTCACCTTGAATTCGGCGACAGCCACGCTGCCACAGATGGCGGTCGCCGAGTTTCTGGAAAGCGGCGGTTACGATCACCACCTCAGGCGCCTGCGCCGCGAATATGCCAGCAACGTTGCCCGGCTTTCCGACGCGATCACGCGTATTTTCCCGGCTGGTACGCGCTTCACGCGGCCAAGCGGAGGATTTGTGCTTTGGGTCCAATTGCCGGGGAATGTGGATTCCCTTGAGCTATACGCCCTGGCACTGCAAAGCGGGATCACATTGACTCCGGGTTATCTTTTTTCTCCCACAAATCAGTTTTCCAATTTCATCCGGCTGAATGCTGCGGCCTGGTCCTATCCGATCGAGCGCGCCCTTGGCATACTGGGCGACATGATCGTGGAGTTGGCCGGCTCCGGATCGGCCTAATGCCTGAATTCATTCCGGGTCAATGTGTGACGTTCAGGCAAGGCGTGCTCTGATCCAAAGCGAACAGGCAGGCTGCCCAAGGCAGTGATTCGGATATTTGCAGAAAAGCAGAACGTCGGAGGCGGCAGGGCCATCCATGAGGCTCCTGGGCGGATGGAGAGGTCCATGACTGTATTCGGCAGTGTTATACTCCTTTCAGTTAACCCGGGCCGGATCTGGCCGGGTTAAGATGGAGATGAGCTATGGAAGTGTACGATGCCGTCCGAACAGTGCTGGCCGTGCGCGCATATAAAGACCGGCCTGTCCCACCAGAGATCGTCCTGCGGATCCTGGAAGCAGCCCGGCTGACTGCCAGCAGCATGAACGGCCAGCCCTGGCATTTCATCCTTGTGCAGAATCCAGATACGTTGAAGAAACTCGGAGCATTGGCCCGGAGCGGACCCTACATAGCCCAGGCGCCGCTGGCGATCATTGTTGCCATGGAGAAATCGGTCTATGCCGTTTCCGATGCGAGCCGCGCCATCCAATCGATGATCCTGGCGGCTTGGTCAGAAGGGATCGGATCGAATTGGGTTGGCTTCGGTAACCTGACCGAGGTCAAGCCGCTCCTGGGAATCCCCGAGAATATTGACATCCTTGC
This sequence comes from Anaerolineales bacterium, assembly GCA_035515435.1. Taxonomy (GTDB): domain Bacteria; phylum Chloroflexota; class Anaerolineae; order Anaerolineales; family Villigracilaceae; genus Fen-1038. The sequence goes on from DATJBI010000146.1 coordinate 11,346, forward strand.
CATCCTGCCCTTCGGATACGCCGCCAAGCCGATCGGCAAGGGCAGGAAAAAACGCAAGCCGCTTTCCGAAATCGCTCACCTTGAACGCTTCGGACAGCCATTCAAGTAATCTATGAGATAACGCATGGATAGGCATCGGGGGAATGGGAGATCTGAGAAGACAACAGTGGCCATCCTGTGATCGCTGCCGGTCCAACACGGGGTTTTCCAAATTTGACGATCCGAAAACCTTGCGTGTCAACTTATGGCTGGGCGGTTCCCTTGCAGCTGGGAAGTGAAACGATAGGGGCGGTCTCACCCCGCCGCCCTCTCTTGCAAAGGGTTTTTATGATCGTCTGCCAGTGATTCCAATGCGGCTGTGCAAACTCAAAAAAAGAACTTCTTTATCCAGGAGATATCCTGGTCTTGATATAGAACATTTGTTCTGTTATAATCAGGAGCATGTCTATCTGGCAGCGCTTGTTGTTCCTGATAGGCTTGCGTCCGAATTCCGGCTCCCGCACGTACGAAATTAGCGAAAGTCTGCAAACCACGCTAAGTACGCTCGCTCAGCACGAGAGCCGTCCTGTAGATGAATTGATCCCTGACCTGCTGGCCGCCGGCCTGACCCAATACCGCACCGTCGATGAACTCTGGCCCAAATGGGAGACCCTGTCTCCACGCGAAAGAGATGTTGCGGCTCTAGCCTGTTTGGGCTACACCAACTCCCAGATCGGAGCGCGGTTGGGCACTTCCACGGAAACCATCAAGACCCAAATGCGGGCCGTGCTGCGCAAGTTTGAAGTGGAGACCCGCTCGCAGTTACGGATGCTCCTGAGCGGCTGGGATTTCTCGGCCTGGAAGAACGATATATAGTTCCCCCATTAGAGTAACTCTTAAATCCCCCAGACTTTCCCCCATCGGGGGATTTTGTTTTCCCCGCACGGCGGCTATGCTTGTCGAATGAATGCTTTACTGAACCTGCCAGTCCATCTCCATCCATCGCGCCGCTTGACCGTGGCGATCACTGAAAGATATGAACGTGAGAACATCACCGGCCTGATCGCAGCCCTGTGCCTGCGCGGTCCGCTGTATGTCCTGGCGGGCAGCGACTGGCTTCCGGGCTACGGCCTGACGCGGCTCATCCGGCGCCGGACGCCGGAAGTGAAACAAACGCTAAAGCATGTCCGCATGGCGCGTGCCTTCACCTGCTATCAACTGCTCGATCTGATCGCCGGTATTCGCCCCGATGAGGAACCCCTGCTGATCCTGGATTTTCTGAACACCTTTCATAACGATGATATTCCGCTGCCTGTCCGCTTTCGAGTATTGCGCCAATGCTGCGGATACCTGCAGAGCCTGGCTTTCCGCAAACCCGTGGCCGTTTTAGTACAGGAATGGCAGGCGGAGGATTACGGCGCTTTCCTTTCCATCCTGGCGGGAAGCGCGGATGAAGTCCTGCATATCGAATCGGAGCCGGCGCGGGTTGGCCAGCCCGCGCTGTTCTAACACATATGGGAAGAACCCTGCCTCCCGCCTCGCAATTGGTTCTACAGCAGATCGACGAGATCAAGCCGTTGTATGAGGCTCTGCGCCGCAGCGACCAGTTGGTGCTCGACCATATCTTTGAGGAGATCGGTCCGCATCGCGCCGCGATCGCCAATGCTGCCAATCTGCTCCCGCTGGAGTCCATGCTTGTGCTCGCCCTGCTGGAACAGCATAAGAAATTTACTCATACGGTTAACGAACTCTACAGCGAGATCAAAAGATTCCGGGTCGAGCTCGAGACTCTCAGACCCAAACCATGAAGGAATACACCGGCTGGTTGTTCGATCTTTACCCGCGAACTACAACGGGCTTCCCGCGAACTACAACGGGCTTCCCGCGAACTACAGCGGGCTTCCCGCAAACTACAGCGGGCTTCCCGGACCCAAAACACGGCATGACGGTATGGCTGCTCGGCGAGGACGGAAAGTCCCATTCCTTTTATCAGGAGTTCAAAATACCGTTTTATGTGGGCGGGCCTTTTCATCGCCTGCACCAGCTGTGGAAATACCTGCAGGGGAAAAAAGTTCTATTATCCCGCGTCCAAAGGGAAGACCTGTACGCGGGAGCCAGGGACGTGCTGAGGGTGGAGGCCGCCAGTCCATCGGCGTTTGAAGGATTGTTCAGGGAAGTTCATTCGCATTTCCCCGACCTGTCTTATTACGATGTGGATATTCCGCTCAACCTGCGTTATGCCGCCAGGTTCGGTGTCTTTCCGCTGGCGTATTGCAGAATAGAAGTGGAACGGGGGTGGGATATTTCCAATATCACCCCGCTCGATACGCCCTGGGAACTCGATCCCAAATTGCCGGAGTTGCGTATCCTGCATATCCAGCCGGAAGTAGATCCAGCTCATGCTGTTCCACAAAATCTATCGGTGGAGTTCCAACGTTTCAAGTATCGCCTGTCCTTCGAGAAGCCGCGGGAGATCCTGGGCGTGCTGAATATCCTCCTGATGCAATATAACCCGGATGTGATCCTCACCAGCTATGGGGATACCTGGCTGTTCACACGGCTTGAAGAGCTCTCGAAAGAGACCGGCATATCTTTCAATCCCAGCCGCGATCTCTCTCAGTCGATCCGCAGAAAGAAGGAGATCAGCTTCCACAATTACGGGCAGGCGCATTATCGCGGCGAGCAGGTGCATCTCTACGGCCGCTGGCACATCGATGACCAGAACTGCATGACCTTTGGCGATTACGGTCTCAGCGGTGCCATCGAACAGGCGCGGGTCACGGGTCTGCCGGTGCAGGAGGTTGCCAGGCGCTCGCCCGGCGCAGGCATTGCCGCCATGCAAACCCTGACGGCTTTGCGGCGCGGTGTGCTGGTCCCCTATCAACAGCAAAAAGGCGAGGCCGCCAAGACCTACGATCAATTGTTTGTGGCCGACCGCGGCGGGCTGGTCTTTGAACCCTTGTTGGGGATCTATCCGAACGTGGCGATCCTGGACTTCATCTCCATGTATCCGTCCATCATGGTGGAATACAACATATCCCCTGAAACGGTCGGGGTGGAGGAGGCTGAAGATTCCTGGCTAATCCCTGAATTGAACGTGCGGGTCCGTGCCCGGGAAGGGCTGGTACCGGCCACACTCCGGCCCATGGTACATAAACGGGTGGCGATCAAGCGCCTCTTGAAGAAGATGAGCAAGAGCGACAGCCGTTATGCTCACTATAAAGCGCTGGCGAATGCACTGAAATGGCTGTGCGTGGTGGCGTATGGAAGGTTGGGGTTTGCCAATTCCACCTTTGGACGGATCAACTCCCACGAAGCCGTGACACACATTGGCAGGAAGATGATCTTGCGTGCCAAGGAACTTGCCGAGGATCGCGGCTTCACGGTTTTACACATCTATGTGGACAGCCTCTTCGTTTACCGTCCGGATGCAGCGATCCAGCAGGATTTTCAATCCCTGTTGGATGAGATCGAAGGGGAGACCAGATTGCCGATCGGAGTGGAAGAAGTCTATTCCTGGATGGCGTTTGTATCTGCAAGACACAACCCGAATATTCCGGTTGCCAATCGTTTCTTTGGTTTGCAGCCGGATGGAGAATATAAGATCCGCGGTCTGGCTTTGCGCCGTGAAGATACTCCGCTTTTCGTAGCAGATACCCAACGATGCGTCCTGCAAATCCTGGCAAACGAGAAGGATCCGACTCAACTGCATAGGTTATTGCCGGATGTTTTGAGGCTGCTCCGGGAAAGATTATCTGCTTTAAGTGACCGCAGGGTCCCGCTGAATGAACTGATCGTGACGCAAACTCTGAGCCGCGAATTGGAGCAATACCGGGTCCCGTCCCCCGGGGCACGGGCTGCCCTGCAATTACAATCGGCGGGGAAGACAATGCGCATGGGACAGAGAATTCAGTTCCTTTACACTACAACCGAACAAGGCGTCCATGCCTGGGATCTGCCGGACGAATTCGATCCTGCCCTGATCGAGGTCTCCCGATACAAGGAACTTCTTTTCCGTGCGGTTCACGAGGTATTGCAGCCTTTGGGCATACCTGAACATGTTCTGCGGGATTGGATGTTCAGCGAGGCTGGCTATAGCATGCCCGGATTGAATCCTGCTCAGCTTCAGAAATGCGAATTGCCGTTGTTTGCCAGCCTCCAGCCTCTCTCTGAACTGCCGGCAGGTTTCTGACCAGGCCGGGCGGTCTTTCCGCCATCCAATTGAATAAACTCTTACGTCTCACTCATTCTCCTATTAAATTCCCTCGTTAA
>DATJBI010000147.1:0-45076 GCA_035515435.1 Anaerolineales bacterium
AATCGATCCTGCATTACTTCATGAGCCCTTTCGTGAATAATCTGGGGACCTGGGGGATCAACACCGGAAAGTACCTGGCCAGCCTGCCACGCCATACGTTCCGGGAATCCCATGCCGCCTTTCACTTTCTGCTCGACTATATTCCGAATTGGGAATTGTCTTTTGGCCGCGGCGGATTGATCGAGTATCAATCGTTCGTGCCCAGGGAAACTGCCGAGGCGGCGTGGACGGAAATGCTGAGGCGTTCCCTCAAGCGCGGCCTGCCTTCCTACCTTGGCGTGACCAAACGTCACCGCCCCGATCCATTCCTATTAACCCATGCTGTGGACGGTTTTTCGCTGGCCATGGATTTCAAGGTCACGGCGGGGAATCGCGCCGCCTTGGGTGAGATGCTGCAGGAGTTTGATCAGATTGTCCTGGAGGCGGGCGGACGATTCTATTTTGCCAAGAACAGCGAGACGACCCCCGAGACGGCCCTGCGCTTTCTGGGCGGAGATACCGTTTCGCGGTTCAAGGATCTGAAGAAGCGTTGTGATCCAAATGGCTTATTGGAATCGGATTTGTACCAGCGGGTCTTTGGCGCTGGCAGGACCTGGGATTCAGACACCACCCGCAGCCCATGAATCTCAGCGTGATTGAGCTTGGCCTGGTCGAATACGAGCAGGCCTGGAAATTGCAGGACGAGTATGCCGCCGAAATTGCAGACGGCGTACGCGACCCGACTTTGCTGCTCCTGGAGCATTCGCATGTTTATACGTTTGGAAGGAGCGGCCGCGCCGAAAATCTTTTATGGGGTGAAGAACAGCTCAAACAAAAGGGCATTTCAGTTCACTGGGTGGACCGCGGGGGTGATGTGACCTACCACGGACCCGGGCAACTCGTGGGTTATCCGCTGATCCCGCTGGGCGTCCCTGCCCCTGCGCCCGTCTCGGGGGGCGCGCGCGGCTGGGCGGGGGGCCTGAGGATCCCGGAGGCGGATTATGTCGGCTATGTGCGCAGGCTGGAGAAGATGCTGGTCGTCGCGTTGGCGCGTCTGGGAGTGGCAGCCGGTCAGCGGACCGGGTTGACCGGCGTGTGGGTGCAAGCCGATGTGTATTCGCGCTGTCCGCGTTGTCGCCCGGAAGATCGCGCTAAGCCGGCCAAGGTCGCGGCGATTGGCGTCAAGGTGGATGCGCGCGGTGTCTCGCGCCACGGCTTTGCTTTAAACGTCGATCCCGACATGTCGTATTGGGACGGCATCGTGGCCTGCGGCCTGGCGGAGTATCCGGTGACCAGCCTGGCCGACTTGCTGCCGGAGGCGCCGGAAATGAGCCGGGTCAAGCAGGAAATCATCCTGGCATTTGGAGAGGTGTTTGGTTTTCACATGGTACCGAGGGGTAATCCGCGGGGCAATTGACTTTTTGCCCTGAAGACTGTACACTAAGTGCAAAGTATTCATCGTTTTTTGGAGGAGATATGGCTGCCCAATTTCAATTTGTCATGCGCTCCGGCCCGACGCCCGGCGCGACCTACTCACTGGAAGGCGATCAACTTACCATCGGCCGCGATTCAAACAACGGCGTGGTTATCAACGATTCTGAGATCTCTCGCAAGCATGCACGTCTGACATTTCAGGGAGGCAAGTACGTGCTTGATGATCTGGGCTCGACCAACGGCACGTTCGTGAATGGGCAGCGTTTGGTCGGGCCGGTGGTCCTTAAAGCGGGTGATGTGATTTCGCTGGGGGAACAGATTGTTTTGGTGTACGATGCGTTGTCTGTGGATGCGGGCGCCACGGTGATCTCCTCCCGCAAGGGCGCACCCGCCCCGGTCGCGCCTGCTCCGGCCCCGGTGACCGCGCCGCCTCCGCCAAACTATTCAACGCCGATGGGTGGGGCCAAGAAGACGAATTTGCTTCCCATCATGATCGGAGTTGGGGTCCTGCTGCTGATCTGCGTGTGCGTGGTCGCCGTCTGGTATATCGATCAAAATTACTTGTGGTGCACTTTCTTCCCATTCCTGACGGGATGTGGCAAATAGACAAGTTGCGTGCTTTTTGCCCCTGCAGGATGACCGGCAGGGGCGATTTTTTCGGGAATGGTTGTAAAATCAACGGATACTGAATAGAATGGGGCCCGTCCAAATCAAGTTGCCATGAATCAGACTGAACCATCGGCTTCTCCCGCCTGGGGCGCGACGACCAAATTGGTGGTCGCCTTGACATTTGTGGCCGTCGTCGCCTGGCTTTTGTTTCGGTTTGAGGGCATCATCGCGCCGCTGTTGATGGCCTTTGTTCTGGCCTATCTCTTTTATCCCGTGGCCAGCTTTCTCCAACGCGTTTTCCGGTTTCCCTGGCGGCTCGCGGTGGGCTTGATCTATTTATTGCTCCTGGGGGTGCTGATCAGCCTGCTGGCGGTGGGGGGCCTGGGATTGATTCAGCAGATACAAAATCTGGTCGCATTTGTTCAAAACAGCCTGACTGTGGTCCCCGGTCTGATCAAGCAGTTCACCGGTCAGCTCTATCAGTTTGGCCCGTTCCAGTTTGACTTTCGTCATCTTGATCTCAATGCCCTCAGCCAGCAGTTGGTCAGCCTGATCCAGCCCGTGCTGGGAAGGACCGGCACCCTGCTGGGCACGATTGCCGGCGGAGCGGCTCAGTTTCTTGGCTGGCTGCTTTTCGTCTTGCTGGTCTCCTATTTTGCGCTGTCCGAAAGCGGCGGGGCGCGCCGACGCATTGTCTGGCTGGATATTCCCGGTTATACCGAAGATATTCGCCGCCTCGGACATGAACTGGGACTTATTTGGAATGCTTTTTTGCGGGGGCAGTTCATCGTCTTCTTCTTCACCTTTCTGGTGTACCTGATTGTTTTCAGTTTGGTCGGCGTAAAGTATGCGATCGGGATCGCGCTGCTGGCGGGACTGGCCAAATTTGTTCCCTATTTCGGCGAGCCGGTGACCTGGATCACGCTTGCCCTGGTGACCTATTTTCAGGGAAGCGGCTTGTTCGGACTTCTGCCGCTGAGCTACGCGCTGGCATCCGTGGCCGTTGCCTTCCTGATCGACCAGACCTTCGACAATCTGGTCACGCCGCGCATTTTTGCGCGCGCCCTGCATGTTCATCCGGCCGCGGTTTTGATCGCGGCCCTGGTTGCCGCCTCCTTCCTGGGCCTGCTCGGCATCATCATCGCCGCGCCGATGCTGGCCACCGTGACCCTTTTCTGGCGTTATACCGTGCGCAAAATGCTTGATCTCGATCCATGGCCGGAGGGTGAATCCACCTATCCGCCGCCGCTTTCGCTGGCCCGGATCCTTGTCGCCGTTCGGAACTTCTGGCATACTGTGCGCGGCAGGTTGATCAAGTCAAGTCCATGATTTCCATCGGCGTTGATTGGAAGACCACCAAAGGAGAATGCCATGTCAGATAACAACAGTGAACCCCGGACCGAAACTCTGGCTGAGACCGAGAATTACCTCGTCTGGAGAGCGGAAGAACCGGACGGCGAAACAACCTATCATGTTGAACTCAACAATGTCACGGTTCATTTCTTTCAGGAGGAGTGGAAGGAATTTCTCGAGCTGGCTCGCCTGCTGAAATAAATGAAATCAAGAGACTCGATCACCGCCGTCGCCGGCCTCGAAGTCGGTCACGCCCAGAATGATGAGGCGCTGACCGGCTGCACGGTGGTCTTGTGCCCCAAAGGAGCGGTGGCCGGCGTGGATGTGCGCGGCTCCGCGCCCGGCACGCGCGAGACCGATCTGCTCAATCCAATCAATCTGGTTGAGAAGGTCCATGCGGTCGTGCTGGCCGGCGGTTCGGCCTTTGGATTGGATGCCGCCAGCGGCGTGATGCGTTATCTGGAAGAGCGCAAGATCGGGTTCAACACGGGCGTCGCGAGAGTTCCGATCGTGCCTGCCGCGATCTTGTTTGACTTGAATCTCGGCCAGGCCCATCTTCGCCCGGATGCGGAGATGGGGTATCAAGCCTGTCTCCACGCCTCGCGGCAGGAATCGGCGGAGGGGAATGTCGGGGCGGGGACCGGTGCCAGCGTGGGAAAGTTGTTTGGCAACGCGCTCGCCATGAAATCCGGGTTGGGAAGCGCCAGTGTGGATATCGGAGATGGGATCGTGGTCGGCGCGATCGCGGCGGTCAATGCCTGGGGGGACGTGATCGAAGATGAGAAGATCATCGCCGGTCTGCGTTCCGGAAGGATCGGACCGATTCGCGTGGGCGGAGGCGAGTACTGGGCCGACACCCTCAAGATGATGAGAACGTTTGCGGGACGGCAGGCGATGCAGCTTTCCACGCAAGCCAATACGGTGATCGGGGTGGTTGCGACCAATGCCGCCCTGACGAAAGTCGAAGCCACCAAGGTCGCCCAGATGGGTCATGATGGATTGGCGCGTTGCATTCGTCCCGCGCACACCATGCTGGACGGCGATACGATCTTTGCACTATCGGTCGGCAGTAAAAAATCGGACGTCACAACGATCGGCGCGTTCGCGGCGGAAGCGCTGGCCCAGGCGATCCGGCGCGGCGTAAAGCTGGCTGCCCCGGCCGGAGGGCTGCCCGGATTAAACGTGTAGAGACTCGGGCCCCGGCGCGGTCGCGGGGAAGTCCCTATCTGCTTTTCAACTCGTCCTTCAAGATCAGGCTGAGCACAATGCTCACCAGGCTGATGACCAGGGCGCCGAGAAATATGGGCCAGAAGCCATCAAAGGTCAGGGCGATGCCAAAGGCGTTCCCAATCTGTCCGGTCAGCCAAAACAGGAATGTATTGATCAGCAAAGTGAACAAGCCGAGCGTTAAGATGATCAGGGGGCAGGTCAACAGTTTGAGCAAGGGACGCAGGAAGGCGTTTGCGAGTCCAAAGATCAGTGCCAGCCAGATGATCGAAAACAGGCTCTCCAGATGAATGCCCGGCACGAATTTAATGGCCAGGAAGATGGCAATGGCATTGATGATCCAGCGCAAGATCAATTTGGTCATGGTCCGTATCCTTTCCTTGATTCAATACGAAAAACATCTCAGGATGTCGCGCACATCCAAATCAAAGTCCGCTGCGGTTTGAAGCCCGCCGCTTGGATCGCCTCGACCATTTCCCCTGCCGGATATTCGACCGTCAATCGGCGCTGGTGGGCAAGCTCGCGACAGGCCGCCTCCAGGGCGGACCTCAACGCGGCCGCGTCCCCCTCGGGGGGAGTCGCCGCCCACAGCACGTCCGTTGGACGGGCTGTCCCGAGCCAGCTTACTGCGGCCAGCAAATTTCCGTTCCTGGTGGCCGCCCATTGCCGGATATCGAATTCAACGAAGAAACGCTGCAGCCGCATGCGCAGGCCGGGCCCCAGCCGGTTCCAATCCCAATGCCAATACCAGCTCAAATCGTCCGGATGCGCCCGATAAAGCCAATCGCGCTGAAGGGGCCAAAAATGCGGCTTCATTTGTGTCACCGCGACCTCGCCCGTGGTCGCGGCAGGAGACGAGTTGGGGTAGGTCTGATAGGTGGTGCGGTGGGCGCGTTCGACAAACCCCAAATCGCGGTAGATCGTAATGGCAACCGGGTTATCGTTTCGGACCTGGAGCCATAATTCCTTTGCGCCCTTTTGCCGGGCCTGAAGCATGGCGCGTTCGGTGAGTGCCCGGCCAATCCCGCGCCCTCGGTAGTCCGGGTGCGTGGCGACATTGGCGATCAGCGTGATCTTCCGGCCCCGATAGTTGTGCACGACGAGGCTGACGTTGCCAACGATTTTTCCGTTTTCCTCCCAAACAATGCCGGAAAGTGGCACGGCTGCGCCGTCGAGCGCCGAGTTCGCCCACTGCAAAAAGCTGTTATCGCGGCTGGCATGGCGCATTTGCTGAAGGTAGGAATGACCGTCTTCGTCCATGGTGGAGGAGAAACACAGCTCGATCAGATCGGCCACCTGCGGCAGATCCCGGAAAATGTTGAGGGGTCGCAAGGGAGTAGCCTCTCCGGCCTGAATTTTGACAGCTGGGGTTGCCATTGCGTGTATTATAGCCCGGACTGGCGGAAAATTTAACACAACTCTAATGCAGGGCGGACAATTTGCTGACCTCGGTTTTGTTATAATTCCGCTGTGAATTCTAGCACGGCCCAAGTGATGGCCTGCTGGACAGGAGAGTCTTCTTATGATGCGATTTGACCGCTTTACCGAACGTGCGCAGGAGGCCGCCCAGCGTGCCGCAGAAATCATCCAGCGCTATGGCCACAACCAAATTGACACCGAGCACATCCTGCTGGCGTTGATCGAACAGCCCGGTGGTGTGATACCCCAGATCCTGGAAAAGATGAATGTCAGCCCCGATGCGCTCGTCGAGCGGCTGGATGCCACCCTGCGTTCTAGCCCCAAGGCGAACATCTTTGGCGGTGGGGCGGGCCAGATCTTCATCACCCCGCGGGTCAAGCGGATTATTGACCTGGCCAATGAGGAAGCCAATCGTTTGAAGGACGAATACATCTCCACCGAACATATCTTCCTGGCGATCCTGACGGAGCGCAACACACCGGCCGCGCGCATTCTCGAGTCGGCCGGCCTGACCCGGGACCGGGTCTATGATGCGATCCAGGATCTGCGCGGCGGACAGCGCGTCACCGATCCACAGGCCGAGACGCGTTATCGCACTCTCGAAAAATATTCGAGGGATCTGACCCAGCTTGCCCGGGAAGGCAAGCTGGATCCGGTCATTGGGCGCGATAACGAAATCCTGCGCCTGATCCAGATCCTGTCGCGCCGCACCAAAAATAACCCGGTCCTGATCGGGGAGGCCGGTGTCGGGAAAACCGCCATTGTCGAAGGTCTGGCGCAAAAGATCGCCACGAACGATGTGCCGGAAATTCTTTCGGGCAAACGCGTCGTGGCGCTTGACCTGGGTTCGATGATCGCCGGTTCGCGTTTCCGGGGCGAATTCGAGGAGAGACTGAAGGCGGTGATGGAGGAAGTCCAGCGCGCCCAGGGTGACGTCATTATGATGATCGATGAACTCCATACGGTCGTCGGGGCGGGCGCGGCGCAAGGCGCCATGGATGCCTCCAACATGCTTAAGCCCGCTCTCTCGCGCGGCGAGTTGCAGTGCATCGGCGCGACGACCCTGGATGAGTTCCATAAGTATATTGAGAAAGATGCCGCCCTCGAACGCCGCTTTGCCCCGATCTACGTCGAAGAGCCGAGCGTGGATGACACCATCAAAATGCTTCAGGGATTGCGCGATCGGTATGAGGCGCATCACAAAGTCCGCTTTGCGGACGATGCCCTGGTGGCGGCGGCGCGCCTGGCAGACCGTTATGTTACGGATCGCCGCCTGCCGGATAAAGCCATTGACCTGATGGATGAAGCCGCGGCGAAACTGCGGGTCGCGCTCTACTCGATGCCTCCGGAGTTGAAGGAGATGAAGGCCGAACTGGATCACCTGCAGGCGGAAGAAGATGCAGCCTCGAATGCACGCGATTACCAGCGCGCGGCCGAGATCAAAGTGGAACGCCTGCGCAAAGATGAGGAATATCACGTCAAGCGCGACAAGTGGGAGGCCGAGCATCAACTCGACGAAGTAGTGGATATCAATGACATTGCCGAGGTCGTTCATCAATGGACGGGCATTCCCGTCAGCCAGATGATGGAGACCGAAGCCACCAAACTGCTTCATATGGAAGAACGGCTGCACGAGCGCATCATCGGTCAGGATGAGGCGATTCATGCCATCTCGGATGCCATCCGCCGGGCGCGTTCCGGCCTGAAGGATCCCTCGCGGCCGATCGGCTCGTTTATCTTCATCGGGCCGTCCGGCGTCGGCAAAACGGAACTGGCCAAGGCCTTGGCCTGGTTCATGTTCGATGACGAAGACGCCCTGGTGCGCGTGGACATGTCTGAATACCGGGAGCAACATACTGTGAGCCGTTTGTTCGGTGCCCCGCCCGGTTACGTCGGTTATGAAGAAGGCGGCCAATTGACGGAAGCGGTCCGCCGCCGCCCGTATCGCGTGGTGCTCTTCGATGAGATCGAAAAGGCCCATCCGGAAGTCTGGAACGCGCTGCTGCAAATTCTGGACGACGGGCGCATGACCGACGGCCAGGGCAACGTGGTGGATTTCCGCAATACGATCCTGATCATGACCTCGAACCTCGGTACCGAATACGTGCGGAAGGGAGGCACGCTTGGCTTTCTCCAGCATCCCGATAATGACGAGGAGCGCGAGGCCCATGACAAGGTCGAGAAGGCCCTGAAGGGCACCTTCCGTCCGGAGTTTCTCAACCGCATTGACGAGATCATCATGTTCTCGCCGCTTTCGCTGGACGAAATGGGTGAGATCGTTGATCTGCAGATGAAGGAAGTTCAGGAGCGGTTGAATGAATACAACATCAAGGTCGAGCTGACGGAACCCGCGCGCAAGTGGCTTGCCAAGGAAGGGTATGATCCGGCTTTCGGCGCGCGTCCCCTGCGGCGCGCGATCCAGAAATATGTCGAGAGTCCGTTGTCTGTCGAATTGCTGGGCGGAAGATACAAGGACGGCGCGACCGTTCTGGTGGATGTGGACGAGAAGCAGAACAAGATTTCCTTCCACAAGGCCGAGCCGCTGAAGAAAGCCAGACAGCAGGTGGCGGCCTAACTCGGACATGCGCAAACCTCAAATACCGCGCAGCTTCAGCTGCGCGGTATTTTTGTGCAGACTTCCTAAAGCAGGATTAAGCAAAATCAGGTAATATGGTGGGAATCTGATCAGGAGCAAACTCATGGATCTTCCCGAATCCAAATCAGCGGTGCGCGGCTGGATCATCGCCATTGTGGTCGTGTTGTGTTGCATTTGTTTGATGGTCGTTTCGATTGGCGGATATGCATATTACAGCCTGAGCAATCATCGGGTTCTCAACCCGGTGCTGCCGAGCCAGCCGTCCAATAACGAGAACAACAACGCATTGGCACAGCCCACGGTCCCCGTCGTGCGTACGCCCGTTGAATCTGTTTCTGAGGAAGCCTTAAACGCATTGCAGCAGGAGGTCGTTCCGTACAACGATCTTTATGATCTCGCCTGCCGTTTGAAGGATGTATGCAATGTGCCGCAGACCCTGCCCGCGCCTGCGGTGCCGCTCCAGGTGGGCGCCCAGCAGCAATTCTGGGTCAGCAACGTGGAAACCGATCAAAACTTTCAAATCACGGCAACTTTGTTCTATATCACGCCCCACACATATTTCTGGGTGCAGAATAACGTGCAGGTCAACCAGCCCGATATGAAAAGATTGATGGATAGCTTTGAGAACAAAATCTATCCGACCGACCGTCAGTTCTTTGGGAGCGAATGGACGCCGGGCGTGGATAATGATCCACACATTTATATTCTGTACGCGCGCGGCACGGGCACCTCCAATGCCGGCTATTTCGCTTCCCCCGACGAATACAATCCGCTCGTATACAAATATTCCAATGGGCACGAGATGTTCGTGTTCAACGCCGACAATTCTTCGCTCTCCGATCCGTATACCTACAGCGTGATGGCCCATGAGTTCCAGCATATGATCCACTGGAGTCTGGACCGCAACGAGTCCACCTGGTTGAATGAAGGCTCTTCCGTGCTGGCGGAATTCATCAATGGTTACCCGCCGTACTTTGATCAACTGTACGTCCAGAATCCCGATCTCAATCTGACCGATTGGCTGCCCGACCCCGCCGACAACGGTCCTCATTATGGAGAAGCGTTCCTCTTCATGGATTATTTCCTCGACCGCTTCGGCAACAAGGCCACTCAGGCGCTGGTGCGGGACACCGAGCACGGTCTGCCCAGCGTGGATGATACGCTCAAGACCCTCCACGTCGCCGATCCCCAAAGTGGAAAGTTGGTCACCGCGGATGATGTGGTCATGGATTGGTTCGTGGCCATGTATCTGAAGGACGGCTCGGTCGGCGACGGACGTTATACCTATCATAACTATCCGGATCTGCCGCAAACCCACGACACCCAGACGATCACGAGCTGTCCGCAGGCGCCGAGCAACCTGTCTGTGAATCAATATGGGGCCGAATACATCGACATCTCCTGCGCGGGAAATTACACGCTTTCCTTCACGGGCTCCACCGAGGTAGACCTTCTGCCGACTTCTCCGCATTCCGGGCAGTATATGTTCTGGTCGAACGATGGCGATCAGTCCGACATGAAGCTGACCCATGCGTTCGATTTCACGAGCGTGCCCGCGCCGATTCAAATGTCCTATTGGACCTGGTACGATCTTGAAAAAGGCTACGATTACGCCTACCTGGAGGCATCCACCGATGGTCAGCATTGGGACATTATCCACACCCCGTCCTGTTTCGATCAGGATACCTCGGGCAACGCGTACGGCTGCGGTTACACCGGCAGGAGCGGGGGCGGAAGCGCAGCTCAATGGCTGAATGAAACGGTTGATCTTTCCCGCTACGCCGGCCAGAAAGTCCAATTGAGATTCGAATATGTCACCGACCCGGCGGTCAATTTGAACGGCCTGGCCCTGGATGATGTTTCCATCCCGGCCATCCACTATGCGTCCGATTTTGAAATGGATGACGGCGGATGGCAGGCCGACGGTTTTGCGCGCATCGAGAACGATCTGCCGCAAACCTTCCGCCTGGCGCTGATCGCCAAGGGCAATAAGATCACGGTGCAAAATATCACGCTGACGCCCGATCAAACCGCGGACATTCCGCTTTCCTTGCAGCCCGGGCAGAACGCCGTGCTGGTGGTCACGGGCACCGAGCGTTTTACGCGCCTGCGCGCCGGCTTTACGCTCGAAATAAAATGAGCTTGAGCCAGCCTTCCGCTCGGCGCTTCGTTCCGGGGATGACCATCGGCGTCGGGCTGCCTCCTGCCCCTCGTTGACCGACTGCCGGACCTGCAAAACTGGCAATGCACCTGGCATTGAAAAACAACCTCAAATGTTATATACTAAACCCCAGGAGCAGATGGCTTGAACTGGATTGACAATTCGAAAGATGCCCCGAATCAAAAAAAGGATGCCGAGGAACCGGATCATTCGATTCCGGAAAATGCCTTTCTGATCATCCGAGGCACGAAATCCGTGCCGCTCAGTCAGAGTATTATCCGGATCGGGCGCTATCACGACAACACGATTGTGATCGATGACCCGCGCATTTCGCGCCATCATGCAGAATTGCGTGCCATCAAGGGTCATTTTGATGTCTTTGATCTAAACTCCACGGGCGGGACATACGTGAATGGCCTGCGGACCGCCCAAGCCATACTCTACCATGGCGATCGTATTTCCCTGGCCGGTGTGGAACTTTTGTTCACGCAGAACGCGCCGCTTCCAAGCCGCAGCCTGCGAGACACCTCGGCGCTGATCCCCGGCTCGGGCGAACGCGGCACCGCCTTCTTTGGGACTTCGTTTTTCAGCAGGAAGAAGAAGTAAATCACCAATCACCATAAGACTTCCGAGTCGGGGAACCTCGGAAGTCTTTCTTCGCGTACCTCTGGATCCGTGCCGCTGTCAACCCTCCGGCGGGCCGGCAGCGGCACGGACGGCCCTGACAGAACCGCCCAGAATTGTCCGTGAAAAGGCCGCCCGAGGCCCGCGAGCGGTGGAAACCCCGCCGAGGTGGCCCCAAGATGTTGCGCCGCGGCCAGGTAGTACAGCTCAGCGCGGAAGAAGTTGCCGCGGGCGTTCGTCTGCCAATTGGGCGGCGGCGATCCCCGGCACGATCCGGCCCGGTCTCTGAGGGGGAGAGGAAAGGGAATCGAAATCTCAGGGTGACCTTCCGGTCAGCCAACCTATCTCGGCGTTCGCTCTGCACCGGTGTTGTTGAATAAAGGACCCCAAGGGCTGCCAGACCCTGGGGTCCCGCTGCGTTCAAATCTGGATCGGCGTTCCTTCCGCTCCGTGTGCGGCCTCCATCAGAACCTCGGAAAGCGTCGGATGGGCGTGGACGTTGCGCGCGATCTCGTGCGGCGTCAATTCCATCAGATGCGCCAGGGTGAGTTCGGGCAATAGCTCGGTCACTTCGGGACCGATCAGGTGGGCACCCAAAATCTCGCCGTATTTTTCATCCATCACGATCTTGATCCAGCCCGCGTAATCGCCGAGGCCCAGCGCCTTGCCGTTCGCCTGGAACGGGAAGCGCCCGATTTTGATGTTGTGACCACGTTCCCTGGCCTGCGCTTCGGTCAATCCAAATGAAGCAATTTGCGGCTGGCAATACGTGGCACGCGGCATCATCTCATAGTCGAGCCTGACCGTTTCCGCACCAGCGATATTTTCGGCAGCGATGATCCCCATCGCCGAGCCGACATGCGCCAGCATGAGCTTTCCGGTCACATCGCCGATGGCGTAAATGTTCGCGACCTGGGTCTGCATCTTTTCGTTGATCTCCACGAAGCCGCGCTCGTTGATCCGGACGCCGGCCTCCTCCAGTCCGAGCCCCCTTGAATTGGGTCGGAATCCGATGGCGACCAGGGCCTGCTCCGCCTCAAGCGGAGTGGTCTGGCCGTTGGCGGACACCGTCACCTTCACGCCCGATTTCGTCGCCTCGACCGCCTCGACCTTGTTCCCGACCAGGCATTTAATGCCGCGCTTTTTGAATTCCTTTTCCAGCTCCTTCGAGACTTCTTCGTCCTCGAGCGGGACCAGACGCGGCAGCATTTCAACGATGGTGACATCCACGCCGTACGAACTCCAGATCGTGGCGAATTCCACTCCGATCGCGCCGGAGCCGATCACAATCACTGATTTGGGAAGCTTCTCCTGCAGGATGGCTTCGAGATACGTCACGACCTTCTCGCCGTCTACTTTCCAGGCGCCCGGAACCGCCGCGCTCGCGCCGGTGGCGACGATGATATTCCGGGCGGCAAGGTCCGTCTGCCGGCCGTCCTTATCCTTGACGGACAGCAGGGTGGGGTGGCTGAGATGCGCCTCGCCCATATACACGGCAATGTTGTTCTTGCGCATCAAAAAGCCCACGCCTTTGGTCAGGCGGTCTGAATTTTGGCGCGAGCGTTTGACCGCCGCGCCGTAATCCAGTTTAAGATTATCGAATGAAAAGCCAAACTCCTTGCCGCGCTCTCTGAGAATGTGAGCGACCTCCGCATTCCGGAGCAGCGACTTGGACGGGATGCAACCCACATTGAGACAGACACCGCCCAGCCACTGCTTGTCAACGATCGCGACCTTCTGCTTGAGCTGCGCGGCGCGGATGGCGGCCACATATCCTGCCGGACCGGCACCGATCACAATAACATCGAAGTTTTCAGGCATTTGAAACTCCACAATCTGAGCTGTGATATTTTTCCAATTTTACTACTTTTGAATCGGCGATCTCTGAAATGAGAGAAAGCCGGTTTGGTTGCAGACGAAATACTCCTCCCGTTTGGGAGGAGTCGATGTTTTATTTCAGGTTTTGTTTCAGAAACGCGAGCGTCCGATCCCACGCCAGTTCGGCTGCCGCCGGATCATATTCCGGGCGATCCGTTTCCATGAACCAGTGGTGCACGCCCGGATAGATATGCAGCTTCACTTCCAGGCCTGAGGCCCGCATCTCCTTTTCCATGGCCCTGACGCCATCCAGCGGCTCCCACTCATCCACCTCGGCATAGTGCCCCAGGACTTTGGCCTTCATCTGACTGAGATCGGGCGCGTATGCGCCATAGAATAGGACCACCGTGGAAACATCCGGTGCCTTGGCAGCCAAGAGCACCGACCATGCAGCGCCCATCGAAAAACCCATCACACCGATGGGTTGGCCCGCCCGGAGACCCGACAGATAATTCTTGGCGGCCTGGACCGTATCGCCCATCAGCTTGGAACCGCTCTCCTCAAACTCAGCGTGGACGGTTTCGGCTTCGTCAATCGTACTCGCAATGCGGCCCCGATACAGATCTGGCGCGAACCCGGTGAAGCCCTGGGCCGCCAGTCGATCGCAGACTTGTTTGAAGAACGGTTTGAGGCCCCACCACGCGTGAAGGACCAGGACGGCCGGTCCGCCCTTTTCAGGCGCGGCCAGATATGCATTTGCTTTCTGGCCAGCGATGTCTAATGTGATTTCAGATTTGTGAATGGACATGGCTCGCTCCTTTTCGACAATGATAATAGAACACATGTTCCACGTCAAGGAGGAAGGATGGGCAGCCGTGATGGCCCGGGAGGTCTTACAGCCACGGCCTCACGCGCGAACGGTACTGCCTGTATTCTTCGCCGAACTTCGCCTCGAGATAGATTTCCTCGGCGGAGATCACCGCCTGCGTGACGGTCCAGATCAGGAACGGCGAGCCTGCCAAACCCCACAGCGTTCCGTCCAAAAGGGTGAACCCAAGGAAGATCGAGAAGAATCCGAGATAGATCGGGTTGCGAGTCCAGCGATAGGGACCACGGGTGACCAGCGCGTGCACCCCTTGCTGTGGATCGGGCGAGGTGTGGGCCTTCATCATCTGCGAGAAGGCCGAAAGCACCAGCACGATTCCCGCAATCACGGTGAGCCCACCGACCGCGCGCAGGACAAACGTCCACGGGGCCGGGAAGGGGATGAGCCAATTCAAAACCAGCGCGCCGATCAGATAACCCAGAAAAACCAGCGGCGGCGGAACCATGACTTGGGCATGATCTATATCTTCTTCTGTCATATCAGCTCCAGTTCTCTAAAGTCTCTTTCACCTTCATTAAGAACCAATCCGCGGAGGCGCCATCCAGGATGCGATGATCAAAGACGAAGGACAAATAGACCATCGGCCGAATCGCGATCGCATCGTTGATCACCACCGCGCGCTTCTGCATTGCACCGACCCCGAGGATTCCGCACTGCGGCTGGTTGATGACCGGGAACGCAAACAGCGATCGGCTCACGCCGTGATTGGTCAATGTGAATGTCCCGCCTTTCACTTCCTCGGGCTGGAGTCTCTTGGCGCGGGCACGGCTGGCGAAATCGTTGACCGAGCGCGCCATGGCGGACAGAGAAAGATGATCGGCGTTTTTGATGACCGGCACAATCAGTCCCTCCTCACCGAGCGAAGTTGCCATGCCAATGTTGATTGCTCTGTGTACGGCAATGCCGGCCTCCGTCCACGAGGAGTTCGTCAGCGGATAGGCTTTCAATCCGGCGGCGATGGCCATCATGAAATACGCGGTGAGCGTGAGACTGACCCCGTCGCGTGCGAAGGTTTCCGCGTTTGCATGTTGATGAGCGACCACTTTGCTCATGTCGGCTTCCATGACGGTCAGCACGTGCGGTGAGACATGCTTGGACATCACCATGTGTTCTGCGATCTGTTTGCGGATGACCGTATGCCGGATAAGTTGGTCGCCGGCCGCCGGCCTCCCGCCTGCGGATCCGCCCACCGGGGTCGGGGCTGCCGGTGCCCCCTTTTTGACAAACCCCATCACATCGTTCTTTGTGATGCGGCCGTTCAAGCCCGTGCCTTGAACTTGTGACAGGTCCACTCCGTGTTCTGCTGCAATCTTTGCAACGACGGGGGAGATGAAGCCGCTCTCATGGTTGAGGGCGGCTCGCGGCGGTGGCGGGGCGGGCAGGGAAACCGGCTCCGCACGGGGCGTCTTGCGGTCAACCGCCCGCGCTGGGCTATCCAGCGCTTCTCCCGGCTTGCCGATGAATGCCAGGATCGCTCCGACCTTGGCCGGGAGACCTTCCGGTGCGACAATTTTCAGCACGGTGCCCGAGGCGGGCGCGGGAATTTCTGTATCCACCTTATCCGTGTTGACTTCGAGCAGCGGCTCCAACTCTGTTACGGAGTCGCCTTCTTGTTTGAGCCATTTCATAACGGTCACTTCTTCCACGCCCTCGCCCAGCAGAGGAACCAAGACTTTTATCGCCATGCCTGCTCCTTCTTTTTCACCGCAGAGTGCCCCAGGGGACGCGCCGGAGAGCGTTGTGGATCGCCTCGTGTCCCTTGTGATCAGAGTATTTCCGGATATGCCGCCGGATCAACTTCATGCATCATCTCATACACCGCATCGAAGATCGTTTCCGCGTTCGGTTTCGACCAGTAGTCGCCGTCGCTCCCATACGCCGGGCGGTGGTCCGTGCCGCTCAAGGTGCGCGGCTGCGAGTCGAGATGGAAATAGCCGTTTTGCTTCTCGATCACTTCCCGCATCATGTAGGCGGACGTTCCGCCGGGAACATCCTCATCCAGGAACAAAACGCGGTTTGTCTTCTTCAGGGACTCGACAATCTGCCCGTGAATATCAAACGGCAAAAGCGACTGCACATCGATGATTTCCACCTCGATGCCAACTTTCGATAATTGCTCCGCAGCCTCCAGTGCAAGGCGGCAGCATGCGCCGTAGGTCACCACCGTCAGGTCTTTGCCATTCCGCAGGACGTCCGGCACGCCGAGCGGGACGGTCATCTCGCCGATGTTATCCGGCAATTTTTCTTTGATGCGATAACCGTTCAACACTTCAACGATCAGGGCGGGTTCATCGGCTTTCAACAAGGTATTGTAGAATCCGGCGGCGCGCGTCATATCACGCGGCACCAGCACGTTGACACCGCGCACCAGATTGATGATGCCCGACATGAGCGAACCCGAATGCCAGATGCCTTCGAGACGATGCCCGCGCGTGCGCACGATCACGGGCACGCTTTGACCGCCGGCACTCCGCCAGTGCAAGGTTGCCAGATCATCGGACATGATCTGCAACGCATACAGCAGATAGTCCAGATACTGGATCTCGCAGATCGGCCTCAGCCCGCGCATGGCCATGCCGATCGCCTGTCCCAGGATTGTCGCTTCCCGGATGCCCGTGTCAGTCACACGCAGGGCGCCGTATTTTTCCTGCATGCCTTTGAAACCCTGGTTCACATCGCCCAGCAGACCCACGTCTTCACCCAGGGCGATCACGCCCGGATGGCGTGCCAGGATCGAGTCGAAGGCGGCGTTGATGACCTCAAAACCGAAAATCGTTGGCGAGCCTGCTGAATAAGCGGGCTTGACTTCCTCGACCTTCGAGGCGTTCCCGCTGTAAAGATGCGATCCGTAACGTTCCAGGTTGACGGCCTGCTCGTCCCTTTTCCATTGAACCAAGACTTGCTTCGAAGGATTCTCTTCCGCGCGCAGGATCCGCAGGGCCTCATGGGCGGCGGAATGGATATCACGCCGCAATGGCGACGGCAGGGCGTTCAGCCGTTCTTTGAGAGCCTCCAGCTCCGAGGCATATCGTGAACCAAGTGCGATCTCATCCAGCATGTCCATCAGCTGGGCGCGCTCTTCGAGGATCGGCTGGAAATACGCCTCCCAGGCGGTCTTGCGGATGCCTTCCACGATTTCATAATCTTCTTTTTCCGCGGCGGCCAGCTCCGCTTCCGAAATGAGGCCCTTCTCGATCAGCCAGGCCCGCATCTTGCGAATGCAATCGAATTCCTCTTCCCATTTGAGCCGTTCCGGGGATTTGTAGCGCTCGTGGCTGCCCGAGGTGGAATGTCCCTGCGGTTGAGTCAGATCGATGATGTGCACCAGCTGCGGGATGTGATACTTGCGGGCGATCCCCGCCGCGCTCTGATACGTTTCGAACAGGGCGGGATAATCCCAGCCCCGCACCTGATAGAGATCGTAGCCGCGCTCGCACTCCGCTTCCAGGCACGGCTCGCGTTGGAAGCCCTGCAGAATGGCATAGATGTTTTCCTTGACCATCTGGAACTGATTGGGAACAGAGATGCCGTACCCGTCGTCATACACCGTGATCACCGCGGGCGCTTGCAGAACGCCGATGGCATTGAGCGATTCCCAGAACATACCCTCGGCCGTGGAGGCGTTGCCGATGCTGGCAAACGTGACTTCGTCGCCGTTATGCGAAAAATTCCTGAATTCGGAGAGCGCGGGGTGGCCCTCGGCCTGTGCCAGCTTGCGATACACCACCGAGGCGTAGGCCAGGCCGACCGCGCGGGGCATTTGGGTCCCCGTCGGCGAGACATCCGCCGCGGTGTTGAACATCTCCGTCTGATTTTTCCACGTGCCGTTGGGTCTGATATAACGCGAGGCAAAATGTGCATTCATGGCGCGGCCGCCCGTATTCGAATCCGCATCGAGATCGGCATGCGCGTACAGCTGGGCAAAAAATTCCTGGATGCTCATGACTCCCAACATGAACATCCAGGTTTGATCGCGATAATAGCCGGAACGCCAATCGCCCTTTTGAAACGCATGGGCAATCGCCAGGTTGGCAAGTTCCTTGCCGTCGCCGAAGATGCCGAACTTGGCTTTGCCGCTCAGCACCTCGCGCCGGCCGATGAGACTCGCCTGGCGCGATTGATAAGCGCGACGATAATCTCTGATGATCTCTTCTTTTTCGAGGGGTAACGCAAGAAAGCCCTTGGCTTTGGGCATGGGTCTCTCTCCTGGGGTTGGGTCAGTGGCGATTATAACGGAGTGATGAGGAAAATGGGCGACATTTTCATCCGGGTGATCCGCAGGGGTTGGGAGCCGATCCCGGAACAATTTGCGCAAAAAGTTCCGCTGCAATCATCTTGAACGGCTTGGGCTCTGGCTGCCGCGCTCAGCGCCTGGCTGAACGTTCCCCCTGAATCTTGTCGCGGCCAGAGGCGGCCAGGGTGCCCGGCTGACACTTGGCTGGGAGCGCCGGGCGGCCGGAGCCAGGACAGCCATAACCGACCCGGTCCTGAAAGGAAGGGCTGCCGCCCGGATGCATTTCACTTGGGCTCCTGTTTTGGAGGGCACATGCTTGACGCAACGCCGGTCGATCACGGGGCCGGTTTACACTTTTGCATTATTGTCCGCCTTCATTCCACGCCCAACCACTTCAAAGCTTCCTCCAGGCGATCCGTGACGAAGACCCTCCCGCCGCGGTTGACGGCCGAGTTTTCTCCCAATCCATCGATCATGGCGGACGGCGCCAGGATCGCAAATTGAATTTTGCCCTGGAGGATCTTTGCGATCTCCACCCCGATTTCGAAACGGTCAGCGACGGGAATGCGCTCGTTGCGATCCCGCACGTCTGCCAGGATCTTTGTCAGACCGTATTGTTCGCACAGGGTGCGGGCTTCCTGTATCGCCCGCATATAACGCTCCTGAGAATAAGCCTCTGAAGGCTTCATCAAGAGATACTGACCTTTGTTCTCGTAGGTTGTCATGTCTCTCCTCCTGAACGAGGGCGGTTTCCTGTTGGATGCGAAAAGAGACGGTTTGCTTACTCCGGCGTCCAGACGGTCTAGGGGGCCGCCTCCATGACGCAGCGGAAGCCTCGGTCCTGTCCCGCCGAGGTCGGCTGGTGGTATGCCCGATAATAGGTCTTGACCTCATCGGAGTTGTCATTGAAAGCACCGCCGCGCAGGGATTTATATTGACCGCGATCGGGTCCCATCGGGTCTTTGTAGGGAGAGATGGAATAGTAATCCCGCTGATACCAATCGAACGTCCACTGGCGCACGTTCCCCGACATTTGCAGCAAGCCGTATGGGCTGAGCCCGATCAAATAGTTGTAGGCGGATACGATGTCCTGATGATCGCCGTTATAATTCAACAGCGAAATATCTGGAGCGCCCGTTCCCCATGGATACGGACGGCCGTCCAGACCGCGTGCGGCCTTTTCCCACTGGGCTTCGGTGGGCAGATTGCCGCCCCGCCACCGGCAGAAGGCTTGCGCAGCGTACCAGTTCACATAGACCACCGGATAATCCGCATATTTGGGGTTATCGAAATACTGATCATAACGGGCAGGCTGCCTGCATTGGCCCGCTTGCAGGCAAATGGCATACATCGCATTGGTCACATCGGTTTGATCGATCCAATACGCGTCCAGATAGACCTTATGCGCCGTGTAACCGATAAAGCCGGTGTTCTGCCCCATCCGGAATTCACCCGCCGGAATATACACCTGATTCATATGGTCCTGCAGATCGAATCTGATCTGGACCAGCTGATTGCCGTGTTTCACCAAAAGCACTTCGGCCGCGGCCGCCAGATAGAACTGCCTGAGAAGCCCCGACATCCAGGCGTACAAGATAATCAGCGCGATGAACACAACGCCGACTGCCCAGGGCACCATCTTTCCGGGTCTCACGATGATCGCCTGATCGATCCTAATCCAGACCGGTTATTCGCTCTGCCACGATCTCCGCCACATCCTTGACCGCAAGCGAGTCGCCGTCTGCTTTGGAGGCATCATTCATCATGGTCAGACAGAATGGACAGGCCACTACGACCGCGGTCGCACCGGTGGATTTTGCCTCCGCAAACCGCATCGTATTGACCCGGCCACTGCCTGGCTCCTCTTCTTTCCACATTTGGGCACCGCCCGCGCCACAGCAGAAGGACTTTGAGCCATTGCGCGGCATTTCGATGACCTGCTGGCCTGCCGATCTCAGGTCCTGGCGCGGTGCCTCGAAGACCTGATTGTGCCGCCCGAGGTAGCATGGATCGTGGAAGGTGATCTTCATGGCAGCGCCATCCGGCTTCATTTGGATCTTTCCCGCGCCGACCAGTTCATTGATCAACTGGGTATGGTGAATGACCGTGTAATGTCCGCCGAAGGCCGGATACTCGTTCTTCAGTGTGTGCAAACAATGCGGACAAGTCGTGACGATCCTTTTGGGCTGGACTTCGTTCAGGATTTCAACATTGGCGGTCGCCAGCCCGAAGAAAATATCTTCGCGCCCGGCGCGGCGGGCAGAATCACCCGTGCACTGTTCATTTTGCCCGAGCACCGCGTAATTGACCCCTGCCGCGTTCAGGACCTTCGCAAACGCCTGGGCCGTCTTTTGCGCACGGGCATCGGTCGCCGCCGCGCAACCCACCCACCACAAAATTTCAGGCTGCGGATTCTTTTCGACGGTCGGGACATTCAAACCTTCCGCCCATTTCATGCGATCGGCCTGCGAAACGTTCCATGGGTTGGAGTTGCGTTCCATGCCTTTGAACGCGGTCTCCAGCTGCTTCGGGAACCTGCTTTCCATCATCGCAAGATTGCGGCGCACCTCGAGAATGTCGCGCATCGGCTCGTTGCCCACCGGACAGATGTCCACGCACGCACCGCAGGAAGTACAGGCCCATACGGCTTCTTCTGAGATCAGATCCAGCATCGGGACATCCGGGCCGCCGCCATGATTGAAATGATAGCGTTTGTTGATCTCCAACGCGGCGGGCGAAAGGGTTTTCCCGGTGTTGTAGGCCGGGCAAACCTCCTGACAGCGCAGGCACATGATGCAGGCATAACTGTCCATGATCTGTTCCCAGCCCAGGTCCTTCACCGTCGCCGCCCCGAACTGTTCAATGGACGTGTCATC
Organism: Anaerolineales bacterium; assembly: GCA_035515435.1. Classification (GTDB taxonomy): domain Bacteria; phylum Chloroflexota; class Anaerolineae; order Anaerolineales; family Villigracilaceae; genus Fen-1038. The sequence continues at coordinate 21,217 of DATJBI010000147.1, forward strand.
GAGATTCAGATAATTCAATTCGCCGATGGAGCGCCTCGGCGGTTTCAGCCAGAGGTTGACGGGCGCGAAGAACAGGTGGATATGCTTGGAGTACGGGAAATAGGGCAGGAACGCCACCACCGCACCCAGGGACAGCCAGAACATGGCGTGCTCGCCGATGAGCAGTGTGTTCGGGTCCCCCCCGGCCCACAAGCGCGCCACCACGGAAATGGTCGGCTGCCAACTGTCGCGGACTCCGTGGAGCGCCAGATAGAACGATTCGCCCAAATACCGCGAGGCGTTGTGGACGATGATGAATGCCGCCACAATGGCCGAGTCCCGGCCGATGCCGAGGCGTGCGCTCGGGTTGAGCAGCGTTGTCCGGCGCGTGGACAGGGCCGCGGGCCGCAGGATGAAGCGGCGGATGACCATGGCGATCATGCTGGCCAGGATCGCGACATTTGCAATATCGGCCATCCAGCGGTAGACCTCACCGAATAATCCGGTTTGCTCCAGGAGATTGAAGCCGGTGAAGCCGTAGATCAAATCGGAAAGATTGACAACCAGGAAGATCAGGAAGCCCCAGGCGATCATGGCGTGAAAAATGCTGGGCCACAACCGGAAACGAAAGACGGGCCGGAACGATATGACCTTGCCAAAAACTTCGGGAATGCGCTTGACCGCAGCTTTCCAGTCTGGTTTGCCCTGCCCGCTGGAAATCAGCCTGAGGATGTGGTCTACGCCGCGATAGGTGAAGTAAAGCGATACGAGGGTCGCCAGGGCAAAAAGGATTTTTTCCGGTGGGGTCAGCATGGGTGCCTCCGTGATCACCCCATGCGGGCGTCCGTGAAGAACAACGGACCTTCGGCGGTCAGCCTGCCCGTTTTCACGAAAATGGGGCAGGCCGGCTGGGGTGGGCTTCTTTCTAGTTTAGCACAGAAATACGGACGGAGGCCACGGCCTTACCTTTTCCTTGCAGCATTTTTCCTGCCGGCCCCTTTCCGCCTTGCGGGACTTGCTTTTTTTGGGGGGATCGACTTGCTTTCCTTTTCAATGGACTCGAGGGCGGTCATGTCCCGGTCGATGTTGCGCCAGCGGACAAACAAACTGACCAGGTAGATGGCGGCGATGATAAAGAAAACACCGTAGCCGGCGATCATGTACGCCGAAGTGTCGGGGGGGGCATCGAGCGGAAACATAGACGGCTCCTTGAAATCCTAGTGCATAAGATTGAGCTTGAGCTGTTCGACCTTCGCCGCCAGCTGGCCCATGCGGATCCGGTTCCAAAACAAGTCGATGAAGATGATCGTGAAGGCGAATAACCCAAAGAAGAAGGCCACCAGCATGTGGGGCGTCATCGCGAATGTGCCTTGCGCATTCGGATCCCCGCTGCCAATCACGACCGGATGGATGGTGCGGAACAAGCGAATCGCAAGGAATGTGATCGGAGCGCTGACGCCGCCGATCAAGGTGTACACCGCGCCGAACCGCGCCCGGCGATCAGGGTCTTCAATGCCTTGGCGCAGCATAAAGTAGGCCACATAGATCAATTCGGTGATGGCGGCGGTGGTCAGGCGCGGATCCCAGGTCCACCACGTGTTCCAGATCGGGCGCGCCCAGATCGAGCCGAGAATGATCGTGATGAAGAAGAACACGGCGCTGATCTCGACCGCCGCGACCTCGGCGATGTCCCATTTCAGATCCTTCTTGACGAGATAGACAATGCCTAATCCCGCCGCGAACAGAAATCCCAACAGACCGGTCCAGGCCGTGCCGATGTGGAAGTAGAACACGCGTTGAACTTGGCCCATAACGGCCTCTTCGGGTGCGTAGACCAGGGCAAGATAGGTGGCGACCGCCAGAACGAGCAAAGAGCCAATATCCAGAATCTTTAAAGCGAGTGGTTTGGGTTGCATCATAGTCCTTTCATAGGTCGTATTCTACTCTTCTACCACGTAATCGAAAACCATGTAGGCGACGGCGATAAAGATTACATCGTAGCCGATCAACAAACTGAGCGGAGAATAGATGCTGCTGAAATCACTGCCTGCCAGGAAACCTTCGCTGGCTTTTACGGCGGCGATCAAGACCGGGACGGCCACCGGGAACAGCAAGATCGGCAGGAGCACGTCCCGCGTGCGCGCCTGGACGGCCATGCTGGCCAATAACGTTCCGACGGCGAGGTAACCGATCGACCCCAGCAGGATGACCAGCAGCAGGCCGGCGTTAAACAAATTAACGTTATAAAGGAACGAATAGACCGGCAGGACAATGGCTTCCACGATCAACATGAAAACCAGGTTGCTGATGACTTTTCCGAAATAGATCGCAGCGCGGTCGACGGGCGCCAGCAGGAGTCCGTCGAGACAGCCGCGATCCTTCTCCACCGCCATCGAGCGATTCAGCCCGAGGGTCCCGGCAAAAGCAAAGGTGACCCACAGCACGCCGGCCGTCACAGATTGACGCGTGGCGATGTCGAGTTCCAGGGCGAAGTTGAATATCAGAATGACGAGCAGTGAAAAGACCAGCATCGCCGAGAAGAGTTCGCGCGAACGAAATTCAGCGGAGAGGTCCTTCCCGGTGACCGCGAAAGTGGCCTTCAGGAAAGAGGGCTGGGGCGGTTGGGGATGGATCGTTGTGGCCATCTCAGCCTCCCAGCGCTTTCTTGTAGAACGCCAGCAGATCCGTTCTGGCAAGTTGTTTGCGCGTGGCCGAGGCGGCGATCACGCCGCGCGACAAGATATCGAATCGGGTGGCAAGTTCTTCGGCGCGCAGCAGATCGTGGGAGGTCATCACCACCGTGCGGCCCTCGGCCGCGACCGAACGAAGCACCTCGTCCAGCATCGCAGACGCATCCTGGTCAAGACCGGTATACGGTTCATCGAACAGCATGACATCGGGATCATGCAGCACCGCCCGCCCGATGGCCAGACGTTGCTGCATGCCGCGCGAAAAAGTGCGGACCAGGTCGCCTCGCCGCGATGCCAGGCCGACCATTTCGAGGACCTCCGTAATTCGAGCTGCGCGGCCGGGTATGCCGTACATTCGTCCGAAGAAGCGCAGGTTCTCTTCCGCGGTCAGGTCGCCGTAAAGCAGGGGCAGATGCGAGACAACCCCCAGGCGGGCCCGCACCGCCGCGGCCTGATCCGGCAGGCGGTAGCCCGCCACGCTCACCGTCCCCAGGGAAGGACGCGCCAGGGACGCCAGGATTCGCAGGAAGGTGGTTTTGCCCGCACCGTTCGGACCAAGCAATGCCACGAACTCGCCGGGCTGGACCTCGAAGTCCACGCCGCGCAGAACGGTTTTCAGGCCGAAGCGTTTGACGAGCTTGTGAACGCTGATCATGGGCGCTGCGTCAGGCCATTTCCTTGAGGATTTCTTTCAATTCTGCGCGTCGTTTTTGGTAGGCATCGTCTTTGATCTGGCCGGCGCGATGCAGATCGTCGAGCGCCAGAATGGCGTCCATGACTTCATCGGCCGAGTCGAATTCATCCTGCTCTTCCTCCTCTTCGGCTGTGCTCTTCTGATCACGCAGGAAGAACCAAACGCCGGCACCGATCAACATCAAGCCCAGCGCACCTGCGCCGATGAAGAGCAGCGCCGGCGAATTGCCCGACGGGGCGGTCGTGTTCTTCGGCGTGCCCGTGATGGTGAAGTCCAGCACATCGCCGGCGCTGAGATCGCTCTCGGAGTATGTCTCAAAGCTGTTATTCTGGACAGTTTGGAGACCGTTATCCGTCAATTGGCCGCCGCTCGCTTTCATGCCATCAGGCAGGAGCAAAACCATGGAAGGTGAATCAACGGCGATCGGCTGCCTGATCTCCAGTTGTTTGTTGTCATACGGCATGTTGAAGGTCGCGATGATCGCATAGGCTTTGCTGTTTGGCGGAGCGGCCACACCGTTTGTCCCGGCGCCAACAAAGGTCGAGCTGTTTTGATCCGCCTGATAATTGACATTCTGTGCGCCATCGGGGATCTTTATGAACGGGACCGTGGCGCCATCCGTCGAGATGATCACCGTTTTATCGGTCGCGTTTGTGAACGCATAGATCTCGTACACCTGCGCCTGGCCCTGCGTGGCGAAATCGAAATAAAGATGAATCTGATTGAAAGTGAGCGTGCTGAAGTCAGGGGTTGTGTCGTACAACTTGACCGGAGACAACACCAGGCTCGTCATTCCAGCCGTGACCGCGGCCGGATCTGATTCATATTGAACATCCTGGTAGTCCACCTCCGCCGTGAACAGGCGGTTGACAGGCATGGGCACATCCGGGAACCGGAAGGAACCATCCGGCGCGGCTGGGGAGGTCAATGTGACAACTTCCGCCGGCGTGGCGGTACTGTTTTGATCCTGGGGGTGATCGTAGCCGTGCAGCGTCACGGTCAGGCCGGCCGGCAGCGGGCCGCCGTTGAATTGGACCGTACCGCTCACCGTGCCCGTACCCGCCGCATTGGGGGAGGCCGGAGCCGTGGTGGCTGCAGCGCCGGAAGTTGCCTCAGGCGTTGACGCGCTCGGGGCGGCCGCGGCCGTTCCCGTCCCCGCCGGGGCTGTGGTCGCGAGGGTGGATGCTGTCATGGCAGGGGTGGAGGGCGTGGCCGCAAAGGTCAGGCTGCGAATATACATCGCCACATCCAAAGCCTGATCGGGACTGAAGTGTGCCCCGAAGGCGGGGATATCTCCCTGACCCTTCTGGATGATTCCAATGATGTCATCCTCGGATAGAGCTGCCATGGTCTTCAGGTCGGTGAACTCGGACGCACAGTTGGGACAGTTCGCATCAAATAAAGTTTTGCCTTGCGCAATTTGGTCGGGCTTGGTGTGGAGCGTGAGCACGTACGAGATCACATCCCAGCGGTCCTGGTCGCTCAGCGTTCCGCTGAACGGCGGCATGAAGCGATCAAGGTTGCCCTGCGAAACGGTTGTGAACCATTGTGCCGGCGAGGCGGAGCGCGCAATATCCGACAGGCCCAGTGCGGGTACCGTGACCGGCAGCTGCTGGCTTTGAGGTCCATTGCCGAGTCCGCTGTCGCCATGGCAGGGCGCGCAGTTTTGCGCAAAGAGCGCCGCGCCGTTTTGGATGTTGGGTGCGCTGGCCGGATAGAGCGCGCCCAGCGTCGGCAGTGGCGTGGGTGAGACATAATTCGGCGGGGGCGTGATATCCGAAGCGAGGCTGCACCCTCCAAGAAGAATGGAAAGCAGGGCCATGGAGAGCATATAGCGAAATTTCATTGGATTCCTTGTATGTGAAACGCAAATAATAAGGTGCAAAACACAGTCCGCTCGGCGTGCGCTCTTATTTTAACGCCTTCCCGCAGCTCGGACAGAATTGATCGCTCGCCAACACGGCTTTGCCGCATTTCGGACAAAAACCCGCCGACTGGCCCTTGCGCGCTTTGCGTCGCGCGGCCAGCATCGATTCGATTTCATCATCGGATGGCGGTTCGGCCTGGACGGCCGCATCGGCGCGACGGGCCGCGGCCGCCCGTTCGATCCGCCTCTCCACTTCCTCATCGCTGAGGGGCTGCGGCCGCAGGGCATCCAGCCTGCGCAGGATGTCGGCGCCCTTTTGGAGGAGCTCGGCGCGCTGTGACGGATAATCCTCATCCGGGATCTTCCCGAGCCTGAAATCAAAGTCGAGTTCCTGAAGCGAATTGATGACCCGGTCGCGTTCGGCCATGAGGGAAGATATTTGGCTGGAATCCTCGTTCGCCCGGCGGCGCGGAGAATCAAAAATCAAGGGCGCGGCCAAATACAAGCCCACGCCCAGAAGCAGGGCGATCAGCAAAAGAATTGCACTGAGATCCACAAGCCCTCCTATTTCAATAACGGGTCAATGATCGACTTGATTTCATCCACTGATTCAAATGGTCCAATCTGCGCGTATTGCAGAATACCCTGCCGGTCAATGAAATATGTTTCGGGCACGCCTTTGATGCGGAACAGCTGGGAGACGCGCGTGCCGAGATCCGGGCCATTGGCAAAGGTGATGCCAAATTTTGCCAGGTAGGCGCGGGCCTCCGGTTCGGTGTCCACATAGTCCGCGCCCACGAACACGACCCGGCCGTCGCCTTGATAGAACTGCCAGGCCTGCTCGAGGTCGGGTGCTTCCTGCTCGCAGGGCTTGCACCAGGACGCCCAGAAATTGACCATCACAACCTTGCCGTGATAATCGGCAAGATTGAACTGGCCCTGCCCGTTCAGTTCAAAGCCGCTGAACAGCGGCATCGTAAAATTGCCGATCCGATCGCCGCGTGCAACCTGTCCCTGCTGCGAATGATTCAATTCGATCGCAACCATCACCAGCAGGCCGAGCAGCGAAACCCAGATGATGATTTGCGCCCACAGTGGAACGGCGCGGCGCGCTGTGTTAGGGGTAGTTCCGGTCATGAAATTCTCCCGACCCCCACCCGAAGGCCTCTCGCCAGGGAGAGACACCGAGGTGAGGGAAGAATTATTTTCTCTTCTTCAGTTCTTCCTCCAAACGCGCGACATATTCATCCTGTGCCGCACTCTCATTCGCCCCGACCGCGGCCGAGGCGGAGGCGGGCCTGGTCCACGTCCTCAGGGCGCGGAAGAGGATGAACGCGCCAGCCAAAATGATGAGCGGCGGCAGGATGTAGATCAGCCAATTCAACCCACTTTGAGGCGGTTCCGCCAGCACGCGCACCCCATACTGCTGCACAAAATATTGCTTGATCTGGTCTTCCGTCCAGCCCTGGGCCAGCTGCTGGCGAATCAGATCGCGCCATTGCCGGCAGGCCTCGGTCGGGCACACATCCAGGGGTGTGTTCTCACAGACGGGACAATACAATTGATGAGCGATGTGATTCACTTGATCGTCGGACGGCGTGGGCACCGGCTGCTGCGCGAGAACGAGGCCGGTGAAGAAAGCGGCGGCCAGCAGGGCCAGAATGGACGTCCCAAACAGTCTCTTCATGGTCATCTTTAGTCTGCCGCGCTGGTCTGCTTGCCATCGGTTTGCTGGAGGCGGCGCGTTCGCGCCGGAACGCGTTCGGCGTCGCGCTCGGGCCAGGCGGCGATGATGATGCCGAACAGGAACAGGATCGCTCCGATCCACAACCAGTTCACCAGCGGGTTGACGAAGATCTTGAATGTCGCGCCGTTGGCCGAGGTGGGCTGCCAATCCACCAGAATGATGTAGAGATCGTCCTTCAAGGTGGAGCGCTGGCCCGGAATGGTCATGCTCTGCTGCTGGTCCGAATAATAATCGATGCGCGGGTACAGATCGCCAAGATAGGCATTGCCCTGATATACGCTCACCACGGCCCGGGTCACCTGACGCCCATCCGGACCCGGGAACTGGGCTATTGAATCATACTTGACCGTGTAGCCGCTCAATGACAGGGAACTGTTGATAGGCACGGTTCCCTGTGTCTGCACCTGGAACACATTGATGCCGAGAATGCCGATCGCCATCAACATCATGCTGATGTGGATAATATAACCGCCGTACCGTCTGCGGTCGCGGCCAACCAGACGCCAAAAGGCGGTGAAGAAATTTTCGGCCTGGGCCCTCATCCGGGCAAATGTGGCGCGCCAGAATTCCTGCACGGTCACGAACAGCACCAGGGCGACCAGGAAGAAACCGGCCAGGGCAATGGCGTTGGCAGTGTAAGTAAAGAACAGGAGGACGGTCAGGAGCAGCGCAGCCGCTGCCGATTTCCAGATGGCGCGTCCCAGGGTCTTGAGGCTGGAATGCCCCCAGGCCGAGAGCGGGGCAACGCCCATCAACAACATCAAGGCGGCAAAGAGCGGCGCGACCGCCGTCTGATAGAATGGCGGTCCAACGGTCACCGTCTGACCGGTAAACAATTGGGAAATGATCGGAAAGACCACACCCCAGAAACAGACCACGAGCACGCTCATGAAGAGCAGGTTGTTGAGCAGAAAGAGAGCTTCGCGTGAAAGCATGGACTTCATCTCTGTTTCCCCGCGCAGCTCCGGCCAGCGGTAGATCAATAACGCGACGGATCCAACCAGCGTAATTCCAATAAAGGCAAAGAAGACCGGGCCGATCGCGCTTTGCGCAAACGCGTGGACCGAGGAAAGCACACCGGAACGGGTCAGGAATGTCCCGAAGATCACCAAGGAGTAGGTCAGGATGATCAGGAGCATATTCCATTGCTTGAGCAATCCCCGCTTTTCTTGAATCATCACAGAATGAAGGAAGGCGGTGCCGGTCAGCCATGGCATCAAGGCCGCGATCTCCACCGGGTCCCAGCCCCAGAAGCCGCCCCAGCCAAGCACATCGTATGCCCAGCGACTGCCCAGCACCAGCCCACAGGACAGGAACAGCCAGGCCCATAACGTCCAGCGGCGCGTGATGCGAATCCAGCGATCATCGGTCCGGCCGGTGATCAAGGCTGCAATGGCGAACGCGTACGGGATCACGAACGATACAAAACCCAGGTACAACATCGGTGGGTGGATGATCATGCCCGGATGGCGCAATAACGGATTCAAACCGTTTCCATCCGCCGGAATGGCAAGGCTCGCGCCGGCGACCGGCGCCAACATGCCCTTGATCGCATTGCCGGCCGCGTCGGTGATGAGTTTTCCGTCTGGCCCCTGCCAGAAAAAGGCGAACGGATTCTGATAAAAGACGACCAGGCCGAGGAAGAAGGCCGTGGTGATGGATGTAACCACAATGACCCATGGCAGGAACTCGCGATCGCGATCCCATTTGCGGAGGGTGACGAGCGAAGCGAATGCGGCCATCAGCCATGACCAAAAGACCAGCGAACCGGATTGTCCGCCCCACCAGGCTGTGATCTTGAGATAGGTGGGCATCTCCCGGCTGGTCACTTCATAGACGAATGAAACTTCGAAATGATTTGTGACCAGCAGGTAGATCAGCGAGGCAGCCGACAGGGAAATGAGCGGCCATAACAATAGCATCGCCCGGCGGGCCGACTCGACCCACCCCGCCGATTTGGTTTGCTCGCCATAGATGGCCGCACCCACACTGTAGAGGGCGACCAGAAACGCAACAGTAATAACTCCATACCCGAACTCAGCGATCATAAGGGCTCCTCATTAAAAGTAGGACCTGACGCGCTGCAATCCGTCAGGTCCGGTTCGATCAACTACCGGTCTGGTTGGGTACCGCTTCCTGATATTTGGTGGGGCACTTCAGCAGCAGCTCGTCAGCGTGGAAGAGACCGTCGGAATCGAGATGACCGGTCATGATCGCCTGCGCTTCATTTTTGAGCAGGTCAGGCTTGGGACCGTTATAAGTGATTTTAAGGCGCGCCCGATTCGGATCAATGACGGCTGCGTGCAGGACGGCGGCCAGTCCGCCTTCCGCGTCCACTTCCTTTTGATCGGCAGGAACCTGGGCGACCTGAAAGGTCAGGGTGAGCGTATTCGCATCGTATTGAATCGTATCCCCGACCACCGCCCCCGAGACGCGCAGGCTCTGACCGGCCAGGCTGGCGCTTTTCGCCTTCAATTCATCCACCGTCATGAAATATTCGGCGTTGGCCTTGGTGGCCGAGAAGATCAGGTACACAACTGCCGCCAGGATCAACACGCCGCCGATGATAAATTTCATCCGTCCCATGAACTGCCTCCAATCATATTCGCAAAGGACTTTATACCAATCTTCATTCTACATGTCGAGATTAATAGAGGCTGAAAAAAGCCCGGCCAATTGTCATGACCTTTGCCAATTTTATCCTATCCTAAAGAGGGAGGCTATTTTGTCCATGTCATGCGGAACAAGTGATTAAGGACACTTTGCGATATCCGGGATTTCCTTAGAATTGGAGCATATGTCCGTCATTCCGTCCGAGGCAACGAATTGATGAAGCGGATTTCCCGGCATCTTCGTCTGGGGTTTCTGATTTCAGGTGTGACGATGATTCTGGTGGGCGCGGCAATATTTACGTCAGGGACCGAGGCGGAAAAGTTAACCCAGCCGGCATTCCAATCGTCCGTTCAAGACAAACCAACCAATGATTATTGTCTCAGTTGTCACAGCCAAAGGGGATTGAACAAGCCGCTGCCGGATGGGGAGACGCTCTCCCTTTATATCGATCCCACGCTGTTCAAGCAAAGCGTCCACAGCCAGGAAAATCTTGCCTGTGTCGACTGTCATACCAACATCAGCACCTATCCCCATCCCACCTATCAACCCAATACCATCCGCGACATCACGCTTCAGCTTTATACGTCCTGCAAGAATTGCCACGCGCCCGAGTATGGCAAGACGTTGGACAGCGTCCATCAGCAGGCGCTTTCGGTGGGCAACTTCAATGCGGCGGTCTGCACCGATTGCCATAATCCGCATCAGCAGACGCGCATGACGGATCCGAAAACGGGACAGCTGCTGCCCAGCGTTCGCCTGAGCATTCCACAGACCTGTGCGCGCTGTCACAGCGTGATTTACGATCAGTATAAGGGCAGCGTCCACGGGGAGGCCCTGACCCAAAACAATCCCGATGTGCCGACCTGCATCGATTGTCATGGCGTTCACAACATCCAGTCGCCGGTCAGCGTGCGTTTCCATAACGATACGCCGGAACTCTGTGCCAAATGCCACTCCAATCCGGATATCATGAACAAATACGGTATCTCGACGCAGGTCTTGAATACCTACGTGTCCGATTTTCACGGGACCACTGTAACGATCTTTGAGCAGATCTCGCCCGATACTCCCACGAATAAGCCGGTTTGCACGGATTGTCATGGAGTTCATGATATTGGCTGGGTGAACGATCCGGCGACAGGCATTGCCATCAAGCAGAACCTCCTGCCGAAATGCCAGCGTTGCCATCCCAGTGTGACCTCCGCGAACTTTACCGAGGCCTGGATGGATCACTACATCGCCAGCCCGACTCAGTACCCACTGGTCTTCTATGTCAACCTGTTCTATGCCCTGCTCATTCCGGCGGTGATCGGAGGCATGCTGGTATTTGTGATCGCCGATTTCGTCCGGCGCGCGATCGGGGACCGAAAAGGAACCAAGAGCTGATGGCGAATCAAACCCCGCTCTCCCCTCGCCGCCGCACCTATGCGCGCTTTTCCCTCTCTGCCCGCCTGCAACATTTATTGATGCTGCTTTCATTTACCACGCTGGCGATCACCGGCTTGGCCCAGAAATTTGCGCTCAACCCTGTATCCCTGACCATCATTGAAATCTGGGGCGGCGTGGACAATCTCCGCTGGACCCATCATGCGGCAGCCACCGTGCTGATGCTGGTCGCCATTTATCATGTGCTGGAAGTAAGTTACAAGATCTATGTGCTTCATCTTCCGATGACCATGCTGCCCAGCCTGCAGGATCTTTGGGACGCCTGGGCGGCGTTCAGTTACAACATCGGTTTGAGCAAATCGCGTCCGCAAATGGGACGGTACACCTTCGAAGAGAAAGCGGAATATTGGGCGCTGGTGTGGGGGATCCTCATCATGGGCGCCACGGGCTTCATGATGTGGAATCCGATCACCACGGTGAAATTCCTGCCCGGCTACTTCATCCCGGCCGCAAAAGCCGCGCACGGGGCGGAAGCCGTGCTGGCCGTGCTGGCCATTATTGTTTGGCACATGTACGGCGTTCACATCAAACGCTTCAACCAGGCGATGTGGACCGGGAAACTGACGGAAGCGGAAATGCGCCACGAACATCCGCTTGAACTGGCGGATCTCAAAGCGGGTGCCGGCCGGACAGGAGAAACCCCGGCGCTCCGCAGACGCAAACGAATATATTATCCGGCGGCCGTGCTGGCGAGCGCGGTGATGCTATTTGCCGTATTTGAATTCGTTCACGGCGAACAAACTGCGCTCGTCACGATCCCGCCGGAAATGGCCGCCAACCTGATCTATGTGCCCGAAACCCCGACTCCGTTGCCGCCCACCTCAACTGCGACCCTGGCCGCCATCCCGACCCCGACCTCCCTGACCTGGGCCGGGGCCTCGACCCTCTTTCAGGCCCGGTGTGCCACCTGTCATTCGGCTGCAACTGCCTCCGGCGGACTTGACTTGAGCAGCTATGCCGGAGCAATGAAGGGCGCGACCGACGGTGCGGTCATCACCCCGGGGAATTCCGCCAGCAGCAAGCTGGTCCAAGTGCAGAGCAGCGGACAGCACTTCGCGACCTTTTCCGCCGACGAATTGGCATTCATCAAAAAATGGATCGATGAGGGCGCTCCGGAAAAATAGGGCCGCCCCTCCATCCCAGCGAGCCTCTTGACCGCCTGGCTCACCGGATCCAGAACGAATGCTGGGGGTGCCGGGCCTGCCGAGGCGCGATCGAACCGACTTTCACTACGGCTTGCAAAGTATTCAAGGCGAGAGGGGGGTCGGCGTCGCCACCCACCTGCCGATCTGCGACTGCCGCGCAGTTTGTTCGGCATTCTTAAATACCGCGTCGCAGGCCGTATTGGGTGGAACGGAGGCGGCAGTCGCATACCCATGCTGGAGCAGCACCAGATTGATGAAACGATCGCCCATCGTCACATAGCGTAACAAACGTCCCGCCGGATCCTTGTCGGAGTTGTCTCCAAACAGGCTCACCTTCTGGGCAAAGACCAGATCAAAGTTATCGAGTTCGGCTGCCCTGCCGTAGAGTTCCTGCGTTTCACCGTAGGCGGGAACTGCGATCCCGATGTAGCGGACCACATAGATCTTTCCATCGCGGTCCAAAAGGACCTTTATTGTATTGCCATCCAGCACGCCCACCACCCTGCCTGTTTCAGGAGGATGATTGGGAATGCAGGCCGTGGCGGCGGCGCTGGTTACGGCCGGGATCGACGCTGCCAAGGGGGCGGTTGGGGCGGTTGTTTCCGTCGATTGGTTCTGTGCCGGCAGCGGCGAAGGCGGAGGCGTGACGGATGTGAAGGGAGTCAATAAAGGGGAGGAGATCCCTGTCGAGCTGGGAGCGGGGAGGGGGGTCACCGAAGGGAAGAATTCGGTGGTCGGTGTGGGGCGCACGGTCGCGGTGCTGAGCTGGGTGGGCGTGCTGCGGGAGGGGAACAAGGCACCATAAAACAGGCTGCCTGTGGGAAGGGTCCATAGGAAGTAGAGGCAGGCCAGCAGACCGATCCCAAGCACCGCCAGTACACCGACGATCAATTTGTTGATGATATCTCTGTTCCAGAAATCGAGGATCTTCTTCATGGGTTTCCTAAAATTTCTGTTCCTGTAATTTGCGTCAATTTAATTCAATTTGATCTTTCTCACAAGTGCAAAACGTCATTATTCTTTCTTTCTGGGGAGACCGGCCGTTCCGGGTACGGCAATGAATTATAATGGCTCCCATCACCTTCCACTCGGAATTGCCTACGGTTTAGAAATAAGGAATCGACCTACATGAAGTTATTTTCCAGGGCTGATTTACGCTTCCGGCTGGGGTGGAGCATTGCCTTACCGCTCTTGGTGTTGATGAGCATCTTTTCGTTCTGGCAATATCTGCGGGAGATTCAATTCATTCAAGCCGAGAACGAGAATGATGCCGAGACGGTTGGCGACGTGATTTTGATGGGGTTGAAGCATGCCATGTTAATGAATGACAATGCCATGATGGAAACCATGGTACAGGACAGCCGCCTGAACGAGGTGGAGCGGGTGCTTCTCCTGAATCAAAATGGCGTCGTGAGAGCCGACAGCGTCTCAAACGGAAATGAAAATGGCGCGACCCTGGATATCAAGTCGAGCGGCTGCGCGGAATGCCATCAATATCCCGAGAATGCCCTGCCGAAGATCCTAGACATGCATATCGGCGGCGTGGAGACGCTGCGGGTTGCCACTCCGATCGCCAACGATCCCGAATGTCATCAATGCCACGGCAGCGTGCAAAAATACCTTGGCGTCCTGCTGGTGGACGTCTCCGCCCAACAAGAACAGGGCCTGGCGCGGCAAAATGCGCTGATCAATCTCGGATTGTCGATTCTGGCGGCACTATTGATTTTCTTTGCGATCTATTTTCTTCTGGATTTTCTGGCGATCAGACGCATCCGGGCCTTTATGCAGCCGCTGAACGCCTACAGCCGCGGCAACTATGATGCGCGTTTGCCCGTTACGAAAGCCGGGGATGAATTGGACCGGTTGGCGAATACCTTCAATGGCATGGTTGCCGAAATCGAGACGCACATCGAGGAAGAAAGAAGGCGCGGCGAGCTGCTGAGCCAGGCCATTGTCGAGGAACGCGAACGAATTGCCCGCGAACTTCACGACAGCCTGCCGCAGCTGCTCGCATATCTGAATACCAAGATTGGAGCCATCTATCTATTCATGGACCGCGGCAGGAAGCAAGAGGCGCTTGCCAATCTGCGAGAACTGGAAGATGCCTCACGCAATCTCCTGACCGACGTGCGGGATGCAATCCATGGTCTGCGGGCCTCGCGGTTGCTTACGTCGGGTCTCACGCGGGCCATTCAGAATTACCTGGAGCAATTCAAGGAACTTTGCAGGATCCCTGTGACCTATTCATCCAATCTGGAGGCGGGCAATATCCGATTATCACCGGAGATCGAAGTGCAGGCGTTCCGCATCGTTCAGGAAGCATTGAGCAATATTCGCAAATACTCCAACGCCTCCGGGGCATCGGTCCAAACTATTTTCCGCGATCAACAACTTGCGTTGATCATTGAAGACAACGGTGTCGGGTTTGATCTGGTCTCGCATCCAGCCTCAGGAAGATCCCAATATGGCCTGCAGACGATGCGCGAGCGCGCGGAAAGTCTGCATGGAGAGTTCATGATACAATCGCAGAAGGGGAAAGGCACAACCATTACTGTGACTTTACCTTTATCCTTTGAGAACCTGACCTAGATCATGCGTATTCTGGTTGCAGACGATCATTCTCTTTTTCGGGACGGACTCACCAGCCTGCTCAAGGCTTCCGGCTTCGAAGTCGCGGGGGAGGCGGGTGATGGCGAGCAAGCCGTCCGCGAGACATTAAGGTTAAAACCTGATATCGTTCTGATGGATCTGCATATGCCGGTCATGAGCGGATTGGAGGCCCTGCGCCAGATCCGGGCCGCCGCACCCGGCACAAAGGTTGTCATGCTGACCATCTCGGATCAGAGTGAAGATTTAGTAAGCGCGATCGAGGGCGGCGCGTATGGTTATTTGCTCAAGAGTCTGGATTCGCAATCCTTTATCTCTGCCCTGCGCGGACTGGAGAAAGGGGAAGCCCCCATTTCCGGAGCAATGACAGGTCACCTGCTGGCACATATCGCACAGCAGGCCAGGAATTCGGGCCCTCTCAATGAGTCTAGACCTGCTTTATCCGAGCGCGAGATTGAAATATTGAAATTGATCGCCCAGGGTCTGAAAAACAAGGCGATCGCCGAACAACTGCAGATCAGTGAGAATACGGTCAAGTATCATCTCAAGCATATTCTGCAGAAGTTAAATCTCAAGAATCGGGCGGAGGCCGCAGCCTACTCCGTGCAGAGCGGATTGGCAAGACCCAGGACAGAATAAGAGGTTTTCAGCCTCTGCCGCGAGCGGGGTTTTTGCGGGCGGCGAACACCCGGGTGATGGTTCGCGCAAGAGAAAAGAGGCCAATGACAAAGGGAACCCCCGAAAGGACCAGGCTGGCCAATTCCTGGCTGCCAAACAGATGGATGACCAGCGGATTCCAGATCACCCCGGCCAGCGGATGAATGCTGAAGTGATAGTAGATCAGACCGCCCATGGCGATCAGCGCGAAATCGATCAAAAGATCAAAAATGGCCGAGAGACAGGAGAAGCTCTTCTTCATTTTGCCCTGCCCGGGTTACGGGTTTGTGGCGCGGACCGGCATGAAGCCGTCCAGGGTAGCCGAATTTGTATCGGCGTTATGAGGATGGCAGGCAATGCAGCTCTGACCGGTGTAATCCAGGCTGTAAGTCGCATCGGCATTGTTGTAGTGGTCCAGCCCGCCAGGATGATGGGCCATGCTGGTATGGCAGACCAGGCAGAGACGATTTGCGCTGGTGCCGTCATCAAAGGAGTTCGGACCCGTCAACGCCGTGAAACTGACCGGGCCCGCCGTGGCTTGCGTGGTCAGGTTGGTGATGATATTCGTACGGATATCGAACAGATTTCCGGAACCGTGCGGATCATGGCATTGAATGCACCGTACCTGGAATGGCGACTCCTGCGGTGTCCCGGCAAAGTTGATGTTTGAATGCGTGGATACGTCGCTGTGGCAGCTCAAACAAAAAGCATCGCTGGTCAATACGGAATTTGAAGTGCTGGTCAGGTAGGTGTCGCCCTGAGCCGAATGCGCGCGGTGACAGGTTGCGCATTGGTCGGTGTTTGAAGTGAATCCGCCGTGCGGGCTGTCGGCCGGTGCGCGGATCGTCAGGTTGATGGATACTTCCGATTGTGCCCCGCCCGAGTCGGTCGCCTGCGCATAAATGGTGTGCGTGCCCGGAATTAAAGCAGAGCTGGATACGCTGGCTCCCTTGCCGATCGGTCCAGTCAAATTGGAATACCAGACAATCGAAGAATCGAGCGTTCCATCCTGCGGGTCTGTGGCGGTGCCTGTCAAGGTGATCTTGGCACCATACGCATAGGTCGAATTGTTGGAAGGTGCGGTGATCGTGACCGTCGGGGGAATGTAGCCATTTACATCCAGACTGGCTTCATCCAAATTGATGGTGACCGCATCCCCCTGGCCGGCAATGCCGATCAGCCTCAGCTCTGCCTTGTTCACTTCCGCCACCGTGGTGAAGTACGGGCTGACATCGTAGGACTGCGTCGACAATCCCTGATCGGAGCTGTAGGTGGCGATCTGGTTCCAGGTTGCTCCCTGGTCGTTGGAGACCTGGAGGGCCATCGTATCGGTGGGGGAAATGCCGGACGAAGAAAAGGCAACATCGAGCATGACCGCTCCGCTTCCAGACTGGATCGTCTGAAGCGATGTGATGGGTTGCATGGCCGTATAGGTCCAGTTCCCCACCGAGGCGGCCGAGTAGGCGCCGGAACAGGCTGCAGATGAACCATTGATATCCCCATCAATACTGTTGGCCGGAGAATCGATCGTGTAACTGCACGTTTGGGCCGTGCCGTATAGGGTTTCGGTGGTGATCGCGGCGCTATGAACACCGGCCCCCGGCGTGGGAGTTGGGCCTGCGCTGGGCGTAGAAGTCGCAACGCTGGCTCCGGCAGATTGGAGAGCATTCAAGGCCTGCACCATGCCGTAACCGTATTGCGGATCGCGTCCAGGGCTTCCCAGATCCAGCGCACTGCCCAGCAGGGCGGAACGCAAATCCGCGCTGTCGCTGAACTGTGGTTCACCTGCCAGAAGGGCCGCGACGCCCGCCACCTCCGCGGAAGCCATGGAGGTGCCCGACATGTAAGGATAATTATCCGAAAGCCCCGTGGAAACAATCCCAACGCCGGGCGCGGACAGGCTGATATCATTGCCGCTGGAAGAGAAACTTGCCGGATTATCATTGTTATCCAAGGCGCTGACCGCGACCACTCCCAAATACCCCGCCGGATAATAGGTGGTGCTGTTCCCGCTGTTTCCAGCCGCCGCAACCATCAGCACATTATGAGCGAGCGCATAGTTGATCGCGTTCTGCATCAACTCGCTGGAGCCCGTTCCACTGAAGCCCAGTTCAATGATGCGCGCCCCCATATTCGTGGCATAGACGATTCCGTCGGCCACATTGGCATATGAGCCATAGCCGTTTTTGTCCAACACCTTCAATGGCAAAATGCGGGCATTCGGCGCAATGCCCGCAATTCCAATCTTGTTATTGGCCGAAGCCGCGATAATTCCGGCCAGATGCGTGCCATGCCCATTATCGTCATTAACATCATTGTTGCCGCCCACAAAGTTCCAGCCGTGCAGGTCATCCACATAGCCGTTGCTGTCATCATCCACTCCGGGCGCGCCTGACGCCTCGGCGGAGTTCTGCCAGATCGAGTTCATCAGATCGGGATGAGCAATGTTCACGCCGGTATCCAAAACCGCGACCAGTACGGGCTGCAGGGTGGGCAGCGCATCCCAGGCCTGCGGAACTTGAATCTTCGGCAGATAATTCTGGTGCGCAAACAATGGATCATTCGGATCGCCGGCCTGCGCGGGCAGCCCGGAAGCCATCACCAGGTAATTGGGCTCCACAAATTCCACCCCGGCACTGCTTCTTAATTCTGTCAGAGCGGCATTCAGGTGGTTCGGGTCCACCCGGACAACAATCGTATCCAGGGGTTGAACCTGTTCTGCGCCCGGGGCGAGGCTCATATTCAGCGCGACCAGGGTCTGCAAGACCGCGGCACGCTGTTGTGGGTCAATTTTCATCACGAGTTCGTTGCCGACGTGCAATGGCTTGAGGATCTTCGCCACCGAGACCGTGGCTGTCGGTTGCGGTGTGGCAGAAGCCGTGGGCAGCACACGCGTGGGACTGGCCGACGTCGTTGGGGAAGATAGGACGGAGGCCGTGGCCGTGGGGACCTCCGTGGCTGTAGCCGGACCCGCCGGTGCACTCCCTGTGGGGGTGGCAGCGGGCGTTTCAGAATCAATCGGTACATCACCGGTAGGGGTCGGAGCCGGAGTCTCAGAGCCTGCCGATACCCCGCTGGTCGAAGTTGGCTCTGAGGACGGCGTGCCAGAGATCGGCGTGGCGGAGATTGCGGTTTGAGCGGCCGTGGGAGTCGGGGTCTGAGCCGGGACTGTCTGCGTGTCCGCCGGACTTGGTGTCAGAGCCGAAATCGTCTGAGCCGCCCCTGGCGTTGGCGTCTGCGGCACCAGAGTGGGTGCGGCCGTCGGATTGAGGCCGGGGTCGTCCTGCGGTCGATAATGATCCGCTTTGCTGATGAAGTCAACGTAAGCAACCGCGCCCTGGCAACCCGGATCGAGTTTGGCCGAGAGATTCTTCCAGGTCAGCGAGGCATTGCTGTAAATTGTTCTTAATAGAGCGTCCCGGAAACAACCGGGCCCGGCGTTATAACTTGCCAGAGCAAAATCCCACAGATCCTCATACCCCGCCGTATCTGCCGCGTCCGAGCCGGTATACAACTTGATGTAATGCTTTACGAGATTGGCATTGGCCACCAGAGTATCTGCAAAGATGGGAATGCTGCTCTCGGCCCGCGTGAGATCGAGCGAGTAAGCACATTCGGAACAATCGACGTTGACCTGCTGGATGACCAATCCTTGCAACAGCGCCTGCACGTAGTCGGGCTGTTCCACGTACACCTTCTGGCATCGATCGGCGGACAGCTGGGCGGTGCAGAATGAATCATAAAAAGGATAATTCCAGCGCAGCAAAGAATCTGCGCCCATCTGGGTCAGATGACCCAGCCCAAATTCGGAGGTGTTGATGTATACGGTTTGCGGCCAGAATTGGCTTTCATAGATGAAAATGTTCTTGATCAGAATGGGCGGCACACCCGTCTTCTGCGAACTGTTGAGGATGGACGCATTGTAGCGATTCTGCCAAAAGTCAGTAGCCGACACCGCACGCTGGACTCCGCAGTCGTTGGCTTTGCCGGTCGGCTGCAATCCACGCCTCGGACAGCCTTGCGCATCCACCACGCCGTCATTGATGAGGTGCCCCGCCAATGTGGAAAGCCCATATTCACTGTACAGGCTGTGCGGATTATCGAGCATGCGCAGAAAGGCGGGCGCGTCGTTCGTCCTTGCATTCCAAATTGGGTCGCGGGGACTGAGCTCCACCCTGGCCTGCGCCACCCGGGGAAAGAGGGCAACGTTAACCAAAACCAAGACGATTAAAAGGAATCGGCCCGGGAGACTTTTGTGGGCGTGGATAGAAGGCTGACGCAGGTTCACTCTGCAGGTCCCAAATGACGATTGGCAAATCGGCGTGCTGATTCAAAATAGAAATGATTGCAGGTCCATTCCATCGAACCGGGGGAGGGCGCTAGGAACGCCCTCCCCTTGATGGAACACCGTGCCGCAGACCTTATGGCAAAGGAGTAGCCGTGGCAGCGGCAGGAGCCGTAAACTGGAAATTGATGCCCGTGCCGTGACAGGTGGCGCACATGGAACGATTGTCGAGCTTCAACAAATCACTGTCCACGCCGCTGAAATTCGAACCACCGGCCAGGGAAGTGAGCGAAGCGCTCTGGGAAAGCGAATCCATGCTTGCACTGCTGCCGTGGGCAACATGGCAATCCACACAAGTAATGGATGGATCACCAGTGGCGCTGGCCGCACCCGAGGCGTGCTGGTACATGAAGACAGCATCGCCCGTAGCTTTCGCAGCAGAGCCCGAGGCCTCAAAGTAGCGGTCATGGCACTGTGCGCAGAACAGACCCAATGCAACCCGGGCCTTGCTGTTGTCAAATGGCGTGCCAAAGCCCACACCCCCGGTGATAAGGGTCCCGGGAGTCCCGGCGGTCCCCACCAGGGTTTGGCAGTTGCCGTTGTAGGTGGCGTAGGTGCCCGTGGTCGTAGCAAAGGGCGGGTTGGCCACCAGGTTGGTAGCTGTGGGGTCGTAGCAATAGTAACCTTTGCTCACAGACACTGTTGTGTCCACGAAGGCGGGCCGCACGTATTCAAGGCCGCGGCCATTCGGGCCGTAATCGCCCAAGCCATTCGATACCGATTCCCAGGGCTGACCCGCGACCCAACCGTGCGGCAATTTCAATGCTGCCACCAGAGGATCCTGGGTCCAATCCGAGTTGATGGTGTACCACCAACTGGTTGCCTTATAGCCATTGGCTGAACTCTCACCCATGCCGGCGGGCTCGAGAACTGTCGCACCGCCGCCTGAACCGGCCACCTGATACGCGGCGCCGCTGTTGGCGGTAGTGAAAAGTGCCGAGGTTTGACCGCCGGTGCTTAACGCGGTTGCAGAGAGTTCAAAGCCGTTGGAACCAGTGGGCTGGTAGCGCAGCAAGCGATAGGACGGAACGGATTTGCCCGTGGGGTCCCTGCCGGCGTAGCCGTGCGGATCGTGGCAGGACGTGCAATCGAGCGTGAGCGTCTGTGTCCCAACCGTGGAGCCGGTAAAAATGCCGGCGGTGGAACGGGTATCCGTGGCGCTGTAGCTGCCTGCCCCCCAGACCGTACCGGAGGTGGCACCGTCCACATTGTGTCCCGAGGTAACCACCTGCCCCGGCGTTAAAGTGAAGTTGGAGTAATACGCTGAGCCTGACCAAGTGTGACTCATTTCGGTGAAAGAGAAACCACCGCCGAACAGAGGTGCTCCGGGGTCGCCTTCACCCGTCGCGGGCGAAAGCGTCCAGGGGTAGATCGCTGGAGCAGAGGCATCATAGATGCCATCCACGACGTCCGTGTAGGCGCCCGTGCCATTGTGGCAACTGGTGCAAAGCCCATAAATACTGCTCACTTTCAGCAGGTCGCCCGTTGCATCTTGAGCGGTATGCGCCCGGTGACAACTCGCGCACGCATCCGTAGAGCCGTTTGCAAAAGCCGCGCCGCCGTGCGGGCCGTTATCGGCTAGCGCTGTGGTGGTAAGAGCGGCCACAAGCAGGATGCCGATTACCAAAGCAAAAAATAGTCTCTTCATTGTTTCATTCTCCTAAACAAGGGTTGATCGGGATGGATCATTTTCATCTTCAATCGTATCGAACGTATCGCAGCCTCCTTTCTCCTAGTAGGACCAGATCTGAACACGATCATTGTCACGGTCGGCAATATAAAGCCTTCCGGTTCCATCAATACAAATGTCAATGGGATAATTGAACTCGCCGGCGTCAGTGCCGGGCGTGCCGAAATTGAACAGGAACTGGGGCACGCTCCCGGAAACGTCATACACCCGAATGACCGACCCCACCGCATCGGCGACATGCAGATGATCCTTGCTGTCCATCCACATGCCGCGCGGCAGGTTGAGGCCATCCTCGCCGGTGCCAAAGCCAAAAAAGGTGGTGTAGGCGAAATTCGGTTCGAAGGCCTGAATGCGGGCGTTATCCCCATCGGAAACATAGAAGTTGCCCTTACTATCGGTTAGAGCATTGTTGGGAAACTGGAACTGACCCGTGCCTTTTCCTTCCGTGCCAAATTCTTGAATGGTTGGGCTGAAGGTCATCCAGGGACCGCTGATGCTTGCGGCGGGGATGACATGCACGCTGTGCAAATTGGTGGAGATATCGGTATAGATCAGATCTCCCGCTTCATCAAAACGGATGCCCATCGGGGCCCACGGGGTGGCCGGCATGTTAAATTTCACCGCGTGACTTGCCTGGCCCGGCATCTGATACGTGACCAAATGGTTGATGCCATCCCAGCTGAACCGGGTTCCGGCCGGGGCGCCGCCCGGAATTTGCGTGGCAAGGAATTTGGTCAGGGTCATGTTCGGCGCGATGATGGCATCCAGGTAGTTGCCCGCGGCATCGAATAAATCAATGGCGTCGTTGATGCGATCCACGACCAGGACGCGGCCGGCTGCATCGACCGCAATGTAGACCGGCTGGCGGCTGCCCGGCGTTGTGTTGGGCGGGGAAAAACTGCCGATCAGATTCCCGCTTCGATCGAACATCTTGATCAGGCGGTCGCCTCTGGATTCACTTACATAGAACCGCTGGTTATCGGGGGAGGCAGCCACGCCGACCGGTCCATCCACACCGACCACGGAAAACTTGTAAGCCGGCGGATAATTGCCCACCGGCACCGGCAATAACTGAGGCAGCGGCTGCGGTTTGGCCAGGTACCGGATGAAAAGAAACCCGACACAGCAGCACAGCAGGAGCAGGAACAAAAGGATGAGCAATAACAAGCGGCGTTTTCGCTCATCGTCTTGTTCATCTTTCACGCCGGAGGGCGTGGGAACGGAAGGGGACTCGATATTGGGTGTGGTCATCGGATAAGATTCCTGTCTATTTTCCTAAGAGCAGATTCACGCGCTGCAGGCCGTTCGTGGCCGCAAAGTTGTTTGGATCGATCTTGAGGGCGGTCTGATAGGAAGTCTGCGCATCCTTCAGGTCATTCGTGGCTTCATAGACCTGGCCAAGGCCGACAAATGCGGGAGCGAAATCAGGTCTGGCCTGCGCAACCGGGAGCAATAGGCTCAGCGCACTCCGGTAGTCTTTTTTAGAGTAAGCCACCATGCCCAGCCCATAGCCTGCGAGGTCGGGTTGATTCAATGCCGTATAGGCGTCCGCCATCCCTTGATAGGCCTCGGTATAGTTGGGGACAAACTCCGTGGCCGCCTGAAAGGCATTGATGGCGTCCCCATAGCGCTTGACGCCTCCATAGGCCATCCCAAGCTTGTAAAGCGAATCGGAGTCGGTGCCGACCTCTTTGACGGTTGTTTCGAGCGGGGCGATGGCGCTCTGAGGCTGGCCCAGTTTCAAGTAGCTGTCACCCAGATAGTAATAGGCCGACTGCAGCTCCTGATCGAGGGCGGCGTTAGCTTCCGCCTGGCGTGCATTGATGAACTTTTGAAAAGGAGCGACCGCTTGCTGAGGCTTGTTGTCATTGGCATACGCCAGGCCCAGCACGAAATCAGCCTCGACGTTCGTCGGATCCGTCTGCTCCACCTGCTCGGCCTGGTTGACGGCCTGATCAAAGTGTTGATAGACAATGTAGGTCTCCGCCAAATGCAGCCGTTTATCGATATTCTGGGGATCAGCACTCACCGCCTGCTCCGCCTGGCTAATGGCCGTTTGCGCCACCGATTGCTGCGGATCGTAGTAGCGGTCATAGTAATAGTAGGTTCCAAAGCTCAGAACCAGGAGCCCGATGATCACGATCATGAGTACGATCAGGCGCCTGATCTGGTAGGTGCTCGACAGGACCCGGGTGTTCAAGAAATCGAGGATGGATTTGATCTTGTTCATATACCTTTGCCTTTTCTTAAGGGTTGTTCAGGATGCCCGTCGGGTGGCAGCGCGAACAGAAAACGTTCTGGTGGCAGATATAGCAAACCTGACCGCCCTGACTTTGGTAATATTGAGGATGGGAGACCAGCATATCCGGCGGATGGATCA